>JBEVOI010000070.1:0-6131 GCA_040507665.1 Burkholderiales bacterium
AGGCGCGGTGCTGCTCGTCACCACGGGCAATGCCTTGGCGCAGGCTTATCCCAGCAAACCCATCACCTTGATCGTTCCGTTCCCGGCGGGGGGCACGACGGACGCCTTGGCGCGCACCATCGGACAGAAGCTATCGCAAGCCTGGGGACAGCCGGTCGTTGTAGACAACCGCGGCGGCGCAGGCGCCACCATCGGTGCCAACATGGTCGCCAAGGCGGCACCGGACGGCTACACACTGTTGATGGGCGCGGTTCACCATACCATCGCGCCCAGCGTCTACAAGAAGCTTCCCTACAACTTTCAGAAGGACTTGGCGCCGGTCACCATCGTCGCCGTGGTGCCCAATGTCTTGGTGGTGAATCCGTCCGTTCCCGCAAAATCGGTGAAGGAATTAATCGACTATGCGAAGGCCAATCCAGGCAAGTTGACCTATGGCTCGAACGGGAACGGCACTGCTCAACACCTCATCGGCACGCAATTCAACTTGATGGCGGGTACCGATATCGGTCACGTTCCGTACAAGGGCAGCGGGCCTTTGACGACCGATCTTCTAGGTGGACAGGTCTCGATGAGCTTCGATACCGTGACTCCAGTGCTCCCTTACATCAAGACCGGTAAGCTGAAGCCGCTGGCCGTGGCCACCGCGAAACGCTCGACTGCACTCCCCGATGTGCCCACGCTTTCGGAAGCGGGACTCAGTGGCTTCGACATCGCATCCTGGTATGGTGTGCTCGTGCCGGCGGGGACGCCCAAGGAGATCGTGGCCAAGCTCCATGACGAAATCGTCAAGATCCTGAACATGCCCGACGTCAAGAAGCGCTTCGCCGAGCTTGGAGCTGAGCCGGTCGGCGATACGCCCGAGCAGATGGCCGCTCAGATCAAGAGCGAAACGGACAAGTTCGCGAAGCTCGTCAAGGACGCAAACGTGAAAGTCGAGTAGCTGGCTTCGGAAAAGACGATCAGACGCCGCCCCGAGAAGGTCATCTTCGGGGCGGCGTTTTCATTTGTGCCCTTGGCCAATCAGCGTCAGGTACTTTCCCGCTCGATCAGCTCGAACCCGACGTCGATTACCTTCTCTGGCACTTCCTCACCGTTGATCCGGGCGAGCAGTGCCTCGGCGGCCTTGCGGCCGATCGCTGGACGATCGATGCGCACGGTCGAAAGCGATGGATATGTGTGGGCGGCGAAGTCCAGATCGCCGAAGCCCATGATGGCGAGCTCTCCCGGGACGGATAGACCGCGCGCCTGAGCTTCCGCAAGTACGCCCTGCGCGAGGGCATCCGAACTGCAGAAAACGGCGTCCGGACGAAGGAGGCTCTCTAAGAGCCGGCTTAGCCCTTCGCGTCCCCGCCGCAACGTCGATGGGGATGGCACGATACTCGTCGGCACCTCCGTGATCCCATGCCCGGCGAGCACCGACAGGAAGCCTCGCCGCCGCAGGGCCGCACGCTCGTCGTCGGCCCACACCAGCCCGAATCGCCGGTAGCCCTGGCCAAAGAGAAACTCGGCGGCGGCCTCTCCCACCTTCTCGTGCGAGAAGCCGACCAGCATATCGAGCGGCGTCGGCGTGAGATCCCATGTTTCCACGACCGGAATCCTGGCTGCCAGCAAACGGCGACGGCTCTCGGCCGAGTGATTGATGCCGGTGAGGTAGATGGCGTCGGGGCGCCGGCTGAGAATGGCTGTGAGCAGGTCTTCCTCGCGGGTCTCCGAATACCCCGACAGCCCGAGCAACACTTGGTACCCTGCTTCTCCCAATCGATCGGTCAGGCTCTGGATGGTCTCGACGAACATCGAATGCGCGATCTGCGGGACGATAGCGGCGACGAGCCGGCTGCGGCGCGATGCAAGCCCGCCAGCCAGCAGATTGGGCACGTATCCGGTCCGTGCGATCACCTGCTGGACATGCTCGATCGTGTCCGCCGTCACCAGCTCCGGGCGGTTGAGCACGCGTGAGACGGTGATCGGGGAGACCCCTGCGAGCTTGGCGACATCACCCAGGGTCACGCTCCCGGTGGATCGAGTCGAAGCCCGAGCAACCGCCGGAGGGCTGGCAGGGGACTCCTTCTGGAGGGCCTTGCGGCCGGTGCGGGGAACGATAGAACGGGACATGGGCAGCGTGAGCGGTCGTTGGCGCGGAAGTGGTGGTCCTGCTAATGATACAAGTCCACAGGAAGAACGCCCGGCGAGACTCCGCGAGAATCTACCGCTGGCCAAATCGCCGGCGGGAGGGGATGTTCAGGGAGAGTAGGGGAGCCGCACGCACATGGACACTGGCCTGACCTGAAGCTCATATCAGCTCTCTCTAGCTTGGCCGGAGCCACGCTCATGGTCAACGGGGATGTCGTGGATTGAGCCATCGCTGTCATCCGATGAAGTCGCCACCATTCACACGCTAACTTCACAATAAAAATATTCATATATACGATTGTGATCAAGACGATAGTACTATAACTTAAATCAGAGTGACAGACGACGCAAAAAACCGCTTGCACGCCAGTAATGATAGCGCTATCATACGAAAACTTCAGAGGAGCGCGAGCGTGGCAAACGGGTGCAGGCAATCAGAGTTTTCTTTTCCAGTGGATGCCTTGACGAGAGCGGAAGTGGCCATTCTGACCCTGGTGGACTTCGGTCTCTCCAATGACGAGATCGCGGCCAAACTTGCAATTGCGGTCGGCACGGTGAAGTGGCACCTGCATCAGGTCTTCGAGAAACTGCAGGCTCGTAACCGCACCGAAGCAGTGGCCAAGGCTCGCGAGCGCGGCATCCTGCCGATGTCCGCAACCCGGACCGGAATCCAGCCCCTCGAACCCTAACTTTGGATAGGTGACGGATTGTTTGCGTCGGCCTAGAGTGAGCCTTCCCCGAGAGGTCCGGCTGCTGGGAGACGCGTCTCCAGAAATGCGCGCTTCCGCCACGAGATCATGGCAGACCATGGCGCCACGCCATGGGCACTTGAAGCATGATGCGTGTCCAGACAATCTTCAGGGGAGGAGGATCCAGGCGTGCGCGAGTTCCTGAGCAAGACCCAGGTCGAGATCGTTCGACAACTCAGTCGCGGACTCACCAATCAAGAGATCGCCGAGCGGCGGTCGATCACGGTCGGGACCACGAAGTGGCACCTGCACCAGATCTACCGCGAACTGCGGGTGCGCAACCGCACTGCGGCGGTCGCCAAGGCGCGCCAACTCGGCCTTCTGTGATGTGCCGGGCACAGTTACGTCGCTCGGCCTCCGACCTTCAATTGGCAGAGCGCCTCTGGACTCCAGAGACTTCGAGGTGGCGACTGGCCACGGTGAAGACCGTCTACCTGAATCCCGGGTGATTCAACGAGCCTCTCTGGAACGCTTCGCCTTGTTACAACGATCAATACCGCGCTCGCACAAATCGGAGGCAACACATGAAGGTCCTGAAGCTACTTTCCCTGTTCTTGGCGAGCATCGCCCTCTCCGCCCCGGTGCATGCGGCGTATCCGGAAAAGCCCGTGACGGTCATCGTCCCGTTCCCGGCGGGCGGCTCGACGGACACGATAGCCCGCATGCTGGCGGGGAAGCTCCAAGAGAGGCTGGGCAAGCCCTTCGTGGTGGAGAACAAGCCCGGCGCCACCGGCGCCATCGGTGCGGCCTTCGTCAAGCGCGCTGCGCCCGATGGCTACACGATCCTGGTGGCTTCGATCGGCGTCTTCGCGACTAATCCGTTCCTGCAGCGGAAGCTCCCCTACGATCCCGCGAAGGACTTCGATCTGCTCACCGTCGCGGTTCGTGCGCCCAACGTGCTCATCACGAACCCGCAGTTTCCGCCCAAGACCGTGGCCGAGTTTATTGACTATTTGAAGAAGAATCCGAACAAGGTCACGTTCGCCTCGTCCGGCGCCGGGTCCTCCGATCACCTCACCGCCGCGCTCTTCTGGCAGAAGACGGGGACTACCGGGCTCCACGTCCCCTACAAGGGGGGCGCACCGGCCATTCAGGACGTGATCGGCGGACATGCCGACGCCTCGTTTCAGAACATCAACGTCGTGGTCAGCCATATCAAGGCCGGCAAGCTAAGTGGGCTGGCGATGACCGGTGACAAGCGCTCCGCGGTTCTGCCCAACGTCCCGACGATGGCCGAGGCGGGGGTCAAGGATCTCGAGGTCTATTCGTGGCAGGCCGTGGCCGGACCCAAGGGGATGCCGAAGGACGTGAAAGACAAGCTGCATGCTGGCCTCGTGGAAGCCCTGAACGATCCGGAGATCAAGAAGAAGTTGACCGACCAGGGATTCGAGATCGTCGCGAATACACCGGAACAGTTCGCACAGTTCCTGACGCAGGAGCTGGCGCGCTGGAAGAACGTGATCCAGACCGGAAAGATCACCGCCGACTGATCTTACTTGTTCGCGGATACCAACCCAGGAGACCACTGATGCCCTCCAAGTCCAGCCTGAGCGAAGCCACGCGCGCCAAGCTCAAGACCGTTAGCACAGCTACGTTGATGACCTGCCTGTACAAGCGCGGCCTCAGGAATCAAGCCATTCAAGACGTGCACCCTCTCAACCCAAATGGCTCGACGATGGTTGGCGAAGCCTTCACGCTGCGCTACATACCGGCGCGCGAGGACCTCAATCCGATCACCATCTTCCAGGATCCCAAGCACCCGCAGCGAGTGGCCGTTGACACTTGTCCGCCCGGCGCCGTCCTGGTCATGGACAGCCGCAAGGATGCGCGCGCCGCCTCCGCCGGCTCGATCCTGATCTCCCGCCTGATGAAGCGCGGCTGCGCCGGTGTCGTCACTGACGGCGGCTTCCGGGATGCGGCCGAGATCGCCCGACTGGCGATGCCCGCCTACCACCAGCGCCCGTCCGCCCCGACCAACCTGACGCTCCATCAGGCGCTCGACATCAACGTGCCGATCGGGTGTGGCGATGCCCCGGTGTTTCCCGGCGACGTGCTGGTCGGGGATGGGGACGGCGTGGTGGTGTTACCGGCCCATCTGGCCGATGAAATCGCCGACGAGGCAGTCGAGATGACCGCGTACGAGGATTTTGTGACGGAAGAAGTGATGAAAGGCCGGGCTGTCATCGGGCTGTATCCGGCGACCCCGGAGACCCGCGCCGAATTCGACGCGTGGCGCAAGGCCAACCGTCGCTGACTTTGTCGCGGGACGTGGAATACACACGCTGGAAGAACGTGGTCGAGACCGGAAAGATCCCCGTGGACTAGTTGCCTACTTTCTACACTATTTGGAGATTCATGATGTCCCCATCGCAAGCTCAAGCCGGAACGCGCGGCGCCCCCGTCGTCACGGAAATGCGCGTGGTTCCGGTTGCGGGCCACGACAGTATGCTCATGAATCTGAGCGGTGCCCACGGGCCGTTCTTCACCCGCAATATCGTCATCCTGAAGGACAGCGCCGGCAATACGGGCGTCGGGGAAGTCCCGGGCGGGGAGAAGATCCAGCAGACGCTCGAGGATGCACGCCCGCTTGTCGTCGGCCAGTCGACGGGAAACTACCATCACATCCTCAACAGCGTGCGGCGGCAGTTCGCCGATCGCGACGCTGCTGGACGCGGGCTGCAGACCTTCGACCTGCGCATCACCATCCACGCCGTCACTGCGCTCGAAGCCGCGCTGCTCGATCTGCTCGGACAGTTCCTCGGCGTACCGGTGGCGGCGTTGCTGGGCGAGGGGCAGCAGCGCGACGCGGTGGAGATGCTCGGCTATCTCTTCTACATCGGGGATCGGCGTCGCACCAAGCTCGAATACCGCAGCGAACCGGATGCCGATGAAGAATGGTTCCGGCTGCGCAACGAAGAGGCGATGACACCCGAAGCGGTCGCGCGCCTCGCGGAGGTAAGCCATGCCCGCTACGGCTTCAACGACTTCAAGCTGAAGGGTGGGGTGCTGCGTGGGGAGGAAGAGGTCGAGGCGATCCGGGCGATCCACGAACGCTTCCCCAAGGCACGCGTCACCCTTGACCCGAACGGCGGCTGGCTGCTAAAGGATGCGATCCGCCTGTGCCGCGATCTGCACGGCGTGCTCGCGTATGCGGAGGATCCGTGCGGCGCCGAAGGTGTCTTCTCGGCGCGCGAGGTGATGGCCGAGTTCCGGCGCGCAACGGGGCTGCCTACCGCGACGAACATGGTCGCC
>JBEVOI010000074.1:0-16713 GCA_040507665.1 Burkholderiales bacterium
CAGCGACCCCACTGCCGCCGGCGCAGGTATCGAGCTGATCGACCAGGATGTGATGCAGCTTCAGTCGATGCCGCTTCGGGCGCGACGAGTGATCGTCCGTTTGGAGTCCGCTGCAGTCGTGTTCCATTCGACCAACCTCCGCGTTCGGACCCGTACGAGCGTCCGCAAGGGCCTGCTCGGCTACGTTACGTTTGGCCCGCAAGCGAAAGGGACGGTGAACGGGGTGTCGGTTCGCCCTGATCTGATGCTTATCGCGGCGCCCGAATCGGAGGCTAGATTCGTTGCCGACGTCGGCTGGGAAAGCATTACGTTCCTGCTTCCGCCGCAGGACATCAGCGCTCATCTCACTGCCCGTCAACGCCAGAGCGAGTTCCGTCTGCCGCATGGCGTAGAGATCCTGCAAGTGGACGCGGAAAGGGTTGGCAGACTTTTCGGCTGGGGGAAGCGACTGGTGGACACCGCCGCCCGCCAGCCCGCCCTGTTCAACGAGCGGAAGAGCGAGCGGGTCGCCGCCCACCTCGAATTGCTTGAAGCCCTCCTGGCGACCCTTGGCGTGGCCAACGATGTCGAGCGCGACCGCAGCGACCGGACGCGTCAGGCCCACAGTCTCATCGTCAGGATCGCCGAGGACTACGCCCTATCGCATACCGACGATCCTCTCTACGTGAGCGACCTCTGCAGAGTCGCCGCGGTCAGCGAGCGGACGTTGGAATACGCGTTTAAGGAGGTCATGGGATTCACACCCATGACCTATCTCATCCGGCTCAGGCTGCACCGGGTGCGCCAAGCGCTCCTGGCGGGGACTCAGGGATCGACCACGGTCTCGGCCGAGGCGCTCAACTGGGGCTTCTGGCACTTCGGTGAGTTCTCGCGCGCCTACAGGGAGTGTTTCGGTGAGCTACCGTCGGATACTCTGCGCCGAATGCCAGGTGAGCCGCAGCAGTAAGCCAAAGGATGCGTCGCACGAAAGCCGCGTGGTCTCGAGCGATCCGCGTTGAAAAGGGCCGCCGCGATCAGCTCGCCAGCTGCACAGCGATGACATCTGTCCGACGGCCCCGAGCGATCTCGCGCAGCGCACGTGGATTCGCTTCGCTCGTGTGGAGCAGATTGCCAATCGTCGCGCATCCCCTGAAGGGCCGGTTTGGGGCAGTTGAGGAGCAACGCCGAATGGCGGCTCGTGGCCGTTTTTTGCCGGTCGTCCACGAACGTAAACTGACCTCTTCAGACATCGCTTGTCAGATGCAGTCTCGGTTACGACAAGTTGACGAGGGCAAGAACGTAACTGCGCCGGCTTTGCAGCCCCTTTCGCGAATCTGTGCCTCGAGCGCCGCCGCCAGCATCCCGCGTATCAGAATCTGCAGCGGCGGCTCCACGGTCTATTCTCGCTATTGCCCTGGTCCGATCAGTCTCAGGGTCGCTTCTCACGTCGCGGGCGGGGCGCGGAAAATGACACGGGCGAGATCCGTAGTACCCGATTACGCCGCAGCTTTACCGAATAACTGATTACGGCGTCACCTGGGAACTCATCGCAGCACCAGAACGGGCAAGCCGCATTGGTTGATGACCTTCTGTGTAACGCTTCCGAGTATCAAGCCCGATACGCCGGTTCTGCCGTGCGAGGCCATGATGATGAGATCGCATTTCTTCCTCTTCGCGGCCTTGATGATCGCCTCGTGGATGCGGTCCGCCGCGACGATCACGCCCTCGTACCCCACACCCGCCGCCTTGGCTGCATTCTCGACCGCGGAGAGATAGTTTTCGGCGGTTGCCTTTGCCGATGCCACGTATTCCTTCCGGTTCATCATCGGCACGGGGCCCATGTATTCGTAAAGGACGACGGTGTGGAATTCGGGATACACGTGGAGTCCGACGATCTTAGCCTTCATCGCCTGCGCGATCGAAACGGCCTGCTTGGTCGCCTTTGTCGAAACTTCCGACCCGTCGGTCGGCACGAGAATGCTCTTGAACATGTTCTAACCTCCCGATAGATTGCGTGCCGCCATGGCTACACTACCGCTCCGGCACCCTCGCAGATCAAGAAATGATGGCGCAATCCCGACATATCGAGGAGGCGCCGCACCTCGGGACTGCATTCCACCAGCGTGATCAGGCTCTGCCGCTCGCGACTGCGCTCCCGCAGCAGAAGCAGAAGCTCGAGTCCGTTGAGGTCCAGGTGGTCGGCTGACACCAGGTTGACCTCGAGATGATCCCACGACACCCGTGGCAAGCGTCGGCACTGCGTGAGCACTTCGCCTACCGATCCGTCGTCGAGCGCGCCGAAAATTGTGAACTGGACCGCTCGCCCCGCATCCGTTGCCCGTGTGTGTACTGCCATGACCGGCTCGCTTCCTCTTTCGCTCAGGTTCAGACGGGCTCCTGGCCTTCGCCGCCTTTGCCGTCACAACCCCGGCGACCGACCTCAAGGCACCGACCGAATCTTGCCCCTTTGCCACCTATTGGATCGTCAGCTTCTTCGTCCCAGTAGCGGCCTTCTTCGGCAACGTGAGCTCCAGGACGCCGTCCGCGTATTTCGCACTGGCCTGTGCCTCGTCGACCTCTTGGCCGAGCGTGAACGAGCGGGCGACGCGCCCGAAGTACCGCTCGCTGTGGACCACGCGCTCGCCCTTCTTCTCTACGGTTTCCTTCTTGACCTCGGCGCTGATCGAAACCTGATCGCCATTGATCGACACTTGAATGTCCTCCTTCTTTACGCCGGGAATCTCCGCATGGACGGTGTAATTCTTCTCGTCTTCCTTCACGTCGACCTTGATGCGGGTCGGCAGCTCGGGAGTCTTCAACGGCCGCAGGAAAAATCCTCGGGGCAGATCGTCAAACAGACTCGAAACGTCGGCGAAGGGGTCGTAACGCGTAATGTCTGCCATGGGTCTCTCCTTTCGAGGCATCTATCCGGCGGCACCGGGGCGTCCCCGATGAGCTTGCACGGCCAGCAACAGAGAAACTGGCCCTGCCCACGCAAACTGTATACGTATAGAGTTTGCGTGCGCCTTGACGTTTATCAAACATTCTTTACCTGAGGAACCTGAACAAGTCCTCGATGGGCGCATGGCGAGCACCAAGCGGCTTCAACGCCAAAAAGTACCGCCGAAGGGTGAGTTGGACGCCGGGCGAAGACGGGCGCTGCGGGCGGCACCGTGAAGCAGATCGAAACCTGCAGGCGACCGTGGAATCGGGGATTCAGACAAGGCGGGGCATCAGGTGATTGCATGCCGCCGCCTTTGGCGGGGCCCAGGAGCGCCCATTGCTCATTCATGCCCTGGAGGCCATAACGGGCCACGTCGCCCTAGCCAACTCGCGAAACGTGGTGGGGGGTGGTGGTCGCGGCCGAATGGCACATCCGTGGGACTTACCTACAGCAATAGTTTTACGTTTTGATCTGCAAGCGCTATCCTGTTGCAAAAATAACTCCTGCGCACAGCCCTTTTTCGGCGAGCTTCGCTAGGGGATTCACATGCGTCATCGTCCTGTAAGAGAAATCATCGAAAACCGGCGTACCCTTATGGCATCGGTCAGCGTCAGTGTGAGCGAGGCCGCTCGACTGATGAAGAAGCATAAGGCCGGCGCCATCGGGGTGGGAGAGCACGGCCACCTCGTAGGGGTCTTCACAGAACGCGATATGGTGTTCAGGGTGGTCGCCGAGGGGCGCGATCCCAGCGACACCCGGGTCGGGGATGTTATGACTCGCAACCCGCAGACGATCGATCCGGACAAGCCTTTCGAACACGCGCTACACATAATGTACGAGGGCGGTTTCAGGCACGTCCCGGTCGTCGAGGACGACGGCCGGCTGATCGGCATGGTTTCGGCCCGCGACGCACTCGGTCCTGAGTTGCGCGAGTTTGCGGACGAGCTGGACACACGGGAGCACATCGGCGAGATCCTGTGATCCCCCGGCGGCGGGATTGCCCGACTCCTCCGCGCGCCGGCTTCTCGCTCCGCTGCATGCGACGGCCGGCTGACGAGAACGGTCAGCAGCAGGTGGGCGCTCCAGTGCACCGTTGTGGTGCCGCCTGCGGCCGCCAACCGAGAGCTCAACCCGACCCGCGCGGGAAAGCCGACAGGCGCGAGCTCGCGTGGTCCTGGGCGATGCAGATGGGATCCGCAGTCTTTCGCGGTTGAACGTCAAGCCCAACTCCCGGGTGAGCGCGCTTGGGCAAGCCGCCGACGGTACATGGTTCGCGCAGCTCAAGTCACCTGCCCAGCACTTCGATTGCCATAAATCCGCAGTGTGCATCAAGAGCGGCGCGTCCGGCGCGCGAAGCTGGTAAGGATGGAGAAAGTCTGAACAGCGAGGCCCCGCCCGGACGTGCTGGTCGATGTCACCCAATGCCTATAATTCCTACTCGGGCTCCCGTTTCACTTACCTACAGGGCCCGCCGCGCTTCGAATCCGGCACATGCCCACCCTGCACGGGGAGTCAATCTCATTCCCTATGCCGACACGGAGGAGCGACGATGGAGCGAGTGGTACGAGCCTTTCCGGTGCTGGAGGGTGCAAAGCAGCAGCTCAAGCAGTTCCTGGACGAGCTTCAGACGACTCGAAAGAGCGAGACCGGCGCCTTCTACCGAAAGTACGGGGTAACCAGAGAGACAGCTTTCTTGCAGGACACGCCACACGGAGCCATTCTCATTGTGGTCACGGATCTGGACGCCCCCGACGAAGCGTTCCCCCAATACGGTGCGTCGCAAGACACATTCGAGAGCTGGTTCAAGGACCGAGTCCGCGAGGTGTCCGGCGTTGATCTGAACGCCGAACCGCGCGGTCCACAGGCTCGATGCGTGTTCGACTGGAGGCCTGACGGTCATTCGGCCGACCGATAGCCGCATGACACGAGCTTGGAGCCGACCGGGCGCAATGACTGTTGTCGCCCGTGTACGGCTAATGTGTTGGAGCGCCATGCTCTCAGGCATCGCAGGAAGCATGATCACTCGAGGGGCGTGAGGTCTTGTCTCCGCCACACGACGCAGTCGTCATCGGCGCCGGCCACAACGGTCTGACCTGCGCGTGTTACCTCGCCGATGCCGGGCTGAAGGTGATGGTGCTGGAGCAGTCTCACGCTGTGGGCGGCATGACGACCACGGAAGAGATCACCTTCCCCGGCTTCAAGTCCGACCTCCACGCCTTCGGCTATCAGTTCGCCAATCTTTCCCCCGTGCCTCAGGAACTCGAGCTCGCTTCACACGGCTTCGAGCTGACCCGGCCGGAGATCGACTACTCGCACGTCTTCCCTGATGGCGGCATCGTGTCGATGCACCGGCACATCGACGACACGGTGAAGAGCATTGAGCGCTACTCGAAGCAGGACGGACGAGCCTGGCGCGAGTTGATGGAGAAATTTCTGCGCGCAAAGGATGGCATCGCCGCGTGGATGAACTCTCCGCCCGCCTCGCTCGCGAGCTCCATTGACCGGCTGGCATGCATGCCTCACGGTCTGGACGAATATCGCTTCGAATTGCAGAGCCTGCGGTCGTGGTGCAATGAAACGTTCGAGGCCGAGCAGACGAAGCTCTTTCTCGGTGCGTTCGCGTGCCACGCGAGCGTCGCTCCCGACGACGTCGGCGGCGCGCATCTGGCATGGCTCTTCACCTCGATCATCCAGGACATGGGCAACCGCGCAGTGAAGGGCGGCATGCACCATCTGCCTCTGGCACTCGCCAGCCACCTGCAATCCAGGGGCGGCGAAATCCGGACCGACGCGCGAGTGAGCCGGATCACGGTGAAGGGTGGCAAGGCAGTCGGTGTCCAACTTGCGGGCGGCGAGGAGATCACGGTCAGCAAGGTCGTCGCGTCGAACGCCGATCCGCGACATCTCATCGTGGATCTGCTCGGCGAGCAGCACGTCGGCGCGGACATCGTGCGGAAGATCGAGCGCTACGAGTGGGGCGACGGCTACATGGTGATCTATCTCGCGCTCGATGGGCCGCTCACGTACCGTGCGGGCGAGGACGCCAGCCGGTCCGCGTACGTGCATCCGACACCGCCCACACTGGAATATATTGCCCGAATCTATGCGGAATGCCGCAGCGGCAAACTGCCCGCCGCCCCGCTAGTCGTGATGTGTAACGACTCGGCGATGGATCCGAGCCGGTGTCCCGCCGGCAAGGCCGTGGTGAAGCTGATCGTCCACAACGTTCCCTACGAAATAAAGGGCGACGCCACCGGCAAGATCGCCGGACGCACGTGGGACGCGGTCAAGGAGGCGTATGCCGATCACATCCTCGACATGGTCACAAACGGATTCGTCCCGAATCTGAAGGAGCGGATTCTGAAGCGCGTGGTGCATTCGCCCGTGGACATGGAACGCTCGATGCCGAGCGCGGTGCGCGGCACCGTCGCCCATGGCGCGTTTCTCCCTTACCAGGCGGGAGCGCTGCGCCCCATTCCGGAGCTGGGACAATATCGAACGCCAGTTGCGAATGTCTACCTCTGCGGCTCGGGCAGCCATCCCGGTGGCGGCGTGTCCATGGCGCCAGGCCGCAATGCGGCTCACGTGATACTGGCGGACTTGGAAGGGCGCTAGCCACTTTGTGCGCCTCCGCTACTCGCCTCGCCCGCCGGCAAGCGAAGGCGGCTAGAATGCCAACGGATCCTCGGCGGAACTCCCCGCGAGTTCTGCAAAACACAACTCTCCACGCGTCCTGCCAGATGA
The DNA here is from genome assembly GCA_040507665.1 of Burkholderiales bacterium. Classification (GTDB taxonomy): domain Bacteria; phylum Pseudomonadota; class Gammaproteobacteria; order Burkholderiales; family JAEUMW01; genus JAEUMW01. Next base: position 6,668 of record JBEVOI010000074.1, read on the forward strand.
CTATCCTGTGTCTCGTCGTTCTTGCACTCGCACTCGCCGGCGGATCGCCCTCGGTCCTCGCGACCGAGCCGGATGTCTTTCTGGTCGAGTTCCGATCCTACCGACCGAGCATCCACTTCTTCGGCAACGACGGGCCCGCGCAACCGATGTTTTCCGTGATACGAACCGAACCCGAGTGGAAGCAGCTGTGGTCCGAGATCGAGCCGCACATGGGACAGGATGGCGATAAGCGCGGACCCTACCCCGCTCCCTTCATCGACTTCCGCCGTGACACCCTGATCGTTGCGGCCGCGGGCATGAAGACCAGCGGCGGTTGGTCGGTGGCGATCCACTCGATGCGCGAGTTTCCCTCGCGGATTCTCGTCTTCGTCATCGAGCTGCGGCCGGGAAAGCATTGCATGGCGAGCTCGGTGATCACTCACCCGATTGCGCTCGCGCTTATCCCGCGCACGACGAAGCCCGTCGACTTCGACATCATTCGCGGAGAAACGGCTTGCGAGTAGGCCGCATCTCGCGGCCGTGGCGCATGGCTTTCATCACACAGCGCTGGACGTCAAAGTGAGCGCGACAGCATGATCAGCGCAGCCATCTATCTCCTCGCGGGAATCGCGGCAGGCCTGGTTTCCGGCTTGTTCGGACTGGGCGGCGGATTGACGATCGTACCCGCGCTCGTGGTGGCGCTGCCGCTGGAGGGCGTTGCCTCCGACTACGTCATGCACCTCGCCATCGGCACTTCGCTCGTCGTGATGTTCCTCACCGCGCTCTACACGACCGTTCTGCGTCACCGCCGGGGCGACCTGAACTGGAGTCTCTTCTGGCGGATGGCGCCGTGCGTGGTGATCGGGGCGGTGCTCGGGTCGATCATGGGCGGTCTCCTGCCGGGATCCATCCTGCGCGTGTTCTTCATCGGCTTCGTCGGATACACGATCGTGCGCGCACTGCGCCGGCGCTACAGAAAGTTCGGCGAATCGGAAGGGAGCAGGACGGATGTCATACCTACCATGCCTGCCGGCGCCAGCCTGTGGACTTACGGAATCGCCACCGGCTTGAGTGGCGCACTGCTCGGGGCCGGCGCTGCCATCATCACGGTGCCGTACCTGCAGGCCTCGGGCTACCGCATACAAAGCGCCTCCGCCATAGCGGCGGGACTTTCCGCAGTAATCGGAATCGGCGCAGGAGTGGGCTACGTGGTTGGAGGAATGCACGCGGCGGGACTTCCTTCCGCAGCGATAGGTTACCTCTATCTGCCGGCGTTTGCCGGGTTGGCGGCGGGCGCTCTCATCGGTTCGCCGCTCGGCGTCCGCATTTCCCACCGCGTGAAAGAGGATGTCCAGTTCTGGCTTTTTCTCGCCTACCTTGCGCTTGTCCTGAGCGTCATGATCCTGCGTCAGTAGGCGGTCCGCCTCGCTGGACGGCGGTGCCCAACGGCCGAACGACTTCGTCATGCCGCCATCAGGCTCGCTGCGCCAGCAGGCGCGGCCGCGCGATCCAGTCGCCAACCGGTCTTTCGACCACGCGATAGAAGAGCGCACCGGCGGCCACGCTCGCCACCCATGCCGTGACCATACCTGCGGCATTGAACCACGGCTCCGGCGGCACGAAGCGCGACCAGGCGGCATTCACCAGCAGACAGATCGGGAAGTGCACCAGGAATACCGAGTAAGCGATGCGGCCGAGGAAGGCGAAGCTTCGCCCGCGCGGCCAGCGGGCCAGGAGGCCGCTGCTGCGCGCGATCGCGAGCAGCAGCGCAACCGACACCGCGACCGCGATCCGCAGCCGGAAATCGAGCGCGAGTGCTGCGAGCACGGCGAGCAACAATACCGCTAGCCAGAGCGCGGACCGCCCCCGGTTCGAGGCCCAGAAGCCTGCGACCCCCATCGCGTAGGCGCCGAAGAAGTACAGCGCCCATGCATCCCAATCGGGATCACGATTGAAGATGAACAGCGACTCGAATCCGACCGCGCTCACCATGGCTGGCCCTAAGCAGGCTTGGGCGCGCGCGGAACCGCACAGCCGTTCCGCGAGCCAGAGCACTGAAAGCAGGAGGACGAAGAGCTGGAAATCGATCGCTACGTACCAGACGCCGGCCGATAGCGATTCGAACCCCGCCAAGTCGTTGAGCAGCAGCACGTGGGCGACTACCTGCGCGGGCACGGGCGGAGCGGGAATCGAGTCGTGCTGCATCCACTCGCGCGCGATCGCGGCTGCAACGACCGCCAGCGCCAGCACCAGGACGTAAGGGATCACCAGCCGCAGATAGCGCTTGCGGATCATCGCGAGCGGGCTCGCGACCAGGAGGATCCCCTCCGGTGCCAGCGCCTTCGCCGCCAGAAAGCCGCCAATGACGAGAAACACCTGCACCGCGACACGTGCGTGATCGGAAAGCCAGGCGACGAGACTCGGCGCGAGCTGGCCTGCCGAGTCCGACATTGGACCATAGAATGCCAGGTGATGCAGGACGATGAGCTGGCACGCGATGGCCTTGAGGGCATCGATGAAGGGGAGCCGTGCCGAGGCGCTGCCCATGGTATCGTCGCGCGCGTCAAAATAGGGAAGATTAAGGAAAGCATGCGTAGGATGAAAGGGGTAGACAGAAATCCGTTCGCACAGCATGCTTCGGGGCGCGCTGTCCGGCCGTCCGCGCCTCGGCCGCCGATGGTGCAGCGCGGTGCGATTCGCGCCTAGGGAGACCAAAGCCAAGATTGCGGCGGCAAGACCGAACTCGATCGTACCCGACCCAAAGCACCTCTATTTCTGACACCGACCAGCCTGGAGAACGTCCATGGAACTACTCACGGACCCGCATGCGTGGATCGCATTCGCAACGCTCACCGCGCTCGAGCTCGTGCTCGGGATCGACAACATCATCTTCATCTCGATCCTGGTGGACAAGCTGCCAAAAGAGAGACGGGAGTTCGCCCGCAGGCTGGGTCTCTTCATGGCGATGTTCATGCGCATCGGTCTGCTCCTGGTTCTGTCGTGGATCATCGGGCTGGTGGAACCGCTCTTCACGATCCTGGGACAGGCGATCTCCGGCCGTGATTTGATCCTGATCCTTGGTGGCCTGTTCCTGATCTGGAAGAGCACCGGAGAGATCCATCAATCGATGGAGGGGGAGGAGGGAGAAGCCTCGAGCGCCGTCAAGGCGACCTTCACCGCGGTGATCCTGCAGATCATGGTGGTCGACCTGGTTTTCTCGCTCGACTCGATCATCACCGCGGTCGGCATGGTCGATGAGCTCCCCGTGATGATCGCCGCCGTGATCGCGTCGGTCGGGATGATGATGCTCTTCGCCGGTCCGATCGGCCGCTTCGTGTCCGACCATCCGACCATCAAGATGCTCGCGCTGTCTTTCCTCGTCGTGGTCGGCGTAGTACTGGTCGCGGAAGGTTTCGGCCATCACGTGCCCAAGGGCTACGTCTACTTTGCGATGGCGTTTTCGCTCGGCGTCGAGATGCTGAACATACGCATGCGCAAGGGCGCCCGACCCGTTCACCTGCACTCGGCTTATGCGCCAGAAAAGGAGACCAGCACTCCGCACTGACTTGCTCGGATTCCGTCCGGCGAGTACCAATGTTGGTGCTGATACAGCACAGTTCGACGCATCGTGGCATTCGGGCGCGTGCATGACAGCGCGGCGTTGTGCATTGTGGATGCACTCCTCGCAATCCGCGAACGCAGCGCCGCCACCCGCCCGGCTTGCCGCGCTGCGTCATTCACGCGATGCCCCGCGGCGCCTGAGATCAAGGCCGGATGGGAATGATGAATTGCGGTGTCGCAGAACTTCGAAGGGAGATTTTCCTGGAACCTTTGTGAGAGCATCGTGCTCTCTAACGAGGTCGCCGCTCGGCAACCTAACCATGCTTCTCGTCGGAAAATGACGTGGAAGTTGGGTCGCTGTAATTAAAAAGCAAAGCAATCGGGGGTATCATTCGCAGCGCGCGAAGACGAAGTGAGTTCAGCTTCGCGATTGCGATATCCCCGCGCCGCTCGTCAGCGCAAACAACGCAAAGACAAAGAGCTGCGACCAAACAGGGTCGCGCATGGTGGCGCATTTTCTCCTCGCTCAACCGGCGAGGCACAGATCAAAAGGAGACAATCGTGGCTATCACACGACGTTCAGTTTCTTCGCGCGCCGCGCGCCAAGGCGTCAACCTCAGCAGCACTGCTTCTCAGCCGTCTGAGCATACCGCGTCAAGGGAAATGGACGCACTCACTGTCACACGTGACGAGCGCAGCCGCATCATCGCAGGCCTCGCTTTTTTTCACGGCATGACACAAGCAACAGCGAGCGACCCGTGGCGGCAGTGGCAGGTCGCGGAGGCTCAGATTGATTCCGTGCTGAAGGCTCACACGCCGGACGGCATGCTGTGATCGACGTCGCGCCCCTGAACCCGCTGCGTCGGCTGCAGGCGCTTGGCCAAAGCGTCTGGCTCGATTCTCTGGAGCGCGGGATGCCGCGTCCGGAGGAGGTCGCCCGACTCGTCGAGGTTGACGGCATAGCCGGCGTCACCTCCAGTTCGGAGATCTTCGAGGAGGATGTTGCGGTCGACACTGCGTACCGCCGCGACATCGCGGAGCTTGCTGGCGGTGGAATGGATCCCGAGGACATCTATCTGCGCCTCGCCATCGCCGACGTGCGGACAGCGGCCGATTTGCTGTGGCCAGTGTTCGAGGCGACCGACGGGCGCGATGGATTCGCGTGCCTCGCAGTGTCACCGCATCTCGCCCACGACACGGATGGGACGATCAGGGAGGCGCGCAGGCTCTGGTCCATGGTCGCGCGTCCGAATGCCATGGTCGAAGTCCCGGCTACCGTGGCCGGGGTCCATGCGATCCGCGAACTCATCGCGGACGGCATCAACGTGAACGCCACGCTCGTGTTTGGAGTTGCACGCTGCCGGGACGTTGCCTCGGCGTACCTGGATGGATTGCGACTTCGCACCATGTCCGGATTGCCGGTCTCGCGGGTGGCATCCGTTGTGAGCTTGTTCCTGCGCCCCATCGACGGAGTGCTCGACCCGCGGCTCGAATCCATGGCGGCGCTAGGGAGCGCGAAGGCAGCCCATCTTGTCGGTCAGGTCGCGACTTCCTGCGCGAAACTGGCGTATCAGCGTTGGCGCGACTTATTCCAGGGAGAGTCGTTCTCGGCGGTCGCGCGAGAGGGCGCGCGACCGCAGAGGTTGCTGTGGGCGGGCACGAGCACCGGGAATGCGGGCTACACTGAGCTTCGGTACGTTGACAACCTCGTCGGTCCGGACACGATCACGGCGCTTCCGCCCAAGACCGTCGACGCATACCGAAACCACGGCCGCCCGCGGGCGCGGCTGCAGGAGGGAGCCCGCGAGGCGCAGGCAGCGCTCGCGAACCTGGCATCCCTGGGCATCGATTTGGTGGCGGTCGCGACGCAGCTCGAAGCCGAGGGCATCCGGAAACGCATCGCTCATCGGAACGCGCTGCTTGCCTCTATCGGGCGCAAGTCCGAACCGGCCGACCGCCGGTTCGTCCAGACTGCGCCTCAGTAGGGCACTCGATACCCCTTCCAACAGACGATTTGCCGTGCTCTGATATCCCGCACTCAAGAACGGGGACCCGGAGCGCAGATGGCGGAAGTCGTTCTCATCCACGGCATTGACCAACAGCATAAGTCGGCGGACAAGCTCGAAGCCGACTTCGGCGGCAAGCTCAACCTGCCGGCTTCCTGGGAATCGATCTGACCGTGCGGAGCGGCTACGAGTCAATCCACGTGACCGTGCGTGTAAAGGCGAACACGACGGACGCGGAAATCGAGGAGTTGGTGCGAATGGCGCAGCGCCACTCCCGCGTTCGGTTCCTTCTCGAATCCCGTCTCGATCAGCGTCCACGGCGCGCGGGCGTGTTCGCGACGGTATGAGAAGGCCTTACACGGCGGCCGGCGACGAAAAGCAAACGGCGCTTCGGTAGCGAAGCGCCGTTTGCGTTTGGTGCCGCTTTGTCGAAGCGGCCGCAGTATCAGTCGTCGTGCTTGTGCTTGCCCTTGCAATGCCCCGGGGGCCAGCATTTGCCGTCCCGGACGTAGACGACTTCCTTCTGCACCACGGTCTTTTGTTTCGGCTGGTTCACCGAGCTGCCGATCGCGGCCCCGGCCGCACCCCCAAGGCCTCCACCGACGATCGCCCCGGTCTTCCCGCCGACGGCCGAACCCACTGCAGCGCCCGCCGCGCCGCCCAATCCGCCGCCGATCACCGCTCCGCCGTCAATGTCACCAGCGTGGGACGCCGTCCCCCACGCCACCAGCAATACTGCACAAATCTTCGGAAAAAGCTTCATGGATTGTCCTCTCACCAGGGGTCTGATTTTCGTCAGATCCGCCGCGGGCACCCACCCGCGGGGAAACAGGCGAGAAGCCGAGCAAGGTCTATGCCCCTACTTGCGCAAGCCGAGCAGGTGGTTCAGCGCGAACGAGACGATGGACACTACGAGGGCGATGCCGACAGCGGTCCAGAACCCTGCGACCTCGAATCCGGGCACCAGCCTCGCCACAAGGAAGAGGGTGAGGCCGTTGATGATGAGCAGGAAGAGCCCGAGGGTAAGCACGGTGATGGGAAGGGTCAGGATCACCAGAATGGGCTTGAGCAGGGTGTTCACGATGCCGAGAAGAAGGCCGGAGAGCAGCAGCGCCTCCGTGCTGTCGAAGGAGATCCCGTCGAAGAGCTCATCCGCGATCCACAGCGACAGGGTGTTGATCGCCCAGAAGAGGAGGAAGCGCAGGATGGAATGCATTGTCGTCCCGGTTGAATGGATGCAGGCAGGATTGTAGCCATTTCGGGATGCATCGCGTGCTGGCCTCGCTGCGCGCCAAGGAAAGACCCTTGCAATCCCGCGTCCCGCCCCCATTTAGGCGCGGTTACTGCTTGAAATTCCGGTATAATTCACAGCTTTTCGCGATTCAGGAGAGTCCCATGCCGATCTACGAATATCGCTGCGGGTCCTGCGGCTATCAGAGCGAGTTCCTGCAGAAGATCAGCGACGATCCGATCAAAGTCTGCCCCCAGTGCAGCAGCGATCAGTTTGCGAAGATGGTCAGCGCCGCAGGCTTCCAGCTAAAGGGCACCGGGTGGTACGCCACCGACTTCAAGGGCAGCGGCTCCAGGCCGGCAGCCAAGGAGGCGTCCGAACCAAGTGCGTCGGCCAAGGACGAGTCCAAACCCGCGTCGTCGGACGCGGCCAAGCCTTCGACGTCGGACGGGGCGAAGGCTGCCGGATGCGGCAACTCGTGCGCCTGCCACAGCTGAGTCTGGCCTAAGTGAAGCGATATTTCATCACCGGGCTGCTGGTCCTGGTGCCGCTGGTCATCACCCTCTGGGTGCTGAACCTGCTGATCGAAACCCTGGACCAGAGCCTGATCCTCCTTCCCGAAAGGCTCCAGCCGGAGAGACTGTTCGGCTTTCGCATTCCCGGCCTCGGCGCGCTGCTCACGCTGTTCATCGTGCTCGTCACCGGGGTGCTCACCCGCAACATCATCGGCGAGCGCCTGCTGGTCGTGTGGGAAGGGTTGCTCAACCGCATCCCCTTCGTAAAGTCGATCTACTCCAGCGTGAAGCAGGTGAGCGACACGCTGCTCTCTCCAACGGGCCAGGCATTCCGCAAGGCGCTGCTGGTGCAATTCCCGCGCGAGGGTTCGTGGACCATCGGGTTCCTTACCGGCGCGCCTGGCGGTGACGTGGCCAACTACCTCGAAGGCGAGTACGTAAGCGTCTATGTTCCGACGACGCCGAACCCTACCGGCGGCTACTTCGTGATGATGCGGAGGAGCGACGTGATCGAGCTCGACATGAGCGTGGACGATGCTCTCAAGTACATCATCTCCATGGGCGTGGTCGTGCCAGGACCCCGTGGCGCGATCCGCTCGAACCATCTCGCAGACGCACGCGCGCAGATCCAGGCCGGCGCCGGCAACTGATTTCCGGGCCGTTCGGTCCTCACCGACACCCTCGATCCCGTTCTCCTGACTCCTCATGCGTAGTGAATACTGCGGGCTCGTGACGAAGAACCACCTCGACCGGACACTGACCCTATGCGGATGGGTGCATCGCCGGCGCGACCACGGTGGCGTGATCTTCATCGACCTGCGCGATCGCGAGGGGCTGGTGCAGGTGGTGTGCGACCCGGATCGGGCGGACACCTTCAGGGCCGCGGACAAGCTGCGCAGCGAGTTCGTAGTGAAGGTGACGGGCAGGGTGCGCCCGCGCCCCGAGGGCACGGTCAATCCGAACCTCGTTTCGGGCGAGATCGAGGTCCTCGCCCACGAGATCGAAATCCTGAACCCGTCGCTTCCACCGCCATTCCAGATGGACGACGAGACGCTGTCCGAGCAGGTGCGGCTGGAGTATCGCTTCCTCGATCTGCGCCGTCTGCCGATGCAGAAGAACCTGCGCCTGCGCTATCGAGTCGCGATGGCGGTGCGCAGGTATCTCGACGCCGAGGGCTTCATCGATATCGAAACGCCGATGCTCACAAAGTCGACGCCCGAGGGCGCGCGCGATTACCTCGTGCCCTCCCGCGTGCATCCCGGCGAATTCTTCGCACTGCCCCAGTCGCCGCAACTCTTCAAGCAGTTGTTGATGATCGCCGGCTTCGACCGCTATTACCAGATCGTGAAGTGCTTCCGCGACGAGGATCTGCGCGCCGACCGGCAGCCCGAGTTCACCCAGATCGACATCGAAACCTCGTTTCTCGGCGAGATCGAGATCCGCATGCTGATGGAGGGCCTGATCCGCGACCTGTTCAAGGAAGTGCTGAACGTGAGCCTGCCCGAGCCGTTCCCGGTCCTGCCCCACGCCGAGGCAATGGCGCTCTATGGGTCCGACAAGCCGGACCTGCGCGTACCGCTCAAGCTGACCGAGCTCACCGACCTGATGAAGTCCGTCGAGTTCAAGGTCTTCCGAGGGGCCGCGGACTTTCCCAGCGGGCGCGTCGCCGCGCTGCTCGTCCCTGGCGCCGGGGAGAAGCTCTCCCGCAGCGAGATCGACGGCTGTACCGAGTTTGTGAAGGTCTACGGGGCGAAGGGCCTCGCCTATATCAGGGTGAACGATGTCTCGAAGCCCAACGAGGAAGGACTGCAATCGCCGATCGTCAAGTTCCTGCCCTCCCATGTGCTCGCGAGCATTCTCGAACGCACCGGAGCAAAGAATGGCGACCTGATCTTCTTCGGCGCCGACAAGGCGAAGATCGTCAACGACGCACTGGGTGCGCTCCGCCAGAAGATCGGCCACGAGCATGGCTTCGCATCCAGTGAATGGAAGCCGCTCTGGGTGGTGGACTTCCCGATGTTCGATTACGACGAGGAAGAGAAGCGCTGGGTGGCGTGCCACCATCCCTTCACTTCGCCGAAGGACGGCCACGACGAATATCTGGCAACGGACCCTTCGAAGGCGCTCGCGAAAGCGTACGACATGGTGCTGAACGGCTGGGAGATCGGCGGCGGCTCGGTGCGGATCCACCGTGAGGATGTGCAGTCGAAGGTGTTCCGCGCACTCGCCATCGGTCCCGAGGAGGCGAGGCTCAAATTCGGTTTCCTGCTCGACGCGCTCCAGTACGGGGCACCGCCCCATGGCGGCATCGCCTTCGGGCTAGACCGCATCGTGACCTTAATGGCTGGCGCGGAGTCGATTCGCGACGTCATCGCTTTTCCGAAGACGCAGCGAGCCCAGTGCCTGCTCACCCGCGCGCCGAGCCCAGTGGACGAGCAGCAACTGCGCGAGCTGCACATCCGGCTCCGCAATCCCGCAGCGCCAAGGGTCTGACGGGCGGGGCCGTCCTTCGGCGCACTGCTACCGCGACATCAGTTGCGCGTCGTACTCCTCGCGGAATTGATGCAGGGAGCTCTCCACCACCGTCACCGCACCGTCGATGAGGCCGCAACGCCCGCTGCCGGGAAGGATGCGGCACAGGTTCTCGAGCGCGTCGAGATCGGCGGGCACGCCTCGGCCGGTGTCGATCCGGTTGAGCAGTCGGGTGAGCTGAAAGGTGCCGCCTTTGCAAGGCGGACATTGACCGCACGACCC
>JBEVOI010000183.1:0-3466 GCA_040507665.1 Burkholderiales bacterium
AACGCGACGTGGTGCACGATGGCGTGGTCGGCGGCTACTTTCTCGGCAGCTACAGTGCCCGCAAGCTCGGCCTGCGCTCCACCGGCAACGCCGGCGGCAGTCACAATCTCCTCCTCGACAGCACCGGTGAAGACTTCAAGGCGCTGCTCGCGAAGGTCGGCACCGGTCTGCTTGTCACTGAGCTGCTCGGGCACGGCGTCAATAATGTCACCGGCGACTACTCCCGCGGCGCTGCAGGCTTCTGGGTCGAGCAGGGGGAGATCGCGTGGCCAGTGCAGGAGATCACCATTGCTGGCAACCTCAAGGACATGTTTCGCGACATCGTTGCCATTGGCAACGATGTTATCGTCCGCGGTGCTCGGCAGTGCGGGTCGATCCTCGTGAACCGCATGACCGTGGCCGGAGAATGAGTCAACAGTCAGAGCGATGACCGTCGACGCCAAGAGCTTCATCGGTCTCGGGGGAGTCGGCCCCCACGAGAACCCGCGTGCTTACCATTGGGAGCACCGGCTGCACTGGTTCATGGTTTTTGTGGCCCTGCTCTCCGTGCCTGCCTTCTTGCTCGAAGAGACGTTTCAGTCGCCGGCGCTGCGCTTGATCGGGCGCCTGATCGACCTGTTTATTCTCGGCGCATTTTCGTTCGAGCTGGTCTGGATGCTCCGGATCACGACCCACAAATGGCGTTATTTGCGCCGCAACTGGCTCGACGTGCTGATCGTACTGGCTGCCGGCGTCAACCTGCTGGGGTGGCAAACGGAGTGGGTCGCGCTCGCGCGCCTAATGCGCATTGCGATGGTCGGGCTGCTGTTGGCGCGCGCTCTGGGCGCGATGCGTGACCTGTTCAGCCCGACCGGCCTGCCTTACGTCCTCGGGTTCCTCGTTATCTCGCTGCTGCTCGCTGGCGCGGGATTCTATTGGCTCGAGCCGACCGTTAACACGTACCTCGATGGTCTCTGGCTCGCGTTCGTCACCGCGGCTACCGTGGGATATGGCGATTTCGTGCCGACCACGCCGTTGTCGCGCCTCTTCGCCGTGCTGACGGTCGTGCTTGGTCTCAGTGTGTTATCGCTCGTGACTGCGACCTTGGTCAGCCTGTTCATTGGCGAGGATGAGGCACGGCTGCGGCGCGACATGCACCAGGACATCAAGGCACTCCGCCAGAGCACGGAGCAGGCGATCGGGGCCGACGAACAAGCGCTGCGGCGCGAACTGCACCATGACATGCGCTTATTGCGCGAGGAGGTGCGCCAGTTGCGCGAGGATCTGCAGCGCGCAGGAGTCCTCGACGAGGCAGAGGTCGGGCCAGAGCGCCGGCGGGCAGACCGTTGAGGGGTGCGGGTCAGTGGTGGAGGTTGAGGCCAACCTTCGCCACGCGGCCCAGCTCGATCTCCATTGCAACCAGCTCCACGCGACCCAGGCGGATCCGATCCCCCACCACCGGTCGCTGCGAAAAGCGTTGCGCCAGCAGCTCCGCGGCCGTCATGGATTTCGTCTCCTCCGGAAGCTCGAATCCATAGACGGCGGCGAGATCCCCCAGTCGGGCATCCCCGTTCAGCACGAACTCGCCGAAGAACTCGTGCTCTTCCAACCGGGGTGGGGCCGTCTGCTGGGCGAAGAGCCGGTTCACGGCGTCCTGGGACTCCGTGTGGCACAGCACGTAGACATAGTCGTTCGGCCGCAGCCGGTCGTCCGCGTGCACGGGCAACAGGCGTCCGCTGCGAATGACCCCCGCCAGCCACGCACCCTCTGGCAGGTCGAGCCCGGAGAGCCGCTGGGCGAGAGTCGGAGCATCGGGACCGAGGCGATAGCCGAGGAGCCCGTGGTCGAAGCTGTCAGCAACGTCGAGATCCAATACCTGCACCGGCAGCGGCGGGGGTGGCACTTCCAGCTTGAGCCATTTGGCGGCGAGCCCGAGGGTCCAGCCCTGGACCATCAGCGAGACCAGCACGACGAAAAACGCGGTGTTGAAGTAGAGGTCGTCGTTGGGCACGTTCGCGAGCAGCGGAAACGTGGCGAGGATGATCGGCACCGCGCCGCGCAGCCCCACCCAGGCGATAAAGATCTGGTCGCGCCACGGAAAGCGAAACGGCGCCAGACCCGCGAAAACCGCGACCGGCCGCGCGACCAGGATGAGGAAGAGCGCGATGGCGAGCGCCTGAGGCCCCACCTCCACGAGCTGGGTGGGCGTCGCGAGCAGGCCGAGCATCAGGAACATCCCGATCTGTGCCAGCCACGCCAGCGCGTCGTGGATGCGCAAGATATTCTGCTCACCCTGGATCGGCCGGTTACCGAGCACGACACCCGCGAGGTAGATCGCGAGAAAGCCGCTGCCGTGGAGGAGCGCGACCGCGCCGTAGACGAAAACCCCGCCCCCTGCCGCAAGGAGCGGGTAGAGCGCCGGCGGCAGCGAGAGCCGGTTCAGCAACCACGCGAGCGCGCGCCCGCCGACCCAGCCGCCGACCGCACCGAGAGCCATCTCCAGGATGAAGGTCGTCGCGATCGACCAGGTGAGGTCGGTCTTGCCCGAGGCGAGGAGCTCGACGACCGAGATGGTCAGGAAGACGGCCATGGGGTCGTTGGTCCCGGATTCGATCTCGAGTGTCGCGCTGACTCGCTCCTTCAGTTCGATGCCGCGGGCGTGCAGCAGCGAGAAGACGGCGGCCGCGTCGGTGGATGCGACAATAGCGCCGACGAGCAGTCCGCCGAGCCAATCCAAGCGAAAGATCCAGCTTGCAAAGGCGCCGACCAGCAGCGCTGTGATGACGACCCCCACCGTGGCAAGGGAAACCGCGGGCCACAGCCCGACCCGGAACTGGCCGACGCGGGTGCGCAGGCCGCCGTCGAACAGGATCACGGCAAGTGCAAGGCTGCCAAGCAGGTTCGCGAGCCGGAAGTCGTGGAAGTCGATCCCGCCCGGCCCGTTCTCGCCCGCAAGCATGCCGATCAGGAGAAATATGAGGAGCAACGGCGCGCCAACTCGGGACGAAACGGCGCTCGCGACGATGCTGATCAGCAGCAGCGCCGCGCCGAAGAAGATGATCTGATTGGCGAAGCTCAAAACCTGGCTATCCTTGTCGCAATGGGGGTTTCGCGCAGCGGGCGCGAGTGTCCCTCGCTTGTATACTTGTGCAGCGCGTCGATTACAACCTCCTGCGGCGCAAAATGCGGATTCGCCAACGTCTTTTGCCCAGCGCGCTTCGGCTCGGGGCGGGCGGCGGGACCTGACGGGTGCTAGAATCGGCGCATCAACGGGTTCAGGAGGGCAACGCCATGTTCACCGCCAAACACACCATAGCCGCCTTTGATGCTGAGTTATGGGGGGCGCTGCAAAGTGAGCTCAAGCGTCAGGAAGACCACATCGAGCTGATTGCCTCGGAGAACTATGCCTCTCCGCGGGTGCTGGAGGCGCAGGGTTCGGTGCTCACCAACAAGTACGCCGAGGGCTATCCGGGCAAGCGCTACTACG
>JBEVOI010000187.1:0-8966 GCA_040507665.1 Burkholderiales bacterium
GCCCGCTGCGTCTGGACGAGAAGACGGTCCCACATCATTCAAGCCGACAGATTTTCAGCCTTCCTTGTGGCCTTTCAGCAGCGTCGAGATAAGATCGATCGGCAGCGGGAAGACGATGGTCGAGTTCTTGTCCGCCGCGATGGTGGTGAGCGTTTCCAGGTACCGCAGTTGCAGCGACGAGGGCACGCGGGATAGCACCTCGGCAGCCTGCGCGAGCTTCTCGGACGCCTGCAGCTCGCCTTCGGCATGGATGACCTTGGCGCGCCGCTCCCGTTCCGCCTCCGCCTGCTTGGCGATGGCACGCACCATGGTCTCGTTCAGGTCGACGTTCTTGATCTCGACGTTGGCGACCTTGATGCCCCAGCTGTCGGTCTGCGCATCGAGCGCCATCTGGATCGCGAGATTCAGTTTCTCGCGCTCGGCGAGCATGTCGTCGAGCTCGTGCTTGCCCAGGATGGAACGCAGCATCGTCTGGGCGAGCTGACTCGTGGCGAGGAGAAAGTTCTCCACGTTGATGATCGCCTTCTGCGGGTCCACCACGCGGAAATAGAGCACCGCGTTCACCTTCACCGATACGTTGTCGCGCGAGATCACGTCCTGGCTCGGCACGTCCATCGTGACCGTGCGCAGATCCACCTTCACGCTCTGCTGGATGCCGGGGATGACGAGGATCAGGCCCGGGCCCTTCACCTTCCAGAAGCGGCCGAGCTGGAACACTACGCCGCGCTCATATTCCCGCAGCACTCGCAGCGAAGCGAAAACAATGACGGCGGCGATGATGACAATGCCGCCCAGACCGAACTCTGCAAACATCGAGTACTCCTCAGTTTTCGTCCGTCACCACGTCGAGCAGCAAACCACGCACGCCCACGACGCGGACCTTTTGCCCCTTGCGCAGCCGCCCCGCTCCGCGCACGCGCCAGTTCTCGCCGCGCACTAGAGCGAATCCCTCGGCGTCAGCATCCTCCACCATCTCGCCCACGCTGCCCAGCATCCCCTCCGCGCCCGTCACCACGGGGCGGCGCCGTGCCTTGATCGCCATGCCGACGACCGTCAGCACGAAAAAGGCGCTCACCGCGGTCACCGTGCCGATGACGGTCCAGGGGATATCGTAGCCCGGCACGTCAGTGTCGATCAGCATCACCGAGCCGAGCACGAAGGCGATCACGCCGCCGATGCCGAGCGCGCCGAAGCTCGGCATGAACGCCTCCGCCACCATGAAGGCGATGCCCAGGATCAGCAGACCGAGTCCCGCATAGCTGACGGGCAGCATCTGCAGCGCGAAGAGTGCAGTCACCAGCGCGATGGCGCCGACCACGCCCGGCAGCACGAAACCCGGGTTGTAAAACTCGAAGAAGAGGCCGTAGACGCCGATCAGCAGCAGGATGTAGGCGACGCTCGGATCGGTGATGACTGCGAGCAGCTTCGTGCGCCAATCGGCAGCAATGGTCTCGACCTGCGCCGTTTGCGTGTTCAGCGTCCGTTCGACACCGGCCGCGGAAACCTTGCGCCCGTTCACCTGCTTGAGCAGGTCGGTCACGTCGGTTGCGATGAGGTCGATCACCTTCATCTGCAGCGCCTCGGACGCCGACAGGCTCACGGACTCGCGCACGGCCTTCTCGGCCCACTCGGCGTTGCGCCCGCGCATCTGGGCGAGACCACGGATGTAGGCCGCCGCGTCGTTCACCTGTTTCGAGCGCATGGCCTCGTTGTTGGCCGGTACCTTGTCTTCCTTGTCGGCGTTCTCCCTCTTCTCATTCTTGTCCTTCTCGTCCTTGCTCTTGTCGCCCGTCTCCTTTTCCGCCCTCGGTTCGCGCTTCGGCTTGGGCTGCTCGGGCTCGGTTCCGGGTGCGCCGCCCATGCTGACCGGCGTCGCGGCGCCGAGATTCGTGCCGGGCGCCATGGCGGCGACGTGGCTCGCGTACAGGATATAGGTGCCGGCACTCGCGGCCCGGGCGCCGCTTGGGGCGACATACGCCGCCACCGGCACGGGGGACGCGAGGATGTCCTTGATGATCTGGCGCATGGTGGTGTCGAGCCCGCCTGGCGTGTCCATCTTGATCACCAGGAGCTGGGCGCCGCTTTTCTGCGCTTTGGCGAGCCCACGCTGGATGAAATCCCCGATGGCAGGTCCGATACCGCCGTCGATCGAGAGCACGGCGACCGGGGCCGGCGCTTCGGCGGCGAACGCGGGCAGCGTTGCCGCGGCGAGCAAAAGCGGGACAAACAGGTGCAGCAGGCGGCGGGTCATGGAAGGAATATAGCGGGTTTGCACGGGCGCCGTACGTCGGACCCCGGCCGGCTGCGGAAATTCCCCGTCGCACTGGTGCGGCCAAGGGTTGCCTCAGCGCCGGAATAAGCGCATAAAGCGGCTTTTTTCCGCCCCTGGACCCCATGCGCAAGCCGGTCAGCCGCACCCTGGTCATCAACGACGAGTCGCTCGTCCTGAAGGACCTGATCAAGGGACTCAACGCCGCGGCCAAGAGCCTCGACAATCCCCTCGGCCTCGTCTTTGTCGGCGTCAACACCGCGCGCGAGGCGCTGAAGGCGATCGAGGACGACGGGGACCTGCAGGCGGTGGTCGTGGACGACACGCTCTACAGCCTGCAGAACGGCAAGGCGTCCCGGCGCTCGCTGCAGATGACCGCGCTCTCGCTGGTGCAGAAGATCACGCGGCTGCGCCCCGAGCTCGACATCTACATCCTGATCGCGAAGGAAGCCGAGGACGAGATCGTGGACGCCCTGTTCTCGGAAGCCGTGGATGGCTACTTCTACCGCGAGGAGCGCGATTACCGCGGCTGGTACCGGATCATCAACGCGCAGATCCAGGAGAAGGCGCGCACCCCGTTCTACGACCAGCTCAAGACCTACGTCTTCCTGGCGAAGGACGCGTGGCACTCGCCCGGCCACTCGAGCGGCGACAGCCTGCGCGATAGCCCCTGGGTGCGCGACTTCTACGAATTCATGGGCGAGCACGCGTTCGACGCCGACCTCTCCGTTTCGGTCCCGATGCTCGACTCGCTGATGAAGCCCGGCGGCGTCATCCTCGAGGCCCAGAAGAAGGCGGCCAAGGCCTTCGGCGCTCGGCGCACGTTCTTCGCGACCAACGGCACCTCGACCGCGAACAAGGTGATGCTGCAGACCTTGATCGCCCCCGGCGAAAAGCTGCTGCTCGACCGCAACTGCCACAAGTCGGTCCACCACGGAGTGATCCTGTCCGGTGCGCACCCGATCTACCTCGACTCTTCGGTAAATCGGCGCTACGGCATCTTCGGCCCGGTGCCGCGGTCGACCATCCTCGACGCGATCGAAGCGCATCCGGACGCGCAGGCGGTGGTGCTCACGTCGTGCACCTACGACGGGCTGCGCTATGACTTGCCGCCGATCGTGGAGGCGGCGCACGCGAGAGGCATCAAGGTGATGGTGGACGAGGCGTGGTACGCCTTTGCGCGGTTCCATCCGGAGTTTCGCCCGACCGCGCTCGAAGCAGGGGCCGACTACGCGACCCAGTCCACGCACAAGGTGCTCTCCGCGTTTTCGCAGGCGAGCATGATCCACGTGAACGACCCGGATTTCGACGAGCACATCTTCCGGGAGAACTTCAACATGCACACGTCCACCAGCCCGCAGTACGCGATCATCGCGAGCCTCGACGTGGGCCGGAAGCAGGCAGTCATGGAAGGCTACAAGCTGCTCGCGCGCACGCTCGGCCTCGCCCGGGAGTTGCGACAGCAGATCAATGCCACCGAGATGTTCCGCGTGCTGGAGCTGGAGGACCTGCTGCCGGAGGAGGTGGCGGACGACGGTATCCGGCTCGATCCGACTAAGGTCACGGTCGACATCTCGTCCTGCGGCTATACGGTGGAGGAGCTGCAGGGCGAGCTGCTGGAGCGCTTCAATATCCAGGTGGAGAAATCGACCTTCAATACGCTCACACTGCTGCTCACCATCGGCACCACCCGCAGCAAGGTGTCGCGCCTGTACGACGCGCTCATGCGTATCGCCCGTGAGGGGCGCGCGCCGCGGCGGCTGTATCCGGCGCCCGACCTGCCGCACTTCACCGAGCTGCGCTTTCTGCCGCGCGACGCGTTCTACCGCACCGGCGAGCCAGCGCCGCTGCTGCTGGAGAACGACCAGGCGAACCTGACACTCGATGGGCGCGTCGCCGCGGACCAGATCACGCCCTACCCACCCGGAATTCCGGTGCTGGTGCCAGGTCAGGTGCTGACAGCGGAGATCATCCACTACCTCGTCGGGCTGCTGCGCTCGCCCAAGAAGATCGAGATGCACGGCATTCTGTACGAGGGGTACCTGCCCTGCGTGCGGGTGTTGCAATCCAGCGAGGAAACGGCGCTGCACCCGCTCGTCCACTGATCCGGAAACTCCCCAGGCCATACTTGCAGGCCCGGACCGATTCGGGTACATATTGCTTACGTGACGCACACGCGGCCCCGGCCTCGTGTGCCTTTTGTTTTCTGGGTGATGGCCATGTCGAATCTGATGAACACGTACGCCCGCCTACCGGTCGCCTTCGAGCGCGGGCAGGGGGTCTGGCTCTGGGATGAGTCGGGCAAGCGCTATCTGGATGCGCTCGCCGGAATCGCGGTCTGCTCGCTGGGCCACGCGCATCCGCGGCTTGTGAAGGCGCTCGCGGATCAGGCGGCAACCCTCATCCACACGTCCAACGTCTACCGGGTGAGGCGGCAGGAGCAGCTCGGCGAAAAGCTCTGCACGGTGTCGGGGATGGACGAGGTGTTCTTCTGCAACTCCGGCGCCGAAGCGAACGAGGCGGCGATCAAGCTTGCCCGCATGGTCGGGCACCGGAAGGAAATCGAAGTGCCAACCATCATCGTGATGGAGCACAGCTTCCACGGCCGCACCATGGCGACCCTGACTGCCACCGGTTCGCGCAAGGTGCAGGCGGGGTTCGAGCCCCTGCTCACCGGCTTCGCGCGGGTACCCTATGGTGACGTCGCCTCCGTCGAGCAGGTGGGCGCCCACAACAAGAGTGTGGCGGCGGTGCTGGTTGAGCCGATCCAGGGTGAAGGGGGCGTCCGGGTGCCGGACGCGGACTATCTGCCGAAGCTGCGCGCGATCTGCGACGCCAACGGCTGGCTGCTGATGCTGGACGAGGTGCAGACAGGCGTCGGCCGCACCGGCGCCTGGTTCGCATTCCAGCACACGGGCATCCGCCCCGACGTGATGACTCTCGCCAAGGGTCTCGGGTCCGGGGTGCCGATCGGTGCGTGCCTGGTGGCCGGCCCCGCCGCCGGGGTCTTCAAGCCCGGCAGTCATGGCTCCACCTTCGGCGGCAACCCGCTCGCCTGCACGGCGGGACTGACCACTCTCGAAACCATCGAAGCCGAGGGGCTGATGGCGAATGCAATCGCGATCGGCAAGTTCCTCCGTGCCGGTATCGCGAGCGGACTTGCGGGCGTGGATGGCGTGAAGGATGTGCGTGGCCAGGGGCTCATGATCGGCGTGGAGCTGGACCGTCCGTGCGGAGAACTGGTCAAGGCCGCGCTTGCCCGCGGGCTGCTCATCAACGTCACCGCCGATAATGTGGTGCGGCTGCTGCCGCCGCTCGTGATGAGCAAAGCCGAGGCGCAGCATCTCCTGGATGGACTGGTGCCCCTCATCGCCGACTTCCTGATGGCCCCGGCCACCGTCGCGGCAGCCCGCTGAGGGATATCACGCGCCCCTCATGCAGCCGGTCAGGCACTTCCTGCAGTTCAAGGATTTCTCGCGCGAGGAGTTCGAGTACCTGTTCGAGCGCACGCGCTGGATCAAGGAGCGGTTCAAATCCTACCAGCGCTACTGGCCGCTGTCAGACCGCACGCTCGCGATGATCTTCGAGAAGCAGTCCACCCGCACGCGGCTTTCGTTCGAGGCCGGCATGCATCAGCTTGGCGGCGCGGCGATCTACCTCAACACCCGTGACACCCAGCTCGGGCGCGGCGAGCCGGCGGAAGACGCGGCACAGGTAATCTCGCGGATGGTGGACGTCGTGATGATCCGAACCTTCAAGCAGGAAATCATCGAGCGTTTCGCGAGCCATTCGCGGGTGCCGGTCATCAACGGGCTGACCAACGAATACCACCCGTGCCAGATCCTCGCCGACATCTACACCTTCGTCGACCACCGCGGGCCGATAGCGGGCAGGACGATCGCCTGGATCGGGGATTCGAACAACGTCTGCAACACCTGGCTCCAGGCGGCGGAGGTGTTCGACTTCAACGTGCACGTGTCGACTCCACCGGGCTACGAGGTCGAACCCGAGATCGCGGGCATCTACGGTACCGACCACTACGAAGAATTCGCCGATCCCCACGAGGCGGCCCGGGGGGCCGACCTTGTCACCACCGACGTCTGGACCAGCATGGGCTTCGAGGCCGAGAACGAGGAGCGTCGGCGCGACTTCGAGCATTGGCGCGTCGACCTCGAGATGATGCGGCTCGCCGCCCCGAACGCCCTCTTCATGCACTGCCTGCCAGCTCATCGCGGCGAGGAAGTCGCCGCCGAGGTGATCGACGGGGCCCAGAGCGCGGTGTGGGACGAAGCGGAGAACCGACTCCACACTCAGAAGGCATTGCTTGAGTTTCTGGTCCTCGGCCGCGTCCAGCCTAAGTAACCCAGGCGCGGAAGCGCTTCCTCCGCCGGCCAGTCCTTCATTCAACCCAAGCGCAGACATGTCCCAGATCAAGAAAGCCGTGCTCGCCTATTCCGGTGGTCTCGATACGTCGGTGATTCTCAAGTGGCTGCAGGACACCTATCGATGCGAGGTCGTGACCTTCACCGCCGACCTGGGCCAGGGCGAGGAGCTCGAACCGGCGCGCAAGAAGGCACTGCAATTCGGCATCAAGCCCGAGCATGTCTTCATCGACGACCTGCGCGAGGAGTTCGTGCGCGAGTTCGTATTCCCGATGTTTCGCGCGAATGCGATCTACGAAGGCGAGTATCTGCTCGGCACCTCGATCGCGCGACCGTTGATCGCGAAGCGCCAGATCGAGATCGCCCGCGAGACCGGCGCTGATGCGGTAGCGCACGGCGCGACCGGAAAGGGCAACGACCAGGTGCGTTTCGAGCTCGGCTACTACGCCCTCGAACCCAACATCAAGGTGATCGCGCCATGGCGCGAGTGGGATCTGCTCTCCCGCGAGAAGCTGCTCGCGTACGCGGCGCAGCACGGCATTCCCATCGAGATGAAGCACAAGGCCGGAGGCTCGCCGTATTCCATGGATGCGAACCTGCTGCACATCAGCTTCGAGGGACGTCACCTCGAAGATCCGGCGGCCGAAGCCGAGGAGTCCATGTGGCGCTGGACGGTATCGCCCGAGCAGGCGCCGGATACGCCGGAGTATCTTGACATCGAGTACGAGAAGGGAGACATCGTGGCGCTCAATGGGGTGCGCCTGAGCCCCGCCGCGGTGCTCACCGAGTTGAACCACCTCGGCGGCAAGCACGGCATCGGCCGGCTCGACCTGGTGGAAAACCGCTACGTGGGCATGAAATCGCGTGGCTGTTACGAAACGCCCGGCGGCACGATCATGCTGAAGGCGCACCGCGGCATCGAGTCCGTCTGCCTCGACCGCGAGGTGGCGCACCTCAAGGACGATCTCATGCCGCGCTATGCGAGCCTGATCTACAACGGCTACTGGTGGAGCCCGGAACGCGAGGCGCTGCAGGTCCTGATCGACCACACCCAGCAACAGGTCAACGGCTGGGTGCGGCTGAAACTGTACAAGGGGAATGTCGGCGTGGTGGGACGCGACTCGAAGACCGACTCACTCTTCGACCCGACCATCGCCACCTTCGAGGACGACAAGGGCGCCTACAACCAGGCGGACGCCGCGGGCTTCATCCGTTTGAATGCGCTGCGCATGCGCATTCAAGCGAACGCGAGGAAGCGCAAGTGACGCCGGACCGAGGCGACAGGCCGCGGCCGGTCAGGATCTGAGCGCGGCAGGCCGCTCCGCTCGCCGAGGCCGACTCGGATCAGGCGAGATTGCGCAATTCCCGCAATGCCATACGTCGCGCATGCTGAGTCATGATCCAGTCGGGCAGAAATCGACTCGGCGATTTTTAGCGGTGAAATGGTGGCGACTCCGATTTGCAGAGGCCGTCGATACACGGCGGCTTCGCTGTGCGGACGATCTGGGTTGTCACCTGCAGGATAACAGCAGGGTGGCCGGCGTTTGCGGTCCGACTCCGCATCTGAAGTTGAAGCCTTTCTCCCAAATTCCCGCACTTTGCGATAATCAACGCAATATGTGCACAAAGTACCTCACTCCGGCGTGGTCGAATCTGCGCTCTCGCAAGAAAACAGAATTCCGCTGGAAGTGTTTTACCGCTGCTCTGTTTCTGGTGGCCCACGGCATTGCTTGGTGGCGCTACGACAAATGCGCTTTTGTGCAACTGCCGTGGGAGCCGTGGTCGCTAAAGGACATAGATAGATGTCCATCATCAGATCGCGTTTCTAATGCCGATAGTTTCCTTCGTGATATTCAGCGTTCTGCATTACTTCGATAAAAAGTATCAGGATGTAAGAGGTTTGTGGGGCCGTCGTCGCGAGTACGAGCCAGAGCCCGGCGAC
The DNA here is from genome assembly GCA_040507665.1 of Burkholderiales bacterium. Taxonomy (GTDB): domain Bacteria; phylum Pseudomonadota; class Gammaproteobacteria; order Burkholderiales; family JAEUMW01; genus JAEUMW01. The sequence continues at coordinate 8,594 of JBEVOI010000187.1, forward strand.
TATGCTCCAGCCGCCATAACGCGGCTGTTACTGCATTCCGCCCTGGCTGGCGGAGGCATTTGGGGAATCGTCGGGAACGGCGATGATGGATTGATCCGGGAGTTCCCCATCATGGCGCTGGGGCTTGCAATTTTACTGGGCTTGTTTGCCGCGTTGTGTTATTCGCACGCGCACCGCTGGACCAGTTTCATCAAGCCGGAAACGCTGTCGCCCAAGGACAATCCCCAGCTCGCCGGCAAACGCGACCTCCTCAAGAAAGCGTCTTTGTTCGACCAGCTCTCCTGGTACGCGCTGACCACAGGGTTCATCTGGACGTTAGCCTTGGCTCGTCCCGAATGGGCTTTGATCGCCAATTTCTGTCTGGGTTTGCTGC
>JBEVOI010000190.1:0-3857 GCA_040507665.1 Burkholderiales bacterium
CTCGATAACGCGCTCGCCGAGCAGGATGCATCGCGGTCGCAGGTGGAGGCGGCCAAGGCCTCGGTCGAGAAAGCGTCGCTGGACTTGAGTTACACGCGAGTGACGTCGCCCATCACTGGGCTGGTCGGAACCACCGAGATCAAGCCGGGAAATCTCGTCGGACGCGGTGAAAGCACGCTGCTCACGACGATCTCGCAGATCGACCCCGTGCTGTTCAAGGTGGGTGTGACCGAGGCGGACTATCTGCGCGTCGCGAGACAGGTCCAGGCTGCTGGCAAATCCTCAGGCGGCTCTCGCGAAGGGATCGAGTTGGTCCTGGCCGACGGCAGTCGGTATTCGCATACCGGCAAAATCAACACCATCGACCGCGCCGTCGACCCGACGACCGGTACTCTGGGAATAGAGCTCGTCTTCCCGAATCCGCAGCAGCTCCTCCGGCCGGGCCAATACGGTCGTGCGCGCATTCTTCTCGATACCAAGAGAGGCGCGCTCCTCGTGCCGCAACGGGCGGTGCAGGAACTCCAGAATTTGTACAGCGTTGCCGTGGTGCAGGACGGGAAAGTCGCTTTTCGCAACGTGAAGGTCGGCCAGCGAGTCGAGTCCCTCTGGGTCGTCGAAGACGGGCTCAAGGCAGGCGAAGAGATCGTCGTCGAAGGCCTCCAGCGGATACAGGAAGGCATGACGGTCTCCGCCAAGCCGGCACCGGCAACGCCGGCGGGTAGCGCGGCGGCACCAGCCGGAGAGGCCAAGTAGATCATGGCCCGCTTCTTCGTCAACCGTCCCATCGTCGCGATCGTGATCTCGATCATCACCGTGCTGCTCGGCGTCGTCGCCATGAGCGGCCTGCCGATTTCGCAGTATCCCGAGGTCGTGCCGCCGATGATCCAGGTCACCACGACCTTCATCGGCGCCAGCGCGACCGACGTCGAGGCGTCGGTCGCCACGCCGCTCGAGCAGAAGATCAACGGCGTCGAGAACATGATCTACATGAAGTCGACCAACGCCAACGACGGCACGTTGACGCTGAAGGTCTCCTTCGAGGTCGGGTCGAACCTCGACATGAACAACGTGCTCACGCAGAATCGCGTGTCAGAGGGCATGCCCCAGATGCCCCAGTCGGTGAAGAACTACGGCGTGTCGGTGAAGAAGGCCCTGGCGTTCCCGCTCCTCGTCATCTCCATCAAGTCTCCGAAGGGCACCTACGACAGCGCGTTTCTCTCGAACTACACAACGATCAACATCAACGACGCCATCGCCCGCATCCAGGGTGTGGGGCAGATCAACCTGTTCGGCGGCAGCGATTACGCGATGCGCGTCTGGCTCCGTCCGGACGTCATCGGTCGGCTTGGCATCACGATCCCCGATATTTCGAACGCCATCGCCCAGCAGAACCAGTTGACGCCGGCCGGTCAGATTGGCGGGGCGCCCGCGGCCTCCGGCACCGAGTACACCTATACCGTCCGCACGCAGGGGCGCCTGCTCAACGAGGAGGAGTTCGCGAACATCATCGTGCGGACCAACCCGGATGGCTCCGAGGTCCGCCTCAAGGACATCGCCCGCCTCGAGCTGGGGACGATGCTCTACAACTCCATCGGCCGCCACGACAGCACACCGTCGGCTGTCATTGCCGTGTTCCAGATTCCCGGCACCAACGCGCTCGACGTGGCGAACCGGATCAAGGCGACGATGGAGGAGCTGAAGCAGCGCTTCCCGCGGGACATGGATTACCTGGTCTCGCTGGATACGACGCTGCCGATCACCGAGGGCATCACGGAAATCGAGCACACGCTGTTCGAGGCGGTCGCGCTCGTCATCATCGTCGTCTTCGTCTTCCTGCAGAACTGGCGTGCCACGCTCATTCCGCTGATGACCGTGCCGGTCTCGCTCGTCGGCGCGTTCATGTTCTTCCCGCTGCTCGGTTTCTCGATCAACGTGCTCTCGCTCCTCGGCCTGGTCCTCGCCATCGGCATCGTCGTGGACGATGCCATCGTGGTGGTCGAGGCGGTGATGCACCACATCGAGCACGGGATGGCGCCGAAGGAGGCGACGATCAAGGCGATGGAGGAAGTGTCGGGGCCTGTGATCGCCATCGGCCTCATCCTGTCGGCGGTGTTCGTGCCCGTCGGCTTCATGGGTGGCATCACCGGGCTGCTCTACCAGCAGTTTGCGATCACGATTGCGATTTCCGTGCTGCTGTCGGTCGTCAACGCGCTCACGCTGAGCCCGGCACTCGCGGCGCTGCTGCTCAAACCGGCCACGGGCAAAAAATCATTCCTGACACCGTTCTATAACGGCTTCAACCGCGTGTTCGGCTGGTCGACGGACCGCTATGTCAGCTTCGCCGCCATCCTGGCCCGGAAGATGTTCCGGAGCCTCGCCTTCATCGGCATCCTGATCTACGCGACCGTCATGCTGGTCCAGCGGATCCCGGGCGGCTTCGTGCCCGAAGAGGATCAGGGATACATCCTGGTGAATGCGCTGCTGCCGGATGCGGCTTCGCTCGAGCGCACCGACGCCGTCATGCGAAAGGCCGAAGCGATTCTGGAGAAGAACGAGGCCGTCGAAGGCTTCAACACGATTACCGGCTACTCGTTGCTCACCGGCGCCTACTCCTCGAACATGGGCTTCTTCTTCGTGCAGCTCAAGCCCTGGGAGGAGCGCACCACCGAGGAGTCGCATGCCAACGGCGTGCTCGCGGCGTTGAACCGCGCGTTCGCGCAGGGCATCCCGGAAGCCGGGGTGGTGGCGTTCGGGCCCCCCGCGATCCCGGGACTCGGCACCGGTGCCGGCTTCACGATGGAGCTGCAGGACCGCAGCGGTGGAACGCCGGACTACCTGGCGCAGCAGGCCGCGCGCTTCATGGAGGCGGCCAGGAAGCGGCCCGAAATCGCCCGGATCAACTCGCTCTATCGGGCCTCGGTCCCGCAGATCTACGCCGACATCGACCGGAGCAAGGTCCTGAAAGCGGGCGTCCCGTTGAACGACGTCAACACGACCCTGGGGGCGCTGCTCGGCAGCTCCTACGTGAACGACTTCAACCGGTTCGGCCGTGTCTACAAGGTGTATGTGCAGGCCGAGCCGGAGTTCCGCCAGGATCCGAAGCAGCTCGGGCTGTTCTTCGTGAAGAACCAGAAGGGCGGCATGGTCCCGCTCGACACCCTCGTCACGACCGGGCCCAGCAGTGGGCCTGAGTTCACCAACCGCTTCAATCTGTTTCGGACGGCCGAGCTCACCGGGGTGCCTGCCGCGGGGTACTCGTCAACGCAGGCGCTCGATGCCCTCGAGGCGACCGCACGCGAGGTGCTGCCGCCGGACGTGACCTTCGATTGGGCAGATCTCTCGTTTCAGGAACGGCGGGCCCCTGGTGTGGCCACGGTGTTCGCGCTGGCGATCTTCCTCGTGTTCCTCATCCTGGCCGCGCAGTACGAGAGCTGGGGCCTGCCGTTCAGCGTCCTCCTCGGCACGCCGTTCGCCGCGTTTGGCGCCTATCTGGGTCTCTACCTGGCGCGCCTGTATCTGGGGCCGAGCTACGTGAACAACGTGTTCGCGCAGATCGGACTGATCATGCTCATTGGCCTTGCCGCGAAGAACGCGATCCTGATCGTCGAGTTCGCGAAGATGGAGCTCGACGCGGGAAAGCCGCTCATGGAGGCGACGATGTCGGCGGCCAAGCTGCGCTTCCGTCCGATTCTCATGACGGCCTTCGCGTTCATCCTCGGCGTCGTGCCGCTGCTCACCGCGACCGGCGCCGGAGCGGAATCGCGCAAGGTGATGGGCATGGCCGTGTTCGCCGGCATGTCCGTCGCGACGTTCCTGGGCGTGCTGCTGATTCCGATGTTGTACGTCGCGACGGACAT
>JBEVOI010000227.1:0-10383 GCA_040507665.1 Burkholderiales bacterium
GATCCCAATGACGTGACTGCGGACGCATTTTTTCCCGCCTGGTATCTCGTCGAACATCCCGGTGTGCGCCTGGGGGCCGACGACACAACGAGCTTGCCGGCGACGCAAGCAGCGCAAACATTAGGTGCAATTGCGCGCCTCCTCGAACTCGAAAAGCACGGATACAGCGCGGCACTCATTTCGTCCAGAGGACGGCTGCAAGATTTGAATCCGGAGATGTTCGCGTTCTACATGGCGCGCCGCGACGTCCACCGCCGCTAGCCACGACGTCGTCTGCCTTGGCTATTGATGGCCAGGTTAGCAAGTGTGGTTTCATCACGACCCCACAGAATGGCTGACGGCGAAGAGACGGCACATCCGCCTTCCTGAGAATGCACCGGCTCGCAGGTACGCGTCGTCCATTTCCTCCCAGCCGTCAGCAATCCATTGGGGTGGACCGGGGCATGAGGTAGGCCGGTGCAGGTCGGTGCGGATTGAGTGCCTTGCCCTTGCGCTCAGAAGCTGCGTGCCTATCGCGAGGAAGTAGCGCGGGGTTCGCCAGGAAAGGCGGGCGACGTTCCCGGCTGCGCTCAGATGGTGCGGAGCAGGCGCTGCTTGTCCCGCTGCCACTCCCGCTCCTTCTCCGCCCGCCTCTTGTCGTACTGTTTCTTGCCCTTGGCGAGCCCGATTGCGAGCTTTACGCGCCCGCGGGTGTAATGGAGATCAAGCGGCATGAGCGTGTAGCCCGCGCGCTCGACTTTGCCGATCAGCTTGCGAATCTCCTCACCGTGCAGGAGCAGCTTGCGCGTGCGGGTTGGGTCCGGCTCGACATGGCTGGACGCGGAAGTGAGGGGCGAGATATGACTCCCCATCAGGTATACCTCCTCGTTGCGCAGGACGACGTAGGCCTCCTTGAGCTGTGCGCGACCAGCGCGGATTGCCTTCACTTCCCAGCCTTCGAGCGCGAGGCCGGCCTCGAAGCGCTCCTCGATGAAGTAGTCGTGGAAAGCCCTCTTGTTTTGAACGATGCTCATGAAGGGTGAGTTTTGGAAGCGAACGCGGTATTTTACCGTAACGCACGGGGTACCCCGGCGACAGACGCGCGTGCGCGCCGAACACGAAGCAAATACTCGATGGCGCTGGTGGAGAAAACTGTTCTGGTTCCGTTTACACCGGAGCAGATGTACGACCTGGTCGATCAGCCGGAGCGGTACCCGGAGTTCCTGCCATGGTGCGGAAAGAGCCACGTCGAGTTCCGCGATGGGAAGACCACGCGGGCTACACTGCAGATCAATTATCACGGCGTAAAGCAGAGCTTCAGCACGCAGAATGCGAACGAACGCCCGAACCTGATCGATATCCGCCTAGTGAGCGGGCCGTTTCGACGGCTTCATGGCGCCTGGCGGTTCATACCGCTTGGTGATTCGGCGTGCAAGATCGAATTTCGTCTCGAATACGAATTCGCGAGCAGGATGCTGGAAAGAATCGTCGGCCCGGTGTTCGGCCACATCGCCAACACCTTTGTCGATGCCTTCACGCGGCGCGCGGAGCAGCTGTACGGCTGACCTGCATGGCCGCGGACATTCGCGTCGAGGTAGCTTACGCGCTGCCGGAAAGACAGGTCATCGTGAGACTACGGATGCCAGTGGTCACTGCTCTCGAGGCGATCCGAGCCTCAGGTATCCTCGAGAGGCATCCGGAGATCGACCTGCGGAAGAACAAGATCGGCGTCTATGGCAGACTGGTGTCGCTAGATACCCGGCTGCGGGACCAGGACCGGGTTGAGATCTACCGATCGCTTATCGCTGACCCGAAAGAAGTGCGGCGCAAGCGGGCCCAAGCACAAAGACTGACAAGGAAGCGCGGCGTTGCACCGGGTGAGCCGCCGAGCTAGCCGGCTCAGCGTTGAGCGGTCTGCGGTTTGCACCACTCGTCGACCGAACGCTGGGCGTCCTTGATGGACTGGGAGAGTTCCTCCTCCGACAGGTAGACCCGCTCACCGGACTTCGCGTCGTACCGCACCTGGCGGCCCCCAACCTGAAGGTTCTTCAGATTGCCTTGGGCCAACTCGCAGTTGCGCTTGCGCTCCCGCGCCGCCGCGTTGTCCTTTTCCTGTCTTGCTTTCGCCTCTTCTTGCTCGACCTGTCGCTGCTTGAACGCTGCTTCCTGGTCCTGATGGGACTGTGCCGGTGCGGGCGCCGGCATCCCTTCTACGGCAGCGGTTGCGGGGGCGAGCCGAGGGGTGACGGTGCGCTCCTGCTTTGCAGTTGCCGGTGGAGGTTGATCGGAGTACTGGATCTTCCCGCTAGCATCTTTCCACTGGTAAATCTGGGCGACCGCCGCCGCGGGGAGCAGAAGAACGGCAAGAACGAGGGTGAGCTTGGTCATGGGGTATCTCCGATCAATCGATGCCGAGCCCTGGACGGAGTGGACTCTGCTTCCGGCTCGTTCGAGCCGGGGAATCTGGCCCTGCCGAAGTTGCGGCTCTCGATGCAAGGAGCAGGCCAGAGACTCCTTCGACGACCAGAGGCCGCGCTGCAGAGATCTCCACCCTGGCCCGCGTTTACCCAGGGTACCCGTGACACGTATAATGCGCGTTTTCAGCAAGGCCCAAGATGCGATTGATCCAGCGGGCACTCACGTTCGACGACGTGTCTCTCATTCCCGCCCACTCCACGGTTCTACCTCGCGACGTCAACCTTACCACCTCGCTGACGCGCTCCATCACCGTGAACATTCCCCTGGTCTCGGCAGCCATGGACACGGTCACGGAGGCGCGGCTCGCAATCGCGCTGGCGCAGGAGGGCGGGATCGGCATCGTCCACAAGAACATGTCCCCCCGGGCCCAGGCTGCAGAGGTAGCCAAAGTTAAGCGCTTCGAGAGCGGCGTGGTAAAGGATCCGATTACAGTCCGTCCCGACATGGCCGTCCGCGACGTGCTGAATCTGACGCGGCAGCACAAGATCAGCGGACTGCCGGTGATCGACGAGGCCAGTCGCGTCGTCGGAATCGTGACCAACCGCGACCTCCGTTTCGAGACCAATCTCGACCAGCCGGTTCGCAACGTCATGACTCCGCGCGATCGCTTGGTCACGGTGCGCGAGGGCGCAACCCGTGACGAGGCCATGGCGCTGATGCACCGGCACCGGCTTGAGCGGGTACTCGTGGTGAACGGCGATCTCGAACTGCGCGGACTGGTCACCGTGAAGGACATCTTGAAGTCGAGCGAACATCCCCTCGCCTCGAAGGACCAACTCGGACGGCTTCGCGTCGGTGCTGCCATTGGCGTGGGCGAGGGCACAGAGGAGCGAGCGGGGGCACTCGTCGAGGCCGGTACGGACCTCTTGGTGGTGGACACCGCCCACGGTCATTCTCAGGCCGTGCTCGACCGCGTTCAGTGGGTAAAGAGGAATTTCCCGGATCTGCAGGTGATGGGCGGTAACATCGCGACCGGAGCCGCTGCCCGCGCACTCGTCGATTGCGGTGTGGACGGCATCAAGGTCGGCATCGGACCCGGGTCCATCTGCACGACCCGCATCGTGGCAGGCGTGGGGATTCCGCAGATCACCGCAATCCAGAACGTCGCCCGTGTGCTCGAAGGCAGCGGAGTACCGATCATCGCCGACGGCGGTATCCGTTTTTCCGGCGACATCGCGAAGGCGCTCGCCGCTGGTGCTCACTGCGTGATGCTCGGCGGCCTCTTTGCGGGTACCGAAGAGGCGCCCGGCGAAATCGAGCTGTTTCAGGGCCGCTCCTACAAAACCTATCGGGGCATGGGGTCGCTCGGGGCGATGCAGCAAGGTGCGAGCGACCGCTACTTTCAGGACGCGCAGGACAGCACTGAGAAATACGTGCCGGAAGGTGTCGAGGGTCGCGTGCCCTACAAGGGTAGCGTTGTCGCAGTCATCCATCAGCTCATGGGCGGCCTGCGCTCCAGCATGGGCTACGTCGGATGCGGCACGATGGACGAGGTCCATCAGCGTGCGGAGTTCGTGGAGATTACCGCAGCCGGCGCGCGCGAATCCCATGTACACGACGTGCAGATCACCAAGGAAGCGCCCAACTACCGAGTTGAATGAGGGGTAGGGTCGCGCACCGTCCACAGTCACCTTCGGCACGGCCATGTTGGACACTCGATGCCGAATGCGCCTATGCACGATCGCATCCTGATTCTCGATTTCGGGTCCCAGTACACCCAGCTCATTGCGCGCCGCGTGCGGGAGGCCAGCGTCTATTGCGAGCTCCATCCCTTTGACGTTCCGGGCGAATTTGTTCGCGAGTTTGCGCCTCGAGGCATCATCCTGTCCGGCGGCCCCGCATCCGTCACCGAAGGGGGAACGCCCCGCGCCCCACAGGACGTATTCGAGCAGGGTGTGCCGGTGCTCGGCATCTGCTATGGCATGCAGACCATGGCGGCGCAACTCGGTGGTGCTGTCGAGAGCGGCGCCACGCGCGAGTTCGGCTATGCGGAGGTTCGCGCCCGCGGTCATTCGCAGCTGCTGAACGGTATTCAGGACCGTATCAACGACGAGGCCCACGGGCTGCTCGACGTCTGGATGAGCCACGGTGACAAGGTCACGGCGATCCCACCCGGCTTCCAGGTTATCGCCTCGAACGCGGCCACGCCGATTGGCGGCATGGCCGACGAGAACCGCGGATTCTATGGGCTGCAGTTCCATCCCGAGGTGACGCATACGCTGCAGGGGAAGGCAATCCTCAGCCGCTTCGTGCATGAGATCTGCGGGCTCGGGTTCGACTGGACCATGCCTGGCTACGTCGACGAAGCGATCGGCCGTATCCGGTCAGAGGTCGGTGACGATCACGTTCTCCTCGGGCTCTCCGGCGGGGTCGACTCATCCGTTGCAGCGGCGCTGATCCATCGCGCGGTCGGCGACCAGCTCGTGTGCGTGTTCGTCGACAACGGGTTGCTGCGGTTGGGGGAGGCCGAGCAAGTGATGCAGACCTTTGCCCGCGACCTCGGCGTGAAGGTCGTGGATGTCGATGCCCGCCGCGAGTTTCTGTCGGCTCTCGAGGGTGTGGCTGACCCAGAGGAGAAGCGCAAGATCATCGGCCGCGTGTTCGTCGACATCTTCCAGCGCGAAGCCCGGAAATTTCCGCAGGTGAAGTGGCTGGCGCAGGGCACGATCTATCCGGACGTCATCGAGTCTGCGGGTGCCACCACCAGGAAGGCGCACACGATCAAGTCGCACCACAATGTCGGGGGTTTGCCGGAAACGCTGCATCTCAAGCTGCTGGAACCCCTGCGCGAGCTCTTCAAGGACGAGGTGCGCGAGCTCGGCCTCGCCCTCGGACTGCCCCGCGACAGCGTTTTTCGCCACCCCTTCCCGGGCCCCGGACTGGGCGTGCGCATACTCGGCGAGGTTCGGGAGGAGTATGCTCACCTGCTGCGCAGTGCCGATGCGATCTTCATCGAAGAGTTGCGCGAGAGCGGCTGGTACGAAAGGACGGCCCAGGCCTTCGCCGTATTCCTGCCGGTGCGTTCGGTGGGGGTGATGGGCGACGGGCGCACCTACGAGTACGTCGTCGCGCTGCGGGCAGTGGAGACGACGGACTTCATGACTGCCCACTGGGCCGAGTTGCCCCATAGTCTGCTGTCGCGGGTGGCGTTGCGAATCATCAACGAGGTGCGGGGCATCAATCGTGTCGTGTACGACATATCGAGCAAGCCGCCGGCGACCATTGAGTGGGAGTGATAGGGACGGTGCGAAGAGAAGGTGGATACGTCAGGACGGATCGTGGTGTGGGCAGCCGCGAACGGGGATATCCGTACGCCGATCCCCGGGTCACCGAATTTTATGGCTGAGTTCGAAGCATTCGATACCCGTTTCATGCGCGAAGCGCTCGCTCTCGCCGCTGCAGGCGAGGCGCTTGGGGAGGTCCCGGTTGGCGCGGTGGTCGTAAAGGATGGAGAGGTCATCAGCCGCGCATTCAACGCACCCATCAGTTCCACCGACCCTACGGCTCATGCAGAGGTGAGAGCGCTGCGCAACGCGGCCGCCCGGCTAGGCAACTACCGGCTGCCGGATTGCTCGCTCTACGTGACCCTGGAGCCCTGCGCAATGTGCGCGGGGGCCATCCTCCATGCGCGCCTCGCCCGTGTGGTCTTCGGCGCGACCGACCCGAAGACCGGCGCGTGCGGGAGCGTGCTCGATCTGTTCGCCGAGCGTCGACTGAACCACCGCACGCAGGTGACCGGGGGCGTTCTCGAAGACGAATGCGGGGCGATGCTCAAGCGCTTCTTCGCGGCGAGGCGGGCTGCGGCCTGAGACCGGGAATGGTTACCATCCGGGTCGACGTCGGCTCGCAGCGGCTCGACCTTCTCGATGACCGTGGGCGGCTGTTGCACAAGTACCCGGTGTCCACGGGGGCGCGTGGCGTGGGCGAGCGGAACGGAAGCTTCTGCACCCCGCGTGGCCGGCACGTCATCCGGGCGAAGATCGGCAGCGGCCAGCCGGCGGGTGCCGTCTTCGTCGAGCGCCGCCCCACGGGGGAGGTCTACCACCCCGAGCTCGCACGCCGCCATCCCGGCCGTGACTGGATCCTCACCCGCATCCTGTGGCTTTCGGGCTGCGAGCCGGGCTTCAACCGCCTCGGAGATGTGGATACGATGCGCCGCTTCATCTATATTCACGGGACGCCGGACAGCGTCCCGCTGGGCGCGCCCGGTTCGAAAGGCTGCGTCCGGATGCGCAATGTCGATATCATCGACCTGTTTGACCGGGTGCCAGTCGGAACGCCGGTCGAGATCGTCGCGCCGGCAGTCGTGGCCGACACAGCCGCGCCCGACACCGTCTCCGGTGGCGCCTGAGCGGGACTGTGCACAAGGGAGAGGAGCACAAGCAACACACTAGATCATCGTTTTCTTGCTGTCAGTGGTCTTACCCGGCATCACCCGTGCGGCCCTTTCCCCAAGACGGCTGCCGGCTTCTTCAACACTCGAAAAACATGGAGCGGAAAAATGAGGCTAAAGGACAAGGTTTCGATCATCACGGGCGCTGCAAACGGAATCGGCAAAGCCACGGCGCTCAAGTTCGGCAAGGAAGGCGCAAAGGTGGTCGTCTGCGACCTCAAACAGGACCAGATCGATGCGGTAGTGAGCGAGATCAAGGCGGCCGGAGGCCAGGCCATGGGCGCCGTCGTCAACGTGACCAAAGACGAAGAGGTCAAGGCTGCGGTGGGTGCAGTGATGAAGGCGTGGGGGCGTGTCGACACGCTCATCAACAACGCCGGTATCACGATGGACTCTACGATGAAGAAGATGACCATCGAGCAGTGGGACCGGGTGATCGCCATCAACCTCACCGGCGTGTTCCTCTGCACCAAAGCGGTCGTGGACATCATGCTTGCCCAGAACTCGGGCGTCATTCTGACGACGTCCTCGGTGGTGGGGCTGTTCGGCAACTTCGGCCAGACCAACTACGCGGCGACCAAGTGGGGCGTCATCGGCATGACCAAGACCTGGTGCAAGGAGTTGGGCAAGAACAACATTCGCGCGAACTGCGTCTGCCCCGGTTTCATCGGAACGGAGATGGTGAAGGCGATGCCCGAGGACGTAATCAAGAAGATCGCCGGTGGGATACCGATGCGGCGCTTGGGCGAACCCGACGAGATCGCGAACGTGTTCGCGTTCCTCGCGTCCGACGAAGCGTCCTACATCAACGGCGCTGCGATCGAAGTGACGGGGGGCGTTGTGCTGTAACCCGAGCGCGAACTCGCCGCACCCGGCGGGTCACGCGCCACAGGCGGGCTGGTCATGGACCGGCCCGTTTTCATTTCAGGAGAGCAGGGCGCGGATGCGTTCCCGGTTGGGAGCGTGCACGACCCCGCGCTCCGTAATCAGGGCGGTGACGAGCTCCGCCGGCGTCACGTCGAACGAGGGGTTGCGCACAGCGATCTTCGCCGGTGCCCAGCGCTGGTCGCCGAAGCCAATGATCTCTGACTCTGGTCGCTCCTCGATCGGGATATCCGCACCACGCTCGATCCCGAGGTCGAGGGTCGAGATCGGGCAGGCGACGTAGAACGGGATGCCGTGCCGCCGGGCAAGGACCGCAAGCGGGTACGTGCCGATCTTGTTCGCCACGTCACCGTTCGCGGCTACCCGATCGGTCCCGACGATTACGGCGTCGACTTCTCCACGGCTCATCAGGTAACCCGCTGCGACGTCGGCGATGAGGGTTGCGGGAACCTGCTCCTCGGCAAGCTCCCAGGCGGTAAGGCGAGCACCCTGCAGGACAGGCCGGGTCTCGTCCACAAATACGCTCACGCGCTTGCCCGCTTCCACGGCGGACCGGATGACGCCGAGCGCGGTGCCGTGGCCTGCAGTTGCGAGCGCGCCCGCGTTGCAGTGGGTGAGCACCCTCACGGGATCGGGCAGCAGGGCGGCGCCGTGCGCCCCGAGCGCGCGATTGGCGGCGATATCCTCGTCGCGAATTCCGTGCGCCTCAGCGAGCAGCGCGTCTGCGATCGCGGCAGGCGGGTGCGACGCGACCGCGTCGAGACGCCTGCGCATGCGCTTGAGCGCCCAGAACAGATTCACGGCGGTCGGGCGACTCGCACCGAGCAGCGCAAAGCCCTGTGCGAGCCGGTTGTGGAATTCGTCCAGCGGCAGATCGCGCATAACGCGGGCCTCGAGGGCCATTCCGTAGGCTGCCGCGCAGCCGATCGCCGGTGCGCCGCGAACGGCCATGCTGCGGATGGCTTCCGCGGTATCGCCAGCGGAGGTGCAGCGCACGTACTCGAATTGAAACGGCAGCAAGCGCTGATCGATCAGCTCGAGCGCATTGTTGCGCCAGCGCAGGGTTTCCACCTTGGGCGGCACGACGTTACCCCAGGGTCGATCCACCCGCGGGCGAAAGCGCGAGGAGAGGTGCACATCGCTCGACAACATGCGTTTCCTCCGGAGCGGTCGTCAGTAGATCGATCCCGCCGCAGGCGAGCACGATTTCGTCCAGCACCGCCTCCCATGCTGGCGCGGTGTCGCCCTCCAGCGGAAATACCGTCAGGGTGTCCCCAACTGCAGCGGGCAGGACCGCGGGACGGCCAGCGATCGCCACGGCAGCACCTCGTGCGAGCAGACTGCGAACATGCTCCGGTTCCCGTTTCGTTGCAGCGGACGTCACGACTGCAACCTGCCCGAGTAGAGGCTTGTCGGATTCACTGCGACTGCGCTCGCGCGTTTCGAATCCGCCGTACTCCAGTTCCGCGCGGGCGATCGATGCAGCGGGTGCCGAGCGGTAATGGTCATGGGCTTGGGCGCGCACCATGATCTCCATGTCGTGGCGGAAGATCTCCGCGGCGATCCGTGCATATTCCGCGGTCACACCAAGCGCGCAGATTCCGATACCGGGAAGAACCACAATGCGGGGGGTCGGGTCGAGCTGCGCCGCGTCCGAAGCGGTCAGCGCCGCGGCAAGGTAGTCGCGGTAAGCAGAAACGTAAGCCTCAACCTCGACCGCGTCACCCACGAGAGGAACCCGCCGGGTGAAGATCGCGTGCTGGGGGGTAGCGGGGCCCTGGCTGCACAGCTCGATGACATCCGGTCGCGACGCAAAGTGCAGGGCGAAGGCATCGCGCATGACCTGCATCACTAGTGGGAAGCCGGCCGCACTGGAGATGGCCGAACGCAATCGCGCGATGGCGAGGCGATCGGGCGGAAGCCCCCGGACAGGATCAACCGGCAGTGCCCAGGCGTTGCGCGAAGCGAGGTAGTCCTCCGCCAGTGCGGCGAGGCGGATCATATTCTCGTACGCCTCGCGTGCGTCGTCGGCAAACGCCACCGCTCCGTGAAAGCGCAGGATGAGACCGATCGTCCGCTCCGTCGCCTTCGCGCGGTAGACCTCCGCGCATGCCTTCGCCAGCTCGAATCCCGAGTGCCGATAAGGAACTGTCGGGGCCAGATCGCCGTACACGTTCGCGAGAATGCCCTCGCCGTGCTCGGTGTTGGAGATCGCAAGAACCGGATCCGCGTGGGTGTGCTCGACATGGCGCGACGGCAACGCGGCGTGCAGCAATGTCTCCACGGAAGGCTTCGGAGACGGATGCCGCACGACCATGCTGTCGAGTAACGCGTACATCTCGTTCGAATCGAGTTCGTCGCGTTCGATCAGCGCAGTCACGTCGCGCAGTCTGAGTGGCGTGAAGTCGGACGGCGCGACCAAGGCGAGATCGCTGCCACTACCTTTTACGAACAGGAGGTCCTCGCCGCCTGCGAGCGCCACGTCCCGAAGCTTGATGGATGTATTGCCGCCACCATGAAGCACGAGCGTCGAATCGCTGCCAAGCAGGCGCGACGTGTACGCCCGCAGCGCGAGCGCATCCGTGCAGCGGGACGCTTCCTCGGCGTTCCATCGGCTCTGCAAGCCTTCGTCCTCCACGTAAGTCGCC
>JBEVOI010000243.1:0-17701 GCA_040507665.1 Burkholderiales bacterium
CCCATCAGCTTGATGCTGATGCTCATGAAGCCCACGTCGTCGATGTCCGGCGTCACGTACGGCCCGGGCCCGGAGAAGCGCACCCACGCGCGATAGGTCTTCGGCTGCGCGTAAATGCCGTGCCGGAACTGCGGCGGCAGGCCGTCATGGACGATGAACTCCGCGCGCACGATGCCGTGGGTCTTGGTGTTGCCGCCGCGCTCGAATCCGCCGGGCTTCCAGAGCCCACTCATCTGCGCCCGGAAAGTGTCGATGATCGACTGGAGCGAGGCCTCTTCCCCCGGCTGTTCCCGCTCCTCGGCAATCTTCAGTCCTTCGTCCGGCCGCTGCCAGTTGATCAACGCGGTGGTCAGGCGCGTGATCGGGTCGCGCAGCACCGCATCGAACGCGGGACGAATCCAGGGGTCGATGCGCCGCTCCAGTTGCAGCAGTCGCACGGATATATCGCTGATCCAGTCGAGCAGCACGGAGCCGGTGTTCGAAGGCGGCACCGGCCGGCTCGTCATCGATCCCAACACGTTCCTTTGCATCACGATCCCTTCGAGGACGCGGTTGCGAGGTAACGCAGCGCGCGAATACCGGGCAGGAAGAAGTAGGCGCCGCCCAGCACGGTGACGAACTGCGGCAGAGCGCTCAAGCGGCGATCCGGACCCTCGGCTTGCGGAATCGAGAAGCCGTCGGTGGGATATCCGCCGAGGTCCGGCGCCCGGTTGCCGAGCAGTGGATCGCTTTCGCCGGTGAGCCCGGCGAACTTGCTCCCGATGAGCCACGCGCTTTGCACGAACTCGAACTGGCGCTTGATGTTGGCCGCGAGGCAGATGAAATGGATGCCGCTCTCCGCGCCGGGCGAGGGTTCCGTCGCGGACAGCGCAGCCGCCTCCAGGCCGTATTTCCGTCCGCGGCGAAGCAGGCGATGAAAGCGCGTGGAAGCGACCAAATCCTGCTCCAGCACCACCGCGTTGAATCCCAGCATGCGCCAGAGGCGCGAGAGGACTCCGCGCCCTCCGGGCGGCAAATCCGCATTGCGCGGATTGGTCCGCCGGATGTGAGCGCCCAGCGGGCAGCGCAGGCCCTGTGGATCGGTCTGGTAGGTGAAGGCGTTCAGTTTCGATTCCAGCTTCGAAGTGCCGTCGGCGACCGGCTGCTCGCTTGGCGGTTCAAGGGGTTCGCCGTCTTTCCTTCGGCCCACCATCTTCGCGGCCAGGTGCTCGCGCAAGTCCGCATCGCCGCCCGCTTGCCGGCCCAGCTCGCGCCAGAAACCTTCCACGTCCTGCCGCAACTGGCGCATCACGAGATAGCTGCCGTTGCGTCCGAGATCGGCCTGCTCGGGTGCGTCCTCGGCCCTCGGCAGCAGGCCGTCCGGGTCATGCTGTGGTGCGAGCAGCGGACGCGGCGTGTAGAGTCCGTATTCGTTCGGATAGCCGAGGAGGAACTCGCCGAGACTACCGACGTTGCGGTAGTCGAGCTGATCCTGGTCGCGCACCGGGCGTTTGCGCTCCCAATCGAGTTGCGGCTGTGAAATGCCGTCGGCAAATCCGAACGGCTCCGTGACCTGGGTAGCGGACGTCGACAGGCGCTCGATGCACACGAAGCCGGCCGCGCATTGCGCTTCGATCTCCTGCTCCCACGCCGCCAGTCGCCCGGACCGGGCATAGAGGAGCACGGCGACGTGCGGCAAGCGCTCGCCAGCGCCCCACTTCCATCCGCTCGGATCATTTGCGCCGACGTCTCCCAGACGCCGCGCGCGCGCGGCGTCACTCGTCATGCCGGCGACGAATTCGGCCGAGAACTGCTCGCACAGGTCGGGGGAGACTCCCAATGCACGCAACCCCTCGCTCGTGAATGCGAGGTGGAGCGCAGTCTGTGGCAGCGGATCCGCCGTCACTGCGCTCGTGATCGGCGCCTGCGCCAACCAGGCGCGCGCAGCGGCCGTATCCTTGACGCGCAGCAGGAGGAAACAGGCGTCCGTCAGGTGCCTGTACCCGAACCGCACCAGGCCCTGAACGTCGTCCAGCTCCACCCGCCTGCCCTGGCTCGAAATCGTGCTCATAGCAGCCGCAGCCAGGCGAGAGCCTGCGCATCGGTCACGCTCGCAGACTCCAGCCCTTCCCTGATGCGCTGGTTGCGTTTCAAGTCGGCAAGCACCAGGCCCGGATAGGCGTTGTACCAGACCTGTGTCGGTAACTGATGGCGCCGCTGGTAGTGCTTGAATTTGTTTTCGATGCGCGCGCCGCGCGCAACCAGCCAGCGCGTGCGCGGCCAGCCGACGCCGTGGCTGAAGGAGAGATTCAGGCCCCACGCCACCTTGTTGATGAAGTCGTCCATGTAGGCCTCGTGGCCGCCGTCGTAGTTGCTGGTGAAGACGAGCCGGCGCTTGTCGTCGAGAAAGGCCCAGAACGCGAAATGGATCGTCTGCACGCGTGCGAGAAAGCCGCGCGTGAAGATATGGCGGGCGGCGTAGTCGATCAGCACCAGCAGCACGGTCACTAGCCAGCGCCGGAACAATCCCGGCTTGGCCGAGCCGATCGCCGTGTACTGGTTGGTCACGTCGTAGTCTTCCAGACGCTGCAATTCCCGTAGCGCCGCGCGGTCCGGAGGCGGGCAGATTTCGGCGTCGCTCTCCTCTCTCGTGCGCAGGATGAGGATCAAGAGCGGCAACAGGACAATCAGCAACGGCAGCAGGATCAGGCCCGCCAACGGAATCGCGACGAGATGCAGGAGCTTTGCAATTTGCCAGCGCAGCGGTGTCGGGTCGGGCGGCGTCAGGCCAAGCCTCCCGGCGCTTACTTCAGCATCGACGAAGTCGATCAGCTCGCGCCGGAGTTGCTGAGCCTGCGCGGCCGATGCGAGCGGCGCGCGCGGCACTTTCGCGGCGAGCGCACGCCGCAGTGCGCTTTCCTCCTTGACTTGCCGCACCGTGCGACCGACCCAATTGATGTAGTTGGCCGCAAGCGGACGTTGATGCGCCCGCATCCAAGCCAGCAGGTCGCCATCCGCGTCGAAGTCGTCGCAGTGCATGAAGATTCGGCGCAGGCCCGCGTCCGCGCGCCGTGCCAGGTCCGCGATGCACGCGCCCGCGGGACCGTCACAGCTGCCGATGAGCGAGAGATAGACGGGCAGGCTCGGGCGCGGGACACCGTGCGCCTCGATGTCGCCGAGCGTCGGATCGTCCAGCACCACCAGCCGCGCAAAGTGCAGCCGTTCGTATTCCCCGAAAGGCACGACCGCGTTCGCGGGGTCGGCCACACCCGGCTTCGAGTTCATCGTCACCAGCAGTGCCCCGAGGTCGCGCTCGTGGCCCGGCGTGACCTGTGCCAAAACCATGAATTGAGACTGCGGCGTCACGGCATCAGAACTGTAGACGAAAGTGGAGCGCGAGCGTCAGGACCGCGACACGTGCCCACCGATTGCGCAGGCTCAACAAAATCGGGCACGGAACCGAATTCGCCGGAGTCCGGTTTCTCCCTCGCCATGATCCCCCCATTCTTCTCGTTGACTCGCGCGACCGATCTACAATTCTTTCGTCATGAGCCCGGCGGCAGGCACGGTCGCAGGTTCTCGTAGCCGCGCACAAGCAGCTCGTCGACGGAGGGCACGCGTCCGGTTTCCGCGCGCAACATCTCTGCGGCAGCCCCCCGCAGCGATGCGATCACCGCTGGGTCGGGGGCCTGCTCACCGCGTCCGGCTCCAGCCGCATGCAAAGCAAACGCAGGTGGCATCGGCGTCTTGTCGCGCGCGCCGGGCTTCACCTGCCACATGCTCACGCGCACGAAGATGCGCGGCGCGCAGGCAGCAAGCGCCGCGTTCACGCGGTTCGCATCGCCGTGCAGGAAATTCGGGGGCGTTGGCTCGGGCGTCTGATGGCAGGGCGTACATTGCCGTTGGAACACCGCTGCAACCGGCAGGGCGCCCGCGTCCGTCGGCGCCTCCGCATCCGCCTCCGCCTGCGGGAGGCCGCGTGCATCCTCGCAGCAGTCGCGCCAGTGAGGCAAGCCGAGTCGCGCGGCGAGCGCTGCCATAATGCGTGCGCGGCCGAAGACTTCAGGTGCGAGCGGCGCATCGCTTTCGCTCTGCGATTCCATCGCCGCGATCGCTTCGCGGAGCGGTCCGAAATCGTCTGCCACTGCCACCACCGCCTCGCCTGCCCCCTCCGCTTTCCAGCGCAGCTCGATGCCCTCGATCGCTCTGCCATCCTGCAACCTGGACCGCAGACCTTGGCTGGAGGGCGTGATCGACAGCGCGCTTTCACCGCCGCCCGGCTGGTAGCGCCCCCCTCCGACGTCCAAGTGCAACAATGGCTCATGGCCCGCCAACGCTAACGACCCCACCTCGCCCGACTCGACGCGTCCCGCGCGCAGCACCACCCTTCCGTTCATCGTTGCCCCCGGCGCGCCCTCCCTCGCGCGGCAGTGAAAACGCAGCTCGCTTTCCCAACGTCGAATCTCGCAGTTCGAAGCGTACGTTTCACGCGCGGCCTTCCCTCGGGCCGCGAGCCGCGCCTCGACTCCGCGTACGTCCGCATCCGCAATCTGCTCGGAGAGTCCGACGACGAAGCGACGTGCGAGGTTCGCATCACCGGCCTGCCAGATTTCGAGCGGCGCGCGCGGTGCAAGCGGCTCGAGTCCTGCCGAGACATGGGTCATGGCGAGGCCAGCCGCTCCCGCCGGAAACGACAGCGGGTCTCGATTGGGAATCTCGGGATTCGGAATCGCAAGTCCGCCCGGCCACTGCGACGCGGCATTCCGCGCCAGCGTCGCGACCACCCGCTCGCGAAACACGCCGCTGCCTGCCTCGAAGCCACGCCCGCCGCTCAAGCGGTACTGCCACGCTGCCAGCAGCACCGCCGCGCGGCAGCGCGTGCCCTCCGGCTCATTGATGCCACAGCCATCGCGCCACAGAAGGTTATCCACGCGGAGCATGTTGGCCCGATGGATGGAGTCGTCGATTGCGTTCGGAACTTCGACGCCCCGGCGCGCCGGAATGCCGTAGAACGACGGCCGCGTATTCGCCAGCAATGCCGCGACGCGCGGATTCGCGTTGGTCTCGTCCCACTGCTGTCGCGAGAAAAGCGGAGCGTGGTTCTGGTGGCAGGCGATGCACACATTCCGGTTGGCATACACGACGCGCGGCGTGCCGGCCGCCCGGTAGTCCTTGACCAGCTGGAACTCGAACCGGCCCGCCGCCTCGTTATAGCTGATGACCTCGATGATATTCGCCTTCTCCTGGTAACCGAGATAGAGCCGGTCCTTGAGCAGCATGCGGGATCTGTTCGTCGCGCCGCCTTCCCGGTCCACGGCGATCACCACGCGCGGATAGACGAAAAAGTCCGGCGACGCTGCGGTGCGCTGCAGGGAGCGGCCCAGCGGAATGAGCACCTGCCGCGTGCACGGTGCATTCGGCGGTGCGCAACCAGCGCGTTCTTCGATGCGGGCCACGAGCGCCTCCAGGGGAAACGGAACATCGTATGCCATCCCGCCCCGCCCAGGGCTTGTTGCGACGAAGTCGAACAACGAACGCCCGGCAGGGGGTAGGATCGGGCCCGGCTGCGCAGGGTCGACCGCCCACCTCGACGCCCTTGTGCCGGTGCCGTCGCTCGCAGCGCGGGCGCTGAACCAAGCCATGCCGCGGTGAGCCTCCGTCGGGTGGTTCAAGCGTTCGGCGACCATCCAGCCACCGATCAGCACGACCAAAGCCGCGAACGCGACGGAAGCCTTCATTATCGGCTCGCTTCATCGCAGGTTTGGAACGACTGCAACCGACCGCCCAGGGGGAACCTAAGGCGAATCACTTCGCCGCTGCGACCACCTTGCGGCTCTGGGTTCCGGTCCAGCAGTCCTCTTTCACCTGTCCCGTCTTGAGGAATGCGCCGCCTTCGCGCTCGGCGATCTCCTCGTTGTAGAGCGTGAAGTTGAGAAGGAACACCTTGCCGAGGTAAGCCCGGCCGAGATAGAAACCGGGACGTACCATACGGATCTCGTCGCGCACCTGCAGCCCGTTGCGACCCGCGAGGAAGTCGGGTCGCTGCCGGTAGCCCGGCAGCTCGTCGGTGAAAGCGTAGTCGATGATGATCGACTCGCGGCGCGAATCGAGCAAGCTCTGCCCGCAGTAGAGCCGGGCGGGGAACATCAGCCAGGCGTCCTTGCCGTTGACCGTGATCTTCGGAATGGTCGCGAGATCGCCCTCGATCAGCGGTTTGAGCAGCGTCGTATCCTCGATGCGATTGCGCAGCAGCCGGTCGTCACGGTAGAACACCTTCCCCTTCCACAGCGCCGCGCCGAGTGTCTCGAGTTTCACCGTCTTGAGCTCCACCGCGATGCCCGGCAGCCCGCCCACGATCTCGGACAGACGCCGGTCGCCGCTCGCCCCCTTGGGAAAGAACAGCCCGCCCTCGAACGAGCCGTCGGGAATCGGCCCTGGGGTAAGCCGAGCGTAGATCTGGTCGATCTGCTCCTGGTCGAAGTTCTTCAGATTCTTCGGGGTAAGCTTGTCGAGCTCGGCGGGCGTGAGCGGGTACTCGTACTCGACCCGGGCGAAATCGGGCTTCGCACCGTAGGCCTCGCCATACTTTGCGAACCTGATGTCCGGTGGCGGATTCAACCAGGCGTTGATCTGATCGCAACCGGCAATCAACAGGGAGGTTACGACAAGACTGGAGGCGACGAGAACGGTCTTGTTCCGATTCTTCATGGCAGCACCCCCTATAGCGTCGCGAGGAAAGCGATCAGCGCCTTCTTGTCGGCGTCGGGCAGGTCGGTGCCGAACCGGTGCCCGAAATTCTCGATGTGGGCCGTGCACGAGCTGTACGCCTCGACCACCTTCGGGTGCTTGCGCGCAGTCTCGATGAGCTTGGCCGGATCACCCACCATCTCGACGCCAATGATACGAAGCTGCGCTGCCATCTCCTTGCCGTCCTTCTCTCCGAGCTGCTTGACCAGCTTGCTTTCGAGCTCATCGGGTCTGAGTCGCGCGAGCACCAGGTCGTTAACGAATGCCTTGTGCTGGAAATTCCCGAGCGCACCCGCGCTGGTGCCTTTCGGAATGACGACGGTGAAGCCGTGCAGGCGTTTCTCGGTCCCGTTCTCGACGACGCGCAGCTCGAAGGGCAGCGGCACGTCCACATCGAACTTGGTGATCTTCGGAATGCGCTTCTCCTCGGGCGTGAGCAGCTCCTCCGCGGAGGCGACGAACAGCTTGTAGCGCCCCTCCACGCTCGGGTCGTACGCCCAGCATCCCGGTGCGTCCGCGATCAGCTGCTTCGTCTGCGCGTCGACGTAGGGCGAACGATAGAAGAAATTGCCGGTGTTCCGCGGCTTGCCACAGATCTCGGGCCCGACCGCGTTGTTGTGCATGAACGGCGCGTGCGCCCACGCGGACAGCAGCGAGATGTTGCGGTAATAGCTGCGCCCGCCATCGTCCGGTTCCTTCAGGTTGGGATCGGGCGGCCGCGCGCGCAGCGTCTCGGACCCGTACTCCTGCCACACATGACCCGCCATATGGTTGGAGTGCAGTGCGCGGCAGCGAAAGGTGCCGACCTCGGAGACAAAGGTCGCCTGATCGTTCCCCATGAAGTCCGCACGCATACCGGTCGCGGGGTCGAGGGCTCGGAAATCGCGATTCTTGAACGGACCGCCCACGCTCTCGGGGATGCTCGAGTGGCAGCGCGCGCAGTTTGCCGCGAACACTTCCCTCCCGTGCGAGACCGCACCCTTGCCGAACTGCTTCTCGAGATCGGCGACGAGATCCTCATAGGTGTACTTGCCGTTCGGGCCCTTGGCCTTGTGTTCATTGGCGCGCGCTACGTCGAGGTCGGTCGCGTCATTCTCATGCGAAAGGAAGAAATCGAGGATGTTGTGGAGACGGTCCTCGACGGCGCGGAAATTCGGGCAGTCACGGCGGCACTGGCCGATGTCGAAGGGTGTTTGACCGTAGTTGCGCGCCTGGGGATCGAGCTGGCGCAGATCGGTCAGGTGATTGACCCAGCACTGTTCGGAGCAGGACCCGATGTTGAAGTAGACGCGCTGGATCGCTTCGAGGCTGCCGATCGAGTCCTCGCCCCCCTTCAGGATATGGTGGACGGTTTCGGTCTTGGTGCTTCTTTGCCAGCACTTGCCGTCCCGTCCTGGTTCGCACCAGCACGCCGTCTCGGGCTCGCTCTTTTCGCATGCAGCAACCTTGCGCCACTTGTTGATCAACTCACCCTCGAAGACCGGCCGCTTCGCCAGATTGGTGATCGCGTTCATCGTGCCCGGGTTATTCACCTGGTCGGTTGGCACTGCGGACGTGTCCGACGACCCCGGACGGGAGTGCGCGAAGACCTGGTATTCCAGGCTCCCGTGGGGCATTCCGGAACCGAGGACTTCAGCGATGCGTGAATACTGGTTGCCGATCGCGCCCTTGATGTTGTGCCATTCCGGCCGCGCCGGATCCTGCGGCGGGTTGAGGGGGTCGAACGCGATGTGGCACGAACCGCAGGACATGCCGATGAGGTAGGGGGGCTCGATCGAGCCGTCGGCGAGATGGCTCACGCGGGAGTCATTTGACGCGGGATCGCTCGAGAGCCGCTTGCGGAAGCCGTCCCAGCTCGAAAGGCTGCCATTCACCTGCAGCCAGCGCTCCTTGTTGAAGCGCGGATTCGGAAACTTTCGGAGGCCGAGCGCGCCGGTCGAGGTGCCGAACGCAAGATCGCACGACGATTGCCTCTGGTCTGTCGCCTTGTGGTGGGAATCGTTGGCGTCTGCGGGCGCATCCTTGAAGTCGCAGGCTGGATCCCGGTAGCCCTGCCTTCCGACGAATTTCAGCAACTGATCGTCGCCCGGGCAGTAGTCGAAGCCGTAGGTTTCCTCGATGCTCTTCGCCGGGCAACCTTCAGTGCCCGGTGTGCAGCAGCCGGGATCGTTGATGATCCCCCACGCCGCGAAGCGGTCGCCACGCTCCTTCGAATTGAGCACGCGGTACCAATCGATCAAGACGCCAATGCGCTGCTGGAACGTGTAGGTATGGAAGCGGCTGTTGCCGGCGGTTGCCTTGTACCAGATTTCGCGGCCGGCGCGCGCGGACGGACTCAGGCCTGCCTCGCCGGCATAGAAGCCGGGGTTGTCGAGCACCGGTGCTTCGCCCGGTGGCGCGTTTGACTGCGGGACCGCGCCCTCTACCGACGCGCCTTGCACCGGGGCAACCGCTGCGGTTGCCTGCCGATGTCCAGCGGACTGGGTCAAGATATACCCGCCCAGCACGGCGAGCGCAGCGGCGAAAAGCGCGATCCTTTTCATGAGCTCCTCTCCTTACTGGCAGGCGGGATTGGCCGAACATGGCAACCCTCCCTGCGAGAAAGCTGCTGAAGTATGCATCGTTAGTCTAGGATGCCTGCAGCAAAACGCAAAGTGCAGCGTCGCTTGGGTACGGAGAGCCCGCGATCGGACCGACTCTTTGCCCGCGCCAACCAAAGCCGTACTTCGCACCGTTTCGATGCAACCGGGCACCGGCCGCAGAACCTCTCAGCCCCCGGTGAAGCGGTCGCACCGAGTCTCATCCGGCGCCAAAGCAAGCCTGTTTGGTGCACGAGGCAGGACCTCAGGACGCACGGCGTGGGAAGCCGGCAAGGGAACGAATATTGCTGAAACGCAGACGTTCCCCACGCCTGCGGCGTGCCGTCACGGCACTTCGCGGACCTTGTCTCCATCGTGCACTGCCTTGCGGGATTGCAAACGAACCTGCTAGCCTGCCGTCTGCAAGACCTGAAGAACGAACAAAACGGACCCTTCAAGTGCCAACCAACCTCTGTTCAGCTTTCCGTCCTTTACTACCGGCCCTGTGCGGTCTCGCGCTGCTCTCCGGCTGCGCTGCGACGGTCGAAAAGCGAGACCCGCTCGAGCCCTTCAACCGCATGATGTGGTCCATCAACAAGGCCGCTGACGTTACGATCTTGAAGCCGGTTTCGACAATCTACAATCAGGTCTTCCCGCAATTCCTGCGCACCGGTTTCTACAACATGTACCACAACCTTCGGGACTTCGTCACGTTCCCGAACCAGTTCCTCCAGGGCAAAGTGGGCGACGGGTGGGACACCATCGGGCGCATCGCGATCAACAGCACCCTGGGCGTGGTCGGGTTCTTCGACGTCGCGTCGTGGGGCAATATCCCACGCGGCCGCGAAGATTTCGGCCAGACCCTGGCCGTCTGGGGAGTCGGCTCCGGTCCCTATCTCTTCATACCGCTGTTCGGCCCTTCGAACTTCAGGGACGGCGCGGCTTTGATTCCGGATCTTTACCTGTACCCCCTTACCTGGATCGATAACGTGGCGCTCCAGAATTCGCTGTACGCGGCGAACGTAGTTATCGTCCGCGCAGATGCAACGGAGGCCATGCGTTTCGTCAACGAGGCGGCGGTCGATGAATACACGTTCCTGCGCGACGCTTTCTTCCAACGCCGCCTCTACGACATCTACGACGGCAATCCGCCCAAGGTGAACCTCGAGGACGAGGATGACGACGACAAGAACGAGCCCGTCAAGGACAAGAAGGGCGACGCCGCCTCGCCGGGTACCCCTTCTGGCGCCACCGCGCCCATTGAAGCCGCCGGCCAGTTTGTAACTACTGAAAGCGGCGCACCGATAGGAACGGCACACGGGGTGTTCCCCGAATCTGGACCACTTTCCCAGCCCCGCTGAATCTCTCACACGCGCAACCAGAGGCCCGCTCCAGGTGAGCGGGCTTTGTTTTGATTGCGATACGGCTACGCTGTCACAAGCCGCGCGCCGCGAGCCACTTTAGAATGTGATCGGCTACCTCCCGCCAGCGCGCCTCCAGCATCATGGCATGGCCCATGCCGGGGAAGAAGGTCGCTTCGGTCTCGAAGTATCGCGCGGTCTCCTCGATACAGTGCGGCGGGAAGATCACGTCCGCGCCCGCGCCCAGGACAAGCGGCGCATGGGTGGGAAGCAGCTTGTGAAAACGCGGGGGTGGCCAGGTCATTTCCATGATGGCCCGATGGGACTCGATCTGCGCGCGCTGGTAGACCTTGCGTACAACGTCGTCGGAGGTTTCGTCGCTGAACAGCGTGCGTCGCACCGTTTCCATCGTGGCGAACCGCGGATTCACGTGCTGGATCACGTTGAGCTCCAGGAACGCCTTCGGCTCGCGCCACATCATGCTGAGGGAAGGCGCGAGCATTCCGCTCGGCGGAACCGATGCAAGCAGCACCGCAGCAGGCACCTTCGCGCCCTTCTCCAGGTTGCGCCGGACGACAGCTCCACCCATCGAATGTCCCACGAGGAGCGGCGCACGGCCGATTGCGTCGACGGTTTGCATCACGTCCTGCGCGTAATCGTCGAGCCCAGCGAGATGCAGGCGGTCCGCCCCCTCGCTGCCGCCGTGGCCCCGCAGGCTCACCGCGAAGCACTCGTAACCCTGACGTGCGAAATAAGGCAGAAAATATTCCGCCCAGCACCACGCAGCGGCGAAGGCGCCGTGCACGAAGAGGACAGGCAACGATCGCGGCGGGCCGGACGGCGCGGCATGGAGGACTTCCAGTCGTGACCCCAGGGAGTCGTTCACGGGCGCGTTATGGGGGGCGCGACGGAATAAACGGAGCCGAAACGATCCGTCTCAATTGAGACGGGGGGCGTTGCGGCGAAGCTCCACCAGCTGCTCACGGACCTCCTCGGCATCCTTGGCATCCGGCTCCAACGCCAGGTAGCGCTCCAGGTCGATCATCGCGGCTTGGTAGCACTCGAGCTCGAGATAGACGGTGGCGCGCTCCCGCAGCTCGTCTGTGGCGTCGGGCGCGATGAGCAGAATGCGGTCGGAGCACGAGAGCGCGCGTGCGAGTTCGTCCCGGTTGTGGTAAATCGCCTTCAGGTTGCGCAGCATGCGCACGAGAATGTCCCGCGCGCTCGCAGTTCCCAACATCGCGGCCACCTGCTCCTCCGTGGGAGCCTCCGTCCCCTTCAGCAGCTTCAGCCGATCGCGCAATTCCGCAAGCGACAGGGAAATCCCGCCTGAGTACGGATCGACCACGACGACGCCGCCACTTACCGTGCACTTCGCAAGGAAGTGCCCCGGGAACGACACCCCGGTGAGCGGGAGCCCGACCCGCCGCCCGATCTCGATGTAGACGATCGAAAGTGTAAGAGGGATGCCGAGGCGACGATCGAGAACGTCGTTCAGAAAGCTGTTGCGCGGATCGTAGTAATCCGCCGGGTTCGGGCGAAAGCCCTGCTCCACGAACAGGTAGTGGTTCAGCGCCGCAAGCTGCTCCTGCACGGGCGGGTTTGGCGCGAGCCGCCGTCGCAGGGTATCCGCGAGTTCATCGAGGCGCGTGAGATAGGCCCGGATATCAAGGTCCGGATACTCCTCCAACGCCACCACCAGCGCTGCCTCGGCGAGATCGATGTGCTCCTCCGCCCGACCCATCAGGTCCTTCAACCGCTGCATCGCCACCGCCGCGCTCATGCCGCTCTTCCGCACCTGCTCAGACACGCTGCGCGAGCGGCAGGTTCGTGAGGAGATTCTGCGGCTTAACGCGCAAGCTGTGCTCGGGAGTCATCGCCATGCCGAGATACACCGGCCGGCCTGCCATCTCCGGCCGCAGCGCGGAAGCGTCATGAAACCTGAGCTCGAACAGGCCGACGATGCGGTGCATGCTCTCCTCGTCCGGCTCCGAACCGTTGTAGATCGCATTCATCAGATGCGTCGCCTCCGCGTCAAGGCCCACGTGCCAGACCCAGTCTCTCGTTTCGATCTCCGGAATCGGTGTCACCGCGACCGGCGTCCCGAAGAAATGATCGACCCACATCTCGACGACGCGTGCCAGCGCGTCGCGGCCATGGCCGGCGTTGATCTGCATCACGGTATCGAAGCGTTCGTCGCGCATCCAGTAGAGAACGCTGCTGTCGGGGTCCAGCACCTTCAATTCGATCGGCTTCAAGGGCGTGCGCTGCTCGCGGATCAAACGCCCGATGCGCCCCAGGCCACCGCTCGTCTCGTGCATATCCACGGTCCTCGCGTCAGCCAGAAGTACTGCACCGTCCTGCAGACTCACCCGCTGCTCACGGAAGAAGAGTTCTCCCGCGCGCGCCTCGAGCGCATTGTCGGTACCGTCGAGAATGTTGCGCAGGATCACCTGTGCGAGCTGGTCGAGAAACTGCGGCGGTACGCCCGCCGCACGATCGCGGAAAACGGAGAGGTACGCGCTCTCGATCGAGTCCGGGACCAGCAGTCGGTCACGAAACGCCAGCAGGACCCGGTAGTTCTCCTGCGCGTCGCTGTCGGCGATGGGGGCAATGGCGTCAGGCTCTACGACCTGGCGTGGATTTTCGAGCAGCGCTGCGTGCAATGCTCGCTCTGCAATGCAGGAGTCATCCACCGGCGCAAGCTCGGGGCGCCACAGGTACGCGCGCAGGAAGTCGTCGGTCACCCGCAGCCGTCCGCTATCGTCGCGGTCAAGCAGATTGAAGCCGCAGTCGCGCCAGAAGTCAGCCATCGGCGGCCGAACCCCCGAGCACGCGTAACGCTAGCTATCCTGGCGCGCCGGACCGGGCGGCAGGAAGAGCGCGGCTACGGGCTTTGGCGCCCGCTTGGAGCGCCGCGCTGCCGCCGGTTCGTTCTCCGATGTCACGCCTGCGCGTTCTGCCGATCCGTCGGGAGGCAAATAGGGTTGCGTGAAGATCGGATCCGAAGCAGCCACAGCCCTTGAAACTCGCTCAGGGGCTGAGCGGGACCGCCCACTTCCGCGAGTCTCTGAGCGGCTTTCGTGGCCGCGTTCGGGGCGGGATTCGGACCGCCCTCCCGGATCGCGGCGCGGCCGCCGCTCCTGTTCGAATTCGGGCAGGGCTACGACCTGCAGTTTCATTTTCAGCAACCTTTCGATCGCGGCGAGCTGCTCTTTTTCGTCTGGCGCCACCAGGGAGATCGCTTCGCCGGTCAACCCGGCGCGACCGGTGCGGCCAATCCGGTGCACGTAATTTTCGGCAGCATCCGGAAGCTCGTAATTGATCACGAGGGGCAGCTCCTCGATGTCGAGCCCGCGTGCGGCAACGTCCGTTGCCACCAAGACGCGGATCGTGCCGTCCTTGAAGCCCGCCAGCGCCTCGAGACGCTCCTGCTGGGTCTTGTCCCCGTGGATCGCGGTCGCCCCCACGCCTGCCTTTTCCAGCCAGCGCGACAGCCGCGCGGCGCCCACGCGCATCGCGACGAACACGAGCACCTGGGACAGGTGGCGCGACTCCAGCAGATGCAGCAGCAGGTCGCGCTTGCGCGCCGAGTCCACCAGGTGCACCACATGAGAAACGGTTTCAGCGGCCGCGTTGCGGGGTGCGACCTCGATCATCACCGGCGCACGCATGAAATGCGAGGCGAGGCGGCGGATGTCCTCGGAGAAGGTCGCGGAGAAGAGCAGGTTCTGTCGCTGCGCTGAAAGCTGGGACAGGATGCGGCGAATATCGGGCAGAAAGCCCATGTCCAGCATGCGGTCCGCCTCGTCGAGCACGAGGAATTGCACTTGGCCCAGATGCACGGTCTTGCTGTTCAGGTGATCGAGGAGACGACCCGGCGTCGCCACCACGATCTCCGAACCGGCGCGCAGGGCCGCGATCTGCGGATCGATGTTGACCCCGCCATAGACGCATGTGGTGCGCAGTGGGATGTGGCGGCTGTAAGATCGCGCGCTCTCTTCCACCTGCACTGCGAGCTCGCGCGTGGGCGTGAGCACGAGAGCGCGCACCGGGTGCCGAGCGGGGGACATGCTGGTGTTCGCCTGGGAGCGCAGCCGCTCGAGGATGGGCAGCATGAAGGCGGCCGTCTTGCCGGTGCCGGTCTGGGCGGCGGCCATCACGTCCTGGCCCGCCAGCAGCACGGGAATGCCCTTCTGCTGGATCGGGGTCGGCTCCGTATAACCCTCATCGGCCAAGGACCGCAAAAGCTCCGGGCATAACCCGAGCTCGTCAAATGTCATCGAGCTGCTCCATCAAAACCTTGAAAATATTCGGTCGGACAGACCGGAAAGGGCGAAAGTTGCCTGGGCGGCGAATGCGACAGCGGCGTCCCCGGGGGCGCTACGACGAATCGGCCACCAATCGGATCGGCCATAGACCGCCGCATCATACCGCACTGCGGAACAGCTGGGTACGCGGTAAACGGCTGGGCCAGAGGCAGCCCCCGGGGAGCATCGCACGTTGACTGCGGTAGAATGACGACTCTTCGGGCCCAAACCCGCCGGCGCGACCCTCGGGCGCCCGCGCCGGTCAAGCCTCCCCCAGCGGACCCGAAACGCATCGCCATGACCCAGATTCAGGACCGAGTCCACGCGCCCGGACCCGCCGAGCCGGTCGATATCGCCTTCTCTGAGGATGCGATCGCCCGCCTGATGGGCCTGTACGGCGAATTCGGCGACCTGTACCGCTTCTTCAATCCGACCACCCAGAGCCATGTTTACGTGCTCAGCCACCCGGAGCACGCGAAGCAGGTTCTGATCACCAACTACAAGAACTACATCAAGGGCTTCGGTATCGACCGGGTGAAGATCCTGCTCGGCGAAGGCATCATGACGAGCGAGGGCGACTTCTGGCATCGGCAGCGGCGCATGATCCAGCCCGCGTTTCACCGCACGATCCTCTCGCGCTTCCTGCCGATGGTGCACGAGAAGAACCTGGAGCTGCGGGAGCGGTGGCGTGCGGTTGCGACCGCCGGCGCCACGGTCAACGTGGACGAGGACATGAGCGTGATGACGCTCGCCCTCGTGCTTGATTCCATTTTCAGCGAGGACCTCCCACGCATCGTGGCCGAGCACGGCAGCAACCCGTTTCTCCTCGTCACCGAGGAGTCCGCGCGCAACCTCCAGTTCGCCGCGCGTTTCCGCGCCCTGGGCAGCATCATCCAGGACACGGTCGAACGGCGGCGACGGGAAGATCGTCGGCCGTTCGATCTGCTGTCCATGCTGCTCGACGCGCGCGACCGCACCACGGGCGAGGCCATGACCGACCGGCAGCTTCTGGACGAGATCATGACGCTGATCATCGCGGGCCACGAAACCACCGCCAGCGCGCTCACCTGGACCTGGTACCTGCTGTCGCAGCACCCCGCGGCCGCGGCCCGGATGCAGCAGGAAATCCGGGGCTTCCCGGAAGACATGCCAATGACGGTCGACAGCCTGCAGCCGCTCGTCTATACGCGACAGGTGATCGAGGAATCGCTCCGCCTGTATCCGCCCGGCTGGCTGCTCACGCGCAAGGCGGTCGCCGCGGACGAGATCGGTGGTTACGCGATCGATGCCGGCTCGCACGTCTTTGTCTCGCCGTACATGGTGCACCGGAATCCGGTCTTCTGGCCCGATCCGGAGCGCTTCGACCCGGAGCGCTTCGCGCCGGGCGCGGACGAAGGCCGCCACATGTGTGCCTACATCCCGTTCGGCGCCGGCCCGCGGCGCTGCATCGGCGAGCAGCTGGCCCTCCTCGAGATGCAGATCCATTTCTTCGTCATGGCCCGTGAATTCGAACTGGCCTATCTCGGCGACGCGCCTCCGGCGCTCGAGCCGCAGGTCAATCTGCGTCCGCGGGAAGCGATCCATATGCGGCCGGTCCGGCTCACCTGAGCCGATCGCCGCTCCCCTCAACTTCGAATCGAATGCCATGAAACACGACACTCTGGTCGCCGCCCTCGATGCGGCGCGCAAGTCCGCGTCCGCCGTCACCTATATCGAAGGCGAACACAACGAGCAGACCGTCAGCTACGCGCAACTCCACGAGCGCGCCCTCGCCCTGCTCCACCACTTCCAGGCGAAGGGTGCCGGACCCGGCGCCGAGATGATCCTGCTGCTCGCAGCTAACGAGCAGTTCGTCGATGCCTTCTGGGCGTGCCAGCTCGGGCGCATCGTCGCGGTGCCCATTGCGGTGGGCAACACCGACGAGCAGCGCCTGCGGCTGCTGCACGTGGGAGAGCGGCTGCGCAATGCGTTCCTCTGCACGGGCGAGAAGATCTTCGAGCGCTACCGCGCGTTCGCCGTCAGCGCGGGACTGGGCGCCCAGGCGGAGCAACTCGCCTCCCGTGCGGTGTTCCTCGATCAGATCGAAGACGCAGACAAGAAGGGCGCTCGCCATGAGCCCACGCCTGATGACGTTGCGATGATCCAGTTCTCGTCCGGCTCGACCAGCAGTCCGAAGGGAGTACAGCTGACGCACCGGAACATCACCACAAACCTCGATGCCGTGCACGAGGGCACGGGTGCGGAGGCGGGCGACGTCGCCCTTTCATGGATGCCGCTCACCCACGACATGGGCCTGATCGGATTTCACCTGACCCCCATCTCCCTCAGACTCGATCACTACCTCATGGCCACCGAGGTCTTCGTGCGCAGGCCCTTGCTGTGGATAAAAAAGGCGTCGGAAAAGCGCGCAACGGTCCTCGGCTCGCCCAACTTCGGCTACCGCCACTTCCTGCGTGCGTTCGATCACGCGAAATCGGAAGGCATCGAACTCTCGCGGGTGCGCCTCATCCTGAACGGCGCCGAACCCATCTCGCCCGAGCTCTGCAACGAGTTCACCACGGCGCTCGCGCCCTGCGGGCTGAAGGCCTCGGCCATGTGGCCCGTCTACGGACTCGCGGAAGCGACCGTCGCGGTGAGTTTTCCGCCTCCCGGCAGCGGTATCGATGTCGTGGCGGTGGATCGCGAATCGCTGAAGATCGGCTCCCCGGCACGCATCACGAGTGGG
>JBEVOI010000279.1:0-25296 GCA_040507665.1 Burkholderiales bacterium
TTGCCCATGCTCGCAAGGTGTCCAACCTTGCTGCGCTGGGCGCCTTGTCTGGCGCCGATTTCGCCACTTTTCCAGACGTATCGCGAGGGCACGAGTGATTATTCCGCGAACTAACGACTCAGGACACTAGCGACGCTGCACGGTTCTGCCCAGCAGGCAGTCACCGCCCATTCGACGGGCGGCGCCGGTCAGGGTTCGCAAGGCGGCCCGGAAATGCGATGCAAGCCGCAGCAGTCCCAGCGCCTGTCCAGGATGCAGCAACGTGTGGCGAAGCAGCAGCGACGGATGCACCGTTCCGTGTGCGTCCGTGGCGCGCAGGACCGCAGCGGGCAGCGCCATATCCACAGGGTCGGCGATCGCACGCACGGCAAGAAACGGCACATCGCGCTCGCGCGCGACCGCAGCCACGGCGGCACTTTCCATGTCCACTGCGACCGCGCGGAATTGCGCTGCGAGCGCATGCTTGTCGGTGGCGGTCGCTGCGATGCAGTCGGTCGTAAGGAGAGGGCCGGTGCGGGGGTCGAAGTCGGGTTCCAATGCTTTCCGCGCTCGCTCGTGCCATACCGGCGATACGGTTCGCCGTTCGCCGCGCGCATCGAGTATCTCTTCCGGAAGACACAGGTCGCCGGGCTTAAGCGAGGGTGACAGTGCCGCCGCGCATCCCCAACTCAAGAGGCCGCTGGCGCCATCGTCGATCAATCGGCGAGCAGCGTGGCGTGCGTTGTCGCCCCCAATGCCCGCGATACAGACGAGGCGGGCTTCACCGAGCGCGAAACACTCGCCGCGCCGAACCCGTTTGTCGGTCAAGCTGCGGCATTCCTCAGGCAGGGCGACGACGAGACCGGCGACAGCGGCGCTCACGCGTGGCGGCTGCGCTCGCTGCGGTAGCGCGCCAGCGCCCAGAGCGGGAAATACTTGCTG
Organism: Burkholderiales bacterium; assembly: GCA_040507665.1. GTDB lineage: Bacteria > Pseudomonadota > Gammaproteobacteria > Burkholderiales > JAEUMW01 > JAEUMW01. The sequence continues at coordinate 922 of JBEVOI010000279.1, forward strand.
TAGCCGTGGTACTTCAGATAGAAGACGCGCGGGAATCCCGGGGCAGTGAACCAGTCCTCGTGCCACAGCCCATCGTCGCGCTGAGTGCGCAGAATGTACTCGGCGCCCCGACGCACCGCGCCCGACGACGCACCTTCACCCGCGGCCAGCAGCGCGAGCATCGCCCAGGCGGTCTGAAACGACGTGCTCTCGTGCGCTTGAGCGGCCGTCTCGGGATGGGCGTACGAGTCGTTGTCCTCTCCCCATCCACCGTCGGACCGCTGCACGCTCTTCAGCCAAGCTGCGGCGCGCTGCACCGCCGGGTCGGAGTGGGGAATGCCCGCTACCTCGAACGCGGCGAGGACCGACCACGTGCCGTAGATGTAGTTGGTGCCCCAGCGCCCGAACCATGCACCCGAGGGCTCCTGCTCGGCGCGTAGGTAACCCATGCAGGCCTCCAGCGCCGCTTGATGGTCAGGGTTCGTGCGCGCGGTGAACGCGAGCACTGCAACGCACCGTGCACTCACGTCCGCGGTGGGCGGATCGAGCAGCGCGCCGTGGTCGGCGAACGGGATCTCGTTCAGGTAGTAGTGGGTGTTGTCGACGTCGAAGGCGCCGAAGCCCCCGTTCTCCGATTGCATTCCGCGGATCCACTCGATCGCCCTGGCGATCGACTCGGCGTAAGCGGCGTTGCCGACAGCCTCCATAGCCCATGCGACCATGCTGGTGTCGTCGATATCCGGATAGTGGCCGTTCTCGAACTGGAACGGCCAGCCACCGCCGCGCAATCGCGGCCGCGATTCACGCCAGTCGCCAGGCTCGTCGAGCAGTTGGTTCGCCTTCAACCAGTCGAGACCACGGCTCACGCTTTGGTCCGCACCTCCGCTTTCCGTGAGCGCCAGGCACGCGATACCGGTGTCCCACACTGGGGGAAAGCAGGGCTGGCAGTAGGCGCGATGCTCGCCGATCACCAGCAGCCGCTCGAGCGCTTCCTTGGCAGTCCTGCGATGAGGATGGTCCGGTGGAAAGCCGAGCAGGTCGAGCGCTTCGTAGGCGTTCACCATCGCGGGGAAGATCGCGCCCAGTCCTCCGAGGCCGTTCAGCCGCTCGAGGAACCAGGCTTCCGCCTTGCGCACGGCGCGGCGGCGCACCCAACCCGGAATCAGGGGCTCGAGCCGGCGGCCGATCCGATCGAGCAGGAGGAAGAGATCGTTCAGCCGCGAGCGTGATGGGAAGTAGTGCTGCTCATGCTCGGGCTCGATGGTGAACAGCTCGCGGATGTCGACCTGCTTCGGATTGCGCGCTTTCGGTTTCAGGCTGCACAGGATGAACAGCGGTACCATGACCGCGCGCGACCAGTACGAGACCCGGCTAACGTGAAACGGGAACCATCGCGGCAGGAGCATCACCTCGACCGGGATGAATGGCACCGCGCGCCAAGGCACTTGTCCAAACAAGGCGAGCGTGATGCGCGTGAATACGTTGGCCCGCGCTCCCCCACCATGGGCGAGAATCGCCTGCCGTGCCTTCACCATATGGGGCGCCTCGGTGCAGTCGCCCGCGAGCTTGAGCGCGTAATACACCTTCACCGAACAGCTGATGTCAAATGCCCCGCCGTGGTAGAGGGGCCAGCCGCCGTGCGCCATCTGCCGCGCACGCAGGTACACGGCGAACTTCTCTTGCAGCGCTTCATCAATCTCGTCCATGTAGTGCATCATCAGCACGTACTCGGCGGGTATCGTGCAGTCGGCTTCGAGCTCGAAGCACCAATAGCCTTCCGGATGCTGCGCCGCCAGCAGCGCTTCCCGGGCCCGGTCGATCGCATGATCGAGCGCGTTTCGCGGTGCGTCCCGTACGACAGAGAGCTTGCGATGCAGCCGACCCGCTGGATGAACCATCAATTTAACTCCCGTGGAATCAGCGGCAGCCCGAGCGCCGCGAGGCGGAACAGCATCCGGATCGCCGGGTCGTGACCCGCTGCGAGCCGGCTGGCGACGACGATGGACTGTACGCTGCGGCGGGAAATCTTCACCTCGTCGCCGCGCGCAAAGTCCGGGCGCCGGTGGATCTTGCGCAGCGTGAGCAGCGCCATCCCGATCGCCCAAAGGCAGAAGTTGCGGATCCCCGTTTCCGATGCCGGAATAAGGAGGGTGAATCGCAGCGCATCGCGCAGATGCCCGTGGGCGACCGCGACGAGGACCGTCAACCCTTTCCCGTAATTGTCACTATACCGGCCGGGCGCGAGGTCTTTGAGATCGAAACCGGCACCCGCGAACACCTCTCGCGGAAGCCAGCAGGCGCCCCGGGCGAGATCGCTCCAGACGTCCTTCAGGATATTGGTCATTTGCAGGCCCTGACCGAAAGAGACTGCAAGCGGCATCAGCGTGCCGCGATGCAGTGCGATAGCGGGGGAGTAATCGCAGAAGAGCCGGGTCAGCATTTCGCCGACCACGCCCGCAACGTGGTAGCAGTATCTGTCGAGTTCAGGGAGATCGTCGAGCCCGCGTGCGCCCTTGGTTTCCTGGAACCGGACCATGCCCTGGCCCATCACTCGCACGCAGGTGACAAGGGCATCCTGCTGCGACGGGGTGAAGCGATGGGTGATCCCGAGCACGCGCGGCGTCTCCCGAATCAGCGCGTGCTCGGCGGCAATGGTCGAGGGTGACAGGTGCGGCGCGAGGTCGGTGCTGAAGCGCTCGGCTGAAGCCTCGCCTGCCACCGCGCTTACGAATCGATCGGAGAATTCGCGCTTCGCCGCCGGACTCAGGGACGGCTCATCCTCGATCGTGTCGATGATGCGGCAGAGCAGGTACGCGTTGCTCACGACGGCTGTGAGATCGCCCGGAAGCTGCGGGATGGTAAGGGCGAACGTGCGCGACACACCGTCGAGCATGCGTGCCTGGAATTCGTTGTCCGAAACTTGCCGGGCGTGGCTTCCGGACGCCGCGGGTACGTTTGTTATCGTTTCTGTCAGCACTTTGATCGAGTCGCGAATCGGCTCGGGGCCGGCAAACGGCAGTCAACCGCGTCGTCGAGTCCTTTGGCCATAGGGCTTTCTGCCCCTCCCTGCCCGGGCGAGCGCTCCCAACATCGCGCCGCCAAGCCGCAGCATACCATCTTGCCGCGGGGACCTATTCACTTGCCGGCCCCTTTGTTGACGCGACGGTGGGATGTGCGAAAACCGGCTCAACGCGATATTATCGCGAAATTGCTGCAACGCTCCCAGACCAAGTCCCTGGCTTGCACAGGGTTAATAGGTCCGCGAGACCGGCCTCGGACGATCCCCGGTGCGGCCAAGAACAGAAACAATGACTGAACCGAAGCCGCTGCAAACACTGCAATCCGAAGGTCTGCTCGCGCAGCCGCAAGGCTTCTGCGCGGGCGTGGTACATGCAATCGAAATCGTGGGGCTGGCCCGTGAGCTGTGCGGTCCACCGGTCTACGTGCCGCATGAGATCGTGCATCACCAACTTGTGGTAAGGGACCTCGAGCGCAGGATGGGGCCGCCGAGCCATCACCGATCGCCAACGCTTACATCGAGCCGCGAATGAGCGTCCCCTTCCGCCAGCAACTCAAGGTCGGCCTCTATGTCCTCAGGCAGAAGCTGCTCGGAGTGAAGCGCTATCCCCTCGTTCTGATGCTCGAACCGTTGTTCCGGTGCAACCTCGCCTGCGCGGGCTGCGGGAAGATCGCATACCCGGAGGAGATTCTGAACAAGCGTCTTTCCGTCGACGAGTGCCTCGCTGCGGTCGACGAGTGTGGCGCGCCCATCGTCTCGATCCCCGGGGGAGAGCCGCTGTTGCACAAGGAAATGCCGGAGATCGTTCGGCGCATCGTCGGACGCGGCAAGTTCGTGTACCTGTGCACCAACGCGCTCCTGCTCAAGAAGCGCATGGATGATTACACGCCGTCGCCGTATTTGACGTTCTCGGTCCATCTCGACGGCGACCGCGAGCGACACGACGAAATGGTCTGCCAGGAGGGGGTGTTCGATCGCGCGGTGGAGGCGATCAAGCTCGCCCTGTCGAAGGGGTTCCGCGTGAGCATCAACTGCACCCTGTTCGACGGCGAGGCGCCGGAACGCGTGGCGGAGTTCTTCGATGACGCAACCCGTCTCGGCATCGAAGCGATCACCGTGTCCCCCGGCTTCAGCTACGAGCGTGCGCCATCACAGAACGTATTTCTCCAACGCAATGCCACCCGGCGGCTGTTCCGGGACATTCTGCGGCAGGGCAAGGGCCGGGGCTGGAGATTCAACCACTCCAGTCTCTACATGGACTTCCTGGCGGGGAACCAGAACTACCAGTGCACGCCTTGGGGGAACCCTACTCGCAACGTGTTCGGCTGGCAGAAGCCTTGTTACCTGCTGGTGGGCGAAGGCTACGCGCCCACCTTCAAAGCACTCATGGAGGAAACCGAGTGGGACCGCTACGGCTCCGATCGCAATCCGAAGTGTGCCCAGTGCATGGCCCACTGCGGCTACGAGCCGACCGCGGTCAACGACGCCTTTGCGCACCCGCTGAAGGCGTTCGGGGTCTCGCTGCGGGGCCCGCGGACCGAAGGGCCGATGGTCGACGACGGTCCGGGTCCTTCCCGGGGCTTGGGCGAGCCCCTTTCGGGGCTGAAGGGCTCTTCGGCCAATAGCTGACCGCCGCGGCTATCCGCCTGCGCAGAAACCCGGCACCCTTGCAGGACCAAACGCCGGAACCAGTTCCACTTCGCCAGCCGCGAGGGCAATCGCGACGGCTCGCGGCAGCATCAGGGTGAAGTCCTGCGGTTCGATCTTTGCGTCCTCGGCGAGCGTCCGATAGTGCTGCACCCCAAGCGCCTTCGCTGTCCTCAGCCCCGGTCCACTACCCGGAATCAAGTGACTTCCAAGGTCCGAGAGTGATTCCGGAACCCGCTCGCACGCCGTGACGGAGAACGACTTGAGGGCGCGGCAAGCCATCGGCCGGACCTCGTAGATCGAACAGGCGCCCTTCGCGTCGAGAAACGCGCAGGGAATCCTCGCCCGGGAGTATTCGAGGAAGCCGAGTCCGGCACCCGCCTCGGACTGCGCATCGAGCTTGCCTGCGGCTGTTTCCAGCTGCGCGGCGGTCAGTGTTGCGCGCAGATGATCCGCGATGAGCATCGCCTCTGGCGCGGTGCAGAGCACGATCTGGTGACAGCACGCACTGCACCCCGCACGACACGCGTAGGGCTTTCCCGCGCGTGCCTCGGCTTCCGCGAAGGTCGCAGCCAGCGCGCGGTCGGTCTCGCCATGCAACGCGCGCTGAAGATCTGTCAGCGATTTCAAGTGTTGTCTTCCTCGACTCGTGCGCCTAAGCATCAGTCGCTCGGCGGCCGCCTGCCCGGTCGGACGCTGGAGTAGAATATCGCACGCGCAACGCCGTGGTTCGCCGACCGGGTTATCGCCCGGTTCTGCAGAGAGCCAGATCAGAGAAAAAAGTCTCGGTGACCCTCGCAATGCGGCGTCGCACCCAAAAAACTCCGACCATCACTGCAAGAAGATCAAAGATGAAGATCCACGAATATCAAGCCAAAGAAGTTCTGCGAAATTACGGAGTAGCCACACCCAGATCGGTGCCCTGCTTCAGCGTCGACGAGGCGCTTGCGGCGGCGAAGACCCTCGGCGGCCCGGTCTGGGTGGTGAAGGCCCAGATCCACGCGGGAGGCCGCGGGAAGGGCGGTGGCGTCAAGGTCGCGAAGTCCATGAACGAGGTCAAGCAGTATGCCGGCCAGATCCTCGGCATGACACTCGTGACGCACCAGACCGGTCCGGAGGGGCGAGTTGTGAAGCGCCTGCTGATCGAGGAAGGGGCCGACATCAAGAAGGAGTTGTATGTGGGCATGGTGGTGGACCGTGTGACGCAGAAGGTCTGCCTCATGGCGTCCTCGGAGGGCGGCATGGACATCGAGGAGGTGGCGGCGCACACGCCGGAAAAGATCCACAAGATCTACGTTGATCCCGTCGCCGGGCTCCAGGACGCCGAGGCGGACGACGTGGCGCGCAAGATCGGTATTCCGGACGCTGCGGTGCAGCAGGGGCGGAAGTTCATGCAGGGCCTGTACCAGGCTTTTTGGGAGACCGATGCCTCGCTTGCCGAGATCAATCCCCTGATCCTCACGGGGGCGGGTGACGTGCTGGCCCTCGACGCGAAGATGACATTCGACGATAACGCCGCTTTTCGCCATCCCGAGATTCTCGAGATGCGCGATCTCGACGAAGAGGACCCGGCCGAGATCGAGGCGTCGAAGTACGATCTTTCCTATATCTCGCTCGATGGGGACATCGGTTGCCTGGTGAACGGTGCAGGCCTCGCGATGGCGACCATGGACGTGATCAAACTCTATGGCGGCAGCCCGGCGAACTTTCTCGACGTGGGCGGCGGCGCCACCACCGACAAGGTGACAGAGGCGTTCAAGATCATGCTCCGCAACCCGGGCCTGAAGGCGATCCTCGTCAACATCTTCGGCGGCATCATGAAGTGCGACGTGATTGCGACGGGAGTGGTCGAGGCGTCGCGGGCCGTCGGGCTGAAGGTGCCGCTGGTGGTGCGCATGAAGGGCACGAACGAGGACCTCGGCAAGAAGATCCTCGCCGAGTCCGGCCTGCCGATCATCGCTGCAGACAACATGGCTGACGCCGCTCAGAAGGTCGTCGCCGCGGCCAGGGGGGCCCACTGATGTCCATTCTCATCGACAAGAACACCCGCGTCGTCACCCAGGGGATCACCGGCAAGACCGGACAGTTTCACACCCGCATGTGCCGCGACTACGCCAACGGCGCGAACTGCTTCGTCGCCGGCGTGAACCCGAAGAAGGCTGGAGAGGATTTCGAAGGCATCCCCATCTTTGCGAACGTGAAAGATGCGAAGGCCAAGGCGGGCGTGAATGCGTCCGTGATCTACGTCCCGCCGCCGTTCGCCGCGGAGGCGATCTGGGAAGCGGTCGAGGCCGATCTGGACCTCGTCATCTGCATCACCGAGGGCATTCCCGTTCGCGATATGGTCGTGGTGCGCGACCGCATGGGTAAGCAGAACAAGAAGACGATTCTGGTCGGCCCGAACTGCCCGGGCGTGATCACGCCGGACGAAATCAAGATCGGGATCATGCCGGGACACATCCACAAGAAGGGGCCGATCGGCGTCGTTTCGCGCTCCGGCACGTTGACCTACGAAGCGGTCGGCCAGCTGATGGACCTCGGTCTCGGCCAGTCCACCTGCGTAGGCATCGGCGGCGACCCGGTGAACGGGCTCAAGCATATCGACGTGATGCGCATGTTCAACGATGACCCCGCCACCGAAGCCGTCGTGATGGTCGGTGAGATCGGCGGCTCGGACGAAGAGGAATGCGCGCGCTGGATCAAGAACCATATGCGCAAACCCGTGGTCGGATTCATCGCGGGCGTGACCGCGCCACCGGGAAAGCGCATGGGGCACGCTGGCGCGATCATCTCCGGCGGGAAGGGCACTGCGGAGGAGAAGCTGTCCGTCATGGAAGAAAGCGGCGTCAAGACCACGCGCAACCCTGCAGAGATGGGGTCAACGCTCAAAGCCCTGCTTCGGTAAGTCATTGTCATTGTTAGGGTGTATTCTGACGGCAGTCCGCCGTGGCATTGATCGTCTGCGCGGATCTCGGGTTCCGGCCGATGAGATAGACCCCGACCCAGGGTGAGGCCGTGAGGATTCGAGGAGGAAGGATTGCAGACGATGGAGATGAAGAAGATCGCCCTAGGCGGCGTTCGTCAAACCAAAGGTCCTCGCGTGACCATGAAGGGGCGCACCGCCGACCCCAAGGTGCTGGCCGAGGTCCTCGCTCTGCTGGGCGACGAGCCGCGCCGTCGCGATCTCTTGATCGAACACCTGCACCGAATCCAGGATCGCTATGGCCACGTTTCGGCAGCGCACATCGTGGCGCTGGCGCAGCTGATGAAGCTCGCGATGACCGAGGTGTACGAAGTGGCGACCTTCTACCATCACTTCGACGTGGTGCGCGAGGGCGACGTCCCGCCGCCCGCCGTCACCGTTCGCGTCTGCGACTCGCTGTCCTGCGAAATGGCGGGCTCGCAAGGGCTGATGGCGATGCTGAAGGGCGTCCTTGGCAAAGGCGTGCGCGTCATCCCCGCCCCGTGCGTCGGTCGTTGCGAATCGGCCCCGGTGGCGGTCGTGGCGCAGAACCCTGTCTGCAACGCCACCGCCGAGGCAGTTCAGAAGCGGGTCAAGGAAAACGCGCTCAAGGACACGCCACCGGCTTACATTGACTACAAGACCTATCGCGCTGGCGGCGGCTATCAGCTGCTCGCCGACTGTCTCGCGGGGAAACGCGATGTCGAGGCGATCATTCAGGCCATGGAGGAATCCGGGCTGCGTGGCCTCGGTGGCGCGGGCTTTCCCGCCGGTCGCAAGTGGCGGATCGTGCGCGGTGAGCGGGCTCCCCGCCTGATGGCGGTGAATCTGGACGAGGGCGAGCCCGGCACGTTCAAGGACCGCTATTACCTCGAGCGCGACCCGCACCGGTTCCTGGAGGGCATGATCATCGCCGCGTGGGCGGTCGGCATCGCCGAGGTCTACGTCTATCTGCGCGACGAGTACCACGGTGTGCGCGCGATTCTGGAACGCGAGATCGCGCGCCTGCAGGCGAATGCACCCTGTCCTCTGCCGCCGGTCTTCCTGCGACGCGGGGCGGGCGCCTATATCTGCGGCGAGGAGTCGGCGATGATCGAGTCGATCGAGGGCAAGCGCGGCATGCCGCGGCTGCGTCCGCCCTATGTCGCGGAGGTGGGGCTCTTCGGTCGGCCCACCCTCGAGCACAACATGGAGACCGTCTACTGGGTGCGCGACATCGTCGAGAAGGGAGCGGCGTGGTTCGCGTCCCAGGGGCGGCACGGGCGCAAGGGCCTGCGGTCGTTCTCGGTCTCGGGCCGCGTTCGTGAACCGGGCGTCAAGCTCGCACCCGCCGGCATCACCGTCAGGGAGTTGATCGACGAATACTGCGGCGGGATGCTCGATGGGCACGCGTTCTATGGTTACTTGCCGGGTGGCGCCTCGGGGGGCATCCTGCCGGCGTCGCTCGGCGACGTACCGCTCGACTTCGACACCCTGAATCCCCACGGCTGCTTCATCGGCTCGGCGGCGGTGATCATTCTGTCCAATTTCGATCGTGCAAGGGACGCGGCGCGCAACGTGATGAAGTTCTTTTCCGAGGAATCCTGCGGGCAGTGCACGCCCTGCCGCGTCGGGACGTCGAAGGCGCTGCAGCTCCTCGACCAGCCGAGGTGGAACAAGCCGCTCCTGGAGGAACTGGGCGCCGCGATGATGGATGCGTCGATCTGTGGCCTCGGGCAGGCGGCACCTAACCCGGTGAACTGCGTGATCAAGTACTTTCCCCAGGAACTCGACTAATCCGCGTTGCCATGGCGCCCCGGAAAATGCCGCGCGCGGCCCGCTCCGCAAACCCTGGCTCCTCCGCGGCATAGCCTCTTCAGAGACTACCCATGACAGGGCTTAGCAAGAACGAAATCGACGCGCTCCCGATCGACTTCACGCTCGACGGCCGGAAGGTCACGGCCCATCGGGGGGAGACCCTCATCCAGGTCGCTGATCGGCACGGCGTCGAGATCCCGCGCCTCTGCTACAAGGATGGTTATCGTCCAGACGGTAACTGTCGTGCCTGCATGGTCGAGATCAAGGGCGAGCGGGTGCTGGCTCCGTCCTGCTGCCGCTACCCGAAGGACGGTATGGAAGTGAGCACCTCGTCCGAGCGGGCCATCGCATCCCAGAGGATGGTGCTCGAGTTGCTGCTCTCCGATATGCCGGAGGAGCGATATACCCTCACGTCCGAACTGCAGCATTGGGTAGACAAGCTGAAGGTCGGCGCCCCGCGGTTCGCTCCCCGGTCCAAGGTCGCCGGCGATCTGAGTCATCCCGCCATTGCGGTGAATCTCGACGCGTGCATCCAGTGCACGCGCTGTGTGCGCGCTTGCCGCGAAGTCCAGGTGAACGACGTCATCGGCTACGCGTTTCGAGGCGAACATTCGAAGATCGTCTTCGATCTCGACGATCCGATGGGCATCAGCACCTGCGTTGCCTGCGGCGAGTGCGTCCAGGCTTGCCCGACGGGTGCTCTGATGCCAGCGCGCGGCGTCGGCATGGAGGTGCCGGACAAGGCCGTGGATTCGGTCTGCCCATTCTGCGGGGTAGGCTGCCAGCTCACGTATTTCGTGAAGGACAACCGGATACTCTACGTGAACGGGAAGGACGGTCCCGCGAATGAGGGCCGCCTGTGCGTCAAGGGCCGCTACGGCTTCGACTATGCCCACCACAAGCACCGGCTCACCAAGCCCCTGGTGCGCAGGGAGGGCGCCCCGAAGTCCGCAGGGTTCACCATGGACCCCGATCGGGTGCACGAGATATTTCGCGAGGCGACTTGGGACGAGGCACTCGACCTCGCCGCCGGCAAGCTGAAGGAGATCCGCGACCGCCTCGGGGCGGGTGCCCTGGCTGGATTCGGTTCGGCAAAAGGCAGCAACGAGGAGGCGTACGTGTTTCAGAAGCTGGTGCGTACCGGTTTCGGTGGCAACAACGTTGACCATTGCACGCGCCTGTGCCACGCCTCGTCGGTGGTGGCGCTGCTCGAGGGGCTCGGCTCCGGCGCCGTGTCGAATCAGGTGATGGACGTGATGAACGCCGAGGTCGTCTTCATCATCGGTGCGAACCCGACGGTGAACCACCCGGTTGCCGCGACCTGGATCAAGAATGCCGTGGCGAAAGGAGCGAAGCTGATCGTCGCCGATCCGCGTGGGACGGAGCTCACCCGGCACGCCACATATGCCCTGCGCTTCAAGGCCGACACGGACGTCGCGCTCCTCAATGCGATGATGCACACCATCGTGCACGAGGGACTCGTCGACAAGGCTTTCATCAAAAGCCGCACCATCGGCTTCGCCGAACTCAAGCGGAACGTGGAGGGCTACAGTCCCGAGGCGATGGCGCCCGTCTGCGGAGTCCCCGCTGAGACCATCAAGCAAGTGGCGCGTCTCTTCGCGACCTCCAAGGGATCGATGATCCTGTGGGGAATGGGCATATCCCAGCACGTGCACGGCACCGACAATGCCCGCTGCCTGATTGCGCTGTCGCTGATGACGGGCCAGGTCGGCCGGCCCGGCACCGGATTGCACCCCCTGCGCGGCCAGAACAACGTGCAGGGCGCGTCCGACGCGGGGCTTATCCCGATGGTCTATCCTGACTACCAGCGCGTGGACAATCCGCAGGTGCGGGAAAAGTTCCAGAAACTGTGGGGCGTCGAGCACCTCGACCCGAATCCGGGCCTTACTGTGGTCGAGATCATGGACGCCGTCCACGCGGGCAAGATTCGGGGCATGTACATCATGGGCGAGAACCCGGCCATGTCCGACCCGGATCTGAACCATGCCCGCGAAGCCCTGTCCGAGCTCGACTGGCTGGTGGTGCAAGACATCTTCCTTACCGAAACTGCCTACCTGGCCGATGTCATCCTGCCGGCTTCCGCCTGGCCAGAGAAGACTGGCAGCGTCACCAACACCGACCGCATGGTGCAGCTGGGGCGGCGGGCGCTGGACATGCCCGGCGAAGCACGCCAGGACCTGTGGATCATTCAGGAGCTGGCAAAGCGCCTCGGACTCGACTGGAACTATCGAGGTGCCGAGAGCGGCGTGGGCGAGGTGTTTGAAGAGATGCGCCAGGCGATGCCTTCGATCACGGGCATTACCTGGAAACGCCTCGAGCGTGAGGGCTGCGTGACGTATCCGTGCGAGAGCGAGGACGACCCCGGCCAGCCAGTCGTGTTTACGGATGATTTTCCGACCGAGACCGGGCGCGGGCGGTTTGTTCCCGCAGACGTGATCCCCGCGGCGGAGCGTCCAGACGCCAAGTATCCGATGGTGCTCATTACCGGGCGTCAGCTGGAGCACTGGCACACCGGGGCAATGACGCGGCGGGCAAGCGTGCTCGACGCCATCGAGCCCCAGCCGGTCGCATCGATGCATCCGCTCGACCTCGACCAGATCGGCGCGAAGCCGGGCACCGTGGTCACTGTGGCCTCACGCCGTGGCGCTATCACCCTCTATGCGCGGGCCGATCCCGGGACGCCGCGCGGGGCTGTCTTTATCCCGTTCTGCTTTTACGAGGCGGCCGCCAATCTGCTCACCAATCCGGCGCTGGATCCGTACGCCAAGATCCCCGAGTTCAAGTACTGCGCGGTCAGGGTCAAGAAGGGAGGCAGGCTCGCGAAGACATCGAGCTACGGCGGCGGCCAGCTACTTTTCGAAGACGCGTGACCGCCCGACGGCCCGGATTCGACGCGCACCCATCCAGCCCCTATTTTTCGAGAGCGCGAGACGGCCGCCAACTATGTTCCTCGCGCGGGTCGCGGCTGGCCACTGCCAGCAACGGGACAGGCCCGGCCTGCATCATCAAGACCAACAAACGGGAATGTGAAACATGCCATCGGACATCGAAATTGCTCAGCAGGCGAAGCTGAAGCGCATCTCCACCCTTGCTCGGGAGCAGCTCGGCATCGACGAGGCGCACCTCGAGCCGTACGGCCACTTCAAGGCCAAGGTGTCGCTCGACTACGTGAACTCGCTCAGCGTCCGTCCGGATGGAAAGCTGATCCTCGTCACCGCGATCAGCCCGACCCCAGCCGGGGAGGGCAAGACGACCACCACGGTGGGTCTGGGTGATGCGCTCAATCGCATCGGCAAGAAGGCGATCATCTGCTTGCGGGAACCCAGCCTGGGCCCGGTGTTCGGCATGAAGGGAGGAGCGGCTGGTGGCGGCTATGCGCAGGTGGTGCCGATGGAGGACATCAACCTTCATTTCACCGGCGACTTCTCCGCGATCTCGCTCGCGAACAACCTCCTTGCGGCCATGGTGGATAACCACATCCATCACGGTAACGAACTCGGCATCGACCTGCGCCGCATTACGTGGAAGCGCGTGGTGGACATGAATGACCGCGCTCTTCGGGACATAGTCTGCTCGCTAGGTGGCACGGCCAACGGGTATCCGCGTGAGGACGGCTTCGATATCGTGGTGGCGTCCGAGGTGATGGCGATCTTCTGCCTCGCGACTTCGGTTCACGACCTCAAGGAACGCTTGGGCAAAATCGTGGTGGGCTACACCCGCGACCAGAAGCCCGTCCGAGCGCGGGATCTGAAGGCCCATGGGGCGATGACCGTGCTGCTCAAGGACGCGCTCGCGCCGAACCTGGTGCAGACCCTGGAGAACAACCCCGCGTTCATCCATGGCGGGCCTTTTGCCAATATCGCCCATGGCTGCAATTCCGTCATCGCGACGAAAGCGGCGCTAAAACTTGGCGAGTACGTTGTGACTGAAGCGGGTTTTGGCGCGGACCTCGGCGCCGAGAAATTCATCGACATCAAGTGCCGCAAGTCCGGGCTTCGTCCATCCGCAGTCGTGCTGGTCGCCACTGTGCGCGCACTCAAGTACCACGGCGGCGCGGACCTGAAGGAGCTGAACAAAGAGAACCTGAAAGCGCTGGAGAGTGGCATCGCCAACCTCGAGCGCCACGTCTCGAACGTGACCAGCGTCTACGGCCTGCCCTGCGTGGTATCGGTCAATCACTTCACCTTCGACACGGACGCTGAGCACGCTTTGCTTCAGGAGAAGATGACCAAGCTCGGCATCTCGGTCGTGCTCGCGCGGCACTGGGCGCAGGGCGGTGCCGGCGCCGAGGAACTTGCCCGCACTGTGGTTGCGCTTGCCGAGAAAGGTGCGCCGGATTTCAAGTTCGTCTACCGGGACGGCGACAGCCTCTGGGACAAGCTGAAGGCGGTCGCGACCAAAGTTTATGGCGCGGGAGAGGTCACCGCGGACTCCAAGGTCAAGGCGCAGATCCAGAGGCTGCAGGAGGACGGTTACGGCCACTACCCCATCTGCGTGGCGAAGACACAGTCCTCTTTCTCCACGAACGCGGGCACGCGTGGCGCACCCACCGGCCACACCGTCAACGTCCGCGAGGTGCGGCTCGCCGCCGGCGCCGAGTTTGTCGTCATGATCTGCGGCGACATCATGACCATGCCCGGCTTGCCGAAAGCGCCGTCGGCGGAGAAGATCGATCTGGACGAGAACGGAAAAGTAGTCGGGCTGTTCTGATAGGCAGGCACTGGGTGCGTGGACTGCGAGGGGCCTGACGAGCGGGATGGACGTCACCGCGCCACAGTTCTGGATCGGGGTCCTCCAGATCATTGCAATCGATGTTTTGCTCGGCGGCGATAACGCCGTCGTAATAGCACTCGCTTGCCGGCGCCTAGCGCCCGCCCAGAGAAACAAGGCCATCTTCTGGGGCGTATTCGGGGCGATTGCCCTGCGTGTGATCTTGATCTTCTTCGCCATCACGCTGCTCAGGATTCCGTTTCTCAAGATCGTCGGCGCGTTGCTGCTGTTGTGGATCGGTGTCAGGCTGTTGCTGCCCGAAGGCGACGGTGGCCATGAGGTGGCCGCTTCGGAGCGCCTTCTTGGCGCGATCAGGACCATCGTCGTGGCCGATGCGGTGATGAGCCTCGACAACGTGATCGCGATCGCCGGTGCCGCCGGCGACAGCATGGTGCTCATCATCTTCGGTCTCCTCGTGAGCGTGCCCATCATCGTCTGGGGCAGTAAGATCGTGCTGCATCTGATGGAGCGTCTTCCCTGGATCATCACGGCCGGTGGCGCCCTGCTCGGTTGGATCGCAGGCGGCATGCTCGTTCACGACGCGGCGGTGACTCACTGGGTCAGCGCGAATGCGCCGTGGCTCGGGATAGCCGGGCCCGTGGTCGGCGCCGTTCTTGTGGTGGCGTTTGGCAAGCTCTTCGGTGCACACATGGCGCGGCGACCGCCCGCCACCGTCGATCTCGCCGAGAGGGAAGGCATGCCGCCGTCCGATTCCCACTGATATCGTGCGATGGCTATGGACACCCTTAAATTCCTTGTCAGCGTCGACGGCTCGCATTCCTCGCTGCGGGCGGTGCAACATCTGATCAAATTACTCGACTGGTATCGGCACCCGGTCGAGGTTCATCTACTGAACGTGCAAATGCCGATCCTCTCGGGCAATGTGAAGTCGTTCATCAGCCGTGACCAGCTTGAGGACTACTATCGCGACGAAGGCATCGCTGCGCTGAAGGCGGCCCGGGAATGCCTCGACCAGGCGGGCGTAAAGTATGTTCACCATATCGGGCTAGGCGAGCCCGCCGTGGTCATCATGGATTACGCGAAGCGCACCCGGTGCGACCAGATCGTGATGGGCACGCGTGGGGTCGGCTCGGTCACGGGCTTATTGCTCGGCTCTGTCGCGAGCAAAGTGGTCCACCTTGCTGATTGTCCCGTGTTGCTTGTCAAGTGATGGGCAACCCGTGCTGTGCTGCGGAATGAGATTTGCTTGACAGGCCGCCCCGTTTGCACGAAAAGATCCCGTTGCGTGGAGGTGGCCGCTTTTGCGCCGCATCCGCGATCCCGTTTGAAGAAGGTGTTACCGGCCCCAGCTTTCGCTAACAGTTCTGCCAGGAGGATTCAGATGTTTCGTTCGTTCAACGCTTTCGCGCAACGTCGTGTTGTTTTTGCAGCCGCCGCGCTGGCGGCAGCCGGCGCCGCGCCGCAGGCCTTAGCCGCGTGGGAGCCCACCAAGCCCATCGAGTTCGTTGTCCCGGCCGGAACCGGCGGCGGCGCTGACCAGATGGCGCGGCTGATTCAGGGCATCGTTACCAAGTACAGCCTCACCAAGCAGCCGCTCGTGGTGGTCAACAAGGCAGGCGGGGCAGGCGCGGAGGGCTTCCTCGACGTGACGCAGAAGAGTAGCGGCGATCCGCACAAGATCATCATCACGCTCTCCAACCTGTTCACCACGCCGCTCGCCACTGGAACGCCCTTCAACTGGAAGGAGATGACGCCCGTATCGATGATGGCGCTCGACCAATTTGTGCTTTGGGTCAATGCAGAGAAGCCGTACAAGACGACCAAGGAGTTCATCGAGGCGGCGAAAGCCGTCTCCGGCGATCCGCAAAAGCGCTTGAAGATGGGCGGCACCGGCTCGAAGCAGGAAGACCAGATCATCACCGTCGGCCTCGAAAAGGCGACCGGCACCAAGTTTACCTACGTGCCGTTCAAGGGCGGTGGGGAGGTCGCGGTGCAACTCGTGGGCAATCATATCGATTCGACCGTGAACAACCCGATCGAGGCGGTTGCCCAGTGGCGCGCCGGCCAACTGCGGCCGCTGTGCGTGTTCGACGACGAGCGCATGCCGTACATGCAGAAGATCACTGAAACCCAGTCCTGGAACGACATTCCGACGTGCAAGGAGGCCGGGGTCAACCTCGACTACGTGATGCTTCGCGGCATCTTCATGCCGGGTGGCGTGTCCGCCGAACAGCTCGCTTACTTCCAGGCGCTGATGAAAAAGGTGCGTGAGACGGCGGAATGGAAGGAATTCATGGATAAGGGCGCCTTCAACCAGACGGCCATGGCTGGCGAGGAGTACAAGGCCTGGCTGACCAAAGCCGAGTCCACCCACAAGCAACTCATGGAAGAGGCAGGCTTCATCGCCAAGTGAGCCATCGCGCCGGTGCGCCCCGCGGGGGCGCACCGCAGCCCCTTCGCGGCGCGGGCGCAGCGGCGTGATGCGGAAAAGCTACTCCGCACGAGGTTTTCCAGGATGAGTGATGACGAGCACGGGAGCAGGCAGTCCCGCGGCGGGCTTTCGACAAGCGCAGTGGAGGCCATCACCGCAGTCCTGCTATTCACCATCGGTCTGGTCGTCATTCGTGATAGCCAGCGGCTCGGCGCTGGGTGGGCATCCGATGGCCCCCAGTCCGGTTATTTTCCCTTCTATATCGGATTGCTGATCTGCTTTTCGAGCGCGGCAACGCTGTTCCAGGCGGTGTTTGGCAAGTTGAAGAACCCGGACGCCTTTGTCGAGCGGCAACAGTTGAAGCAGATCCTGTCGGTTCTGCTGCCGGCGACCGTCTACGTGGGTCTCATTCACGTCCTCGGCGTCTATGTCGCGTCTGCGACCTACATCGCAATCTTCATGGCGTGGCTCGGCGGCTACTCCGTTCCAAAGGCGGCGGCGGTCGGGATTTCCGTGAGCGTCTTCTTGTTCCTGATGTTTGAAAAGTGGTTCGCGGTCCCGCTGCCGAAGGGCCCCGTCGAACGCATGCTGGGTTTCTAGCAACCTCTTGCGGAGAGAGACGCCCAGTGGAAGAGCTGAGCTCGCTGCTGCACGGCTTCGCGGTCGCTCTGAGCGGGTACAACATCCTGCTCATGTTCGTCGGGATCGTACTCGGCGTGTTGATCGGCGTCCTGCCCGGGCTGGGCGGCGCGAATGGCGTGGCGATCCTGCTGCCGCTTACTTTTACCATGCCGCCGACCTCCGCCATCATCATGCTCTCCTGCATCTACTGGGGCGCGCTGTTCGGTGGAGCCATCACGTCGATCCTCTTCAACATCCCGGGGGAACCCTGGTCGGTAGCGACCACCTTCGACGGGTATCCTTTGGCCCAGCAGGGCAGGGCTGGCGAGGCGCTGACGGCCGCCTTTACCTCCTCGTTCATCGGCGCGCTCGTGGCCGTTCTGATGATTACCTTCCTGGCGCCGCTGGTAGCCAAATTTGCGCTCAAGTTCGGGCCGCCCGAGTTCTTCGCCGTCTACATGCTGACGTTTTTCAGCTTCGTCGGCATGGGCAAGGGATCGCCGTTCAAGACAATCACGGCGATGATGCTGGGGTTCGCTTTGGCTGCGGTCGGCCTGGATACCGTGACTGGGCAGCTCCGGCTCACGTTCGGCTCCATGGAGCTCATGCGCGGTTTCGACTTCCTGGTCGCCGTTATCGGCCTCTTTGGCGTCGGCGAGATTCTGCTCACCATGGAGGAAGGACTCGCATTCAGGGGCCAGAGCGCGAAAATCAACCGCAAGGTCGTGCTGGAGACCTGGTCCAAGCTGCCACGCTACTGGATGACCATGCTGCGCAGCTGCCTGATCGGCTGCTGGATGGGTATTACTCCCGGCGGTGCGACGCCGGCATCGTTCATGGCGTACGGGGTGGCGAAGCGATCGTCCAAGGACGGCGACAAATTCGGTACCGGCCAGCTGGAAGGGGTCGTCGCGCCCGAGACAGGGGCGCACGCGGCGGGAACGAGTGCGCTGCTGCCCATGCTCGCGTTGGGCATCCCCGGCTCCCCAACTGCCGCAGTACTTCTAGGGGGACTGCTCATCTGGGGTCTGCAGCCTGGACCGCTGCTCTTCGTCGAGCAAAAGGACTTTGTCTGGGGCCTCATCGCGAGCATGTACCTCGGCAACATTGTCGGGCTCATCGTGGTGCTCACCTCGGTTCCGCTCTTCGCCGCGATCCTGCGGATTCCCTTCTCGATCATCGCGCCGGTTATCATCGTAATCTGCGCCATCGGCGCCTACACCGTCCACTCGGCGATGCTTGACGTGTGGCTGATGCTGCTCTTTGGCGTCGTTGGGTATGTGTTCAAGAAACTGGACTACCCGCTCGCACCGCTCGTGCTCGCACTTGTCCTCGGGGACAAGGCCGAGGACTCGTTCCGGCAGTCGATGCTTTTCTCCCAAGGCAGCCTGTCGATTTTCTGGTCGAATTGGCTGGTCGGCAGCATCACGACGTTAGCCATCATCCTTCTGTTCTGGCCGCTCATCTCGGCCGTGATAAGGAGAATACGCTCCGGGCGTGTCGAGCCCTTCGAGGAGGGGCGCGCCGGCTGAGCCGGCCACGGGTGAATCGGTAGGAGGAGGCCATATGCCGGTCGTTGCTATGACCCACGAGATGGGCTCGCTCGCGCGGGACGTCGCCCTCGAGCTGGCTGCGCAACTCGGGCTCAAGTCCATACAACATGAGGTCGGAGACCTCATTGCCGAGCGCATGCACGTGCCGAAGAGCCTGATCCGCAGGCTCAGGGAAGGCAAGGCAGGCCTGCTCGAGAAGTTCAAGGTGGACGAGGGGTCGGAGGCCATCTTCACCGCTGAAGAGGTGCTCACCATTGCCTCCGAGGGTGATGTCGTGATTCGAGGTTGGGGGGCCACCTGCCTGTTGCGACCGGTCCCGCATATTCCCTGCGTGCGGGTGACCCGCTCCGTCGAGAACCGGGTGCGATGGCTTATGGAGAATCTGGACCTCGACGACCCCGAGACCGCGTTGCACGAGATCCGGCGCTCCGATCGCACCCACGCGGCGCGCATGCACGAGCGCTTCAGTGTCACCTGGGGAGATCCCGTTCTCTACGACCTCACCCTCAATACCGATCGGGTTTCGATCGAGAGCTGCGTAACGCAGATCTCCCATCTCCTCAGCCGCCCCGAGTTCCAGGAAACGCCGGAGACCCGGGCAACCCTGGAGAATATGACGTTGGAGGCGCATGTCCGGGCTGCGCTTCGCGGCGACACGGCGACCCATGAGGTCCGAGTGACCATCGTGGCGGATGGCAGCAGCGTAACGATGAAGGGTATCGTCGTTTCCCAGCTCGAACGGGATGCGGTGAAGCGTGTTGCTTCCGCCGTTCCGGGGGTGACCGAAGTTGACGATCAGCTCAAGCTCATGGCGGGGAGCAAGATGTTCCCGTCGTCCAAGTATTCCTGATACGCCCGGGGGCAGATAACCCCTGCCGCTATACTCTCAACTTTTTCGATCCCCTATCCAAAGCTCAGTAGGAATCCTTATGAACAAGGCACTCTCCGGCTTTCGCATCCTCGATATGACCCACGTTCAGGCGGGACCGACCGCGTCGCAGCTCATGGCGTGGTTGGGCGCCGACGTCGTCAAGTTCGAGCCCCCCACCGGGGACGTCACCCGTGGCCAATTGTGCGACGTGCCGAACGCCGACAGCCTCTATTTCACAATGCTCAACTGCAACAAGCGGTCGATCACGGTCAACATGAAGAACCCGGCAGGGAAAGAAGTGTTCATCGCGTTGCTGAAGAACTGTGACGTCGTAATGGAGAACTTCGGGCCTGGCGTTCTGGATCGCCTTGGCTTCCCTTGGGAGACGGTGCATGAGATCAATCCCAGAATCGTGATGGCGTCGATCAAGGGCTTTGGCTCGAGCGGACCGTACGCCGAATTCAAGGCGTACGAAAACGTTGCCCAGGCCATGGGCGGAGCGATGAGCACGACGGGATTCAACGATGGGCCTCCGCTCGTCACCGGCGCGCAGATTGGTGATTCGGGTACCGGCCTGCATCTGGTCATTGGAATCTTGGCAGCGTTGCATCATCGCAACGCGACGGGCAAGGGTCAGTATGTCGAAGTCGCCATGATGGACTCCGTCATGAACCTTTGCCGCGTGAAGTTCCGGGATCACCAGCGGCTTGTCCGCGGCCCGCTTCCCGAATACTCGGTGGCTACGGACAACCTCGACACGACGCCGCGGGCGGGTAACGACTCCGGCGGCGGCCAGCTCGGAAACGCGATCAAATGCAAGCCGGGCGGGCCGAACGACTACATCTATATTGTCGTCCAGGAAGCGGTCTGGAACGCCCTCGCCAACCACGTTGGCGGTGCCGCTCTCGCCAGCGATGCGCGCTTCGCGAACATCGGGGACCGGCGACGGAACCAAACTGAGATGTGGCACCTGATCGAGGAATTTGCGTCCAACCTCACGAAGCGCGAGTTCATGCGGCTTCTGAACGAAATCGGCGTGCCCTGTGGCCCGATCATGGGTACCTGGGATCTCGCGATCGACGAACATGTGAAGCTGCGAGACATGTATGTTGAGCTCGATCATCCCCAACGCGGCACCTGGCACAACGTCGGCATGCCAATCAAGCTTTCGGCGTCCCCGGTGGAGATCGAGCGTTCGCCACTGTTGGGCGAGCACACCGAGGAGATCATGCGCGAAGTGCTGGGCTACGCCGACGCAGAGATTTCCGCCATGCGCGATGCTGGGGCTTTCTCCAAGGAGCCGCCGAAACTGCAGGATTACCACCCCTTGCGGGCGTAGCCCACTGCTCGCAGGGGCGTCCCAGGTTTGACGTCTGCAAATCTTTCGTGCCTTGCTCTCGGCACAAGGTGTGCTTTGACCACCGGCGCCCCGCGCCATCTTGCTGAATCACTTTCCTTTTTGGATCGCCCGCGTCCGTAAGCAATGTCGCGCAGGCTTGAAGCGTTCGACCGTACCATTGCGCCGAATCCACGTCAGGCGTTGGGGCACCATTTGGCCAGGCTCGGTATCAACTGGCTCTTCATCGAACATGCACTGAGCGGTCAATCGGACGCGCGTTTTCAGTCCGGCAAGGAAATGAGGAAGGCGCTGCGAGCCCCCTTCACGGCCGTTCATGGCGTCGCCGCCTAAGCAGGGGGACCGTTCTTGACCTTGCACAAGGCCCTTGAAATTGTTAGCGCCACTCACGTCGGTCGTCTACGCGACCACAACGAAGACAGTATCGGTATCGACGGCGATCGCGGCGTTGCCATCCTCGCTGACGGCATGGGGGGGTACAACGCTGGCGAAGTCGCCAGCGGAATCGCGGTGGCGATGCTGATGACCGAACTCGAGGCCGCACTGTCAAGGGAGACGCCACACCTGATACGGGTCGGAGACTCCGAGCCCACAGGCGTCGCATTACTGCGCGACACGATCGATCGCGCAAACCTTTCAATCCTGCAGGCGGCAAGGGGTCAGCCGCAGTATGCGGGCATGGGCACCACGCTCGTCACCGCCCTCTTTCACGACGATCGGGTCGCAGTTGCTCACATTGGGGATTCGCGACTCTATCGACTTCGTGGTGACGTGTTTGAGCAGATTACCCGGGACCACAGCCTGTTGCAGGAACAGATCGACAGCGGAATGCTATCGCGAGAACAGGCGCGCCGTTCGCAAAACAAGAACCTCGTAACGCGAGCCCTCGGCATCGACCGCGGCGTCGAGGCGGAGATTCACGTTCACGATGTACTTCCCCAGGACGTCTACCTCATATGCTCAGACGGCCTTTCCGATATGGTCCCCGACGAAGATCTGCATCTTGCCCTATCGAGCCTTCGCGAAAGGCTCCAATTGGCCGCGGACCATCTTGTGCGCATGGCGAACGATAACGGCGGACGCGACAACATTTCGGTAATCCTGGTACGGGTATTGCACTCATACCCTGCATCTGTCGGTTTTTTCGCCAAAATCAAGTCTTGGATAAAGTAGAGCGGGGATAATGCAATGGCGAAGTTGATTCTCAGCCTCGATGGAATTGTGCTTAAGGAACAAGAGCTTACAAAAGAGCGCACTACCATCGGGCGCAAGCCACACAACGACATTCAGATTGATAACCTCGCCGTGAGCGGTGAGCATGCGGTCATCGTAACCATTCTGAACGATTCCTTTCTGGAAGACATGGGGAGCACCAACGGCACATTGGTGAATGGGTCCAGCGTCAAGAAGCACTTTCTTCAGAATAGCGATGTTGTCGAAATCGGGAAGTACAAACTCAAGTATATCAATGAGGTAGCGACCAGCACCACCGCTGCCGACTTCGAGAAGACGATGGTCCTTCGGGCCCCCACGGCGGCGCTCAAGGCCCACGCGGTCGTCAAGAACCTGAGCGAAACGCAGCTCAATCTGAGGCCTCTGGGGGCGCAAGTCGCCAACGGTACTGTGACTTCGCTCAATAGGCAGGCTGCAGCGGTAACCGGGAATGCCGTGCAGACGGCGACCGCCACCGTAGGCCTAGCCGGTACCGCTCAGACGGCGCCGGGAGCGGCGAAAAATGCCGCTTCTCAGAAGTCTTATGCGGTCGCTCAAGAGCTGTCGGAACCCGCGCCTGCTGTGGCGCTCTTTTCTCAGACCAATCCAGGCACAGCCCGCGTTCCGCCCTTGGGCGTCACAGCGTCGCAGCCTGGCGGCATGATGATGCCGCTCGCAGCGATCCAAATCCTGACCGGCCCGAGTGCAGGCCGGGAACTCGAGCTCTCGAAGTCATTGACGACCGTCGGCAAGCCCGGCGTCCAGGTCGCGGTCATTACCCGCCGTCCGCAGGGATACTACGTCACCCATGTCGAAGGTAGTAGCTTCCCGATTCTGAACGGGAAGTCCCTAGACGCCCAAGCGCGCCCGCTGAACGACCACGACATCATTGAACTTGCGGGCGTGAAGATGGAGTTCTTCCTTAAGGGCTGAGGACCGCCGTCCTAAACTGGCCCAGCGTAGGCGAATCTCAAAGCCTTTCGCGGGCCGTCGCCCAGAGCGCGCGAAAAACTTGGAAGCGTCCATTTGCGGACGGCCCTGAGTTTGAAGGGGCACAGAGAATCTTGCGCCGATGCAGCGCCCAGTCTGCCCCACCAATTTCGGTTGCGGCCTTACTAGACGCCGGTGGGACGAGGCGCTCCCCTGTTGGTTGTTTCCCGCGGTGCTCGTCTGGCCACCGTCCGCGGTTGTTCCCGTTCGGAGGACTCATCGCTCAGGGTGCGGACAGACGAATCTTCGGGGCGCAGGGCAATCGGGGAGAATACGGTTTAGAAGCACAGAATTCCCTTCGCTTGCAGCATAGGTCGATAGACCATCCTTGATCGAAGCGACCCGAACCAGCGAGATGAAGCCGCGGTTGCCCTTGCTTGCTTTCACTTCGCGGGCGTCACAGAGCACCAGGGGGTTGGTATTATTAGTGCCATGGTTACCTGCAAACGCTTGCGGAGTTGGATCGGATCTCCCCACGTCAAATGGGCATGCGCAAGACGCAAGAGACCACGCGCGACTCTTTTTCTGCAAATTGCACTCCCTGGACAGGCGGGAACGCGCCGATGCGCCCCGGCGTACTTCGCTTCCAAAGCTGCGGCTTCAATAGACTCGCATGACGTTTTTAGTTCCGGCGGCGAATGAAGATCGGACGCAAACCAACATTGCGCCGGCGTGCCACTACGCTTCGCGCACCGGTTTTCTAACTCCGGGGGCGACCTTTCGGTGAAGCTAGAGGTCTTGGGCTGCAGCGGCGGAATCGGTGGCGATCTTCGGACGACTTCCTTTCTGGTGGACGACGATGTGCTCATCGATGCAGGTACGGGAGTGGGAAGCCTGGGTCTGTCCGCAATGTGTAAGGTGGACCATATCTTCGTGACGCACTCCCACCTTGATCACGTTGCATGCATTCCGTTCCTCTTGGATTCCGTGGGCTGTATGCGCAGGCAACCCGTAACTGTGTATGCAACCGCCGCCACCGTCGAGATCCTCCGCGAGCACATTTTCAACTGGCGTATTTGGCCAGACTTCACGACCATTCCCAGCGCTGAACGCCCCTATTTGCGATTCGAGACCCTTGACGTCGGGAAGTCAGTACTGTTGAGCGGCCGAAGCATTACGCCAATCCCGGCGAATCACGTGGTGCCGGCGGTGGGCTACCACCTCGACAGCGGCGCGAGCAGCTT
>JBEVOI010000164.1:0-7020 GCA_040507665.1 Burkholderiales bacterium
TCTTTGCGTGCTCGCGGTCCCGGGCGGCGCTCCTCCTCACCTGTTCGTGGATCTGGCGCAGCGTGAGGCCGCCGGGGCCCTTAAGCTTGTTGGGATCTGGGCTGTCGCTCATGATCGCGCGCGCAGTTGGTGGCGGAAAGTCTGGAGTATCGCCTATGTTAAACTTCGGGCGTTCGAATGACCAATGCCCGCGCTTGCGCAGCCGCGGGCTCTCCCACCCCGGCCCGCATCCCATGTCTGGCAGCACGCTCGGCAAGCTCTTCTGCGTGACGTCCTTCGGCGAATCCCACGGACCTGCAATCGGTTGCGTGGTGGACGGTTGCCCGCCCGGGCTCGCGCTCGCCGGGGAAGACATCCAGCGCGAGCTCGATCGCCGCAAGCCGGGCACCTCGCGCCATGTGACCCAGCGCCGCGAGTCGGACACGGTCGAGATTCTCTCCGGTGTGTTCGAAGGGCAGACCACCGGCACACCCATCGCGCTTCTGATCCGCAACGAAGATCAGCGCAGCAAGGACTACACGAAGATCGCGGACACTTTTCGCCCCGGGCACGCGGACTACACCTACTGGCAGAAGTATGGCATCCGCCACTACCGCGGCGGCGGCAGGCAGACTGCGCGAGAGACCGCGGTGCGGGTCGCGGCGGGCGCGATTGCCAAGAGGTGGTTGCGCGAGCGCTATGGCGTCATCATCCGCGGCTGCATGAGCCAGCTCGGTCCGATCCGTATTCCGTTCAGGACCTGGGATGTGGTGAATTCGAACCCGTTCTTTGTCGCCGACGAAGCCTTCGTGCCGCAGCTCGAAGCGTTCATGGACGGGCTGCGCAAGTCGGGGGACTCGGTTGGCGCGAAGATTACGGCGGTGGCGGAAGGTGTGCCAGTCGGCTGGGGCGAGCCCGTGTACGACAAGCTCGACGCGGACATCGCCTACGCGATGATGAGCATCAACGCGGTGAAAGGTGTCGAGATCGGCGCGGGCTTCGCGAGCGTAGAGCAGCGCGGCACCCAGCATGGTGACGAGATGACACCGGAGGGCTATCTGTCGAACAACGCCGGCGGCATCCTGGGCGGTATCTCCACCGGGCAGGATATCGTCGTCAACATCGCCATCAAGCCCACCTCGAGCATCAGGCTTCCGCGCCGTTCCATCGACAAGCAAGGCAGTCCCGTTCTGGTCGAGACCCACGGGCGCCACGATCCCTGCGTCGGTATCCGCGCCACGCCGATTGCCGAGGCGATGCTCGCTATCGTGCTCATGGACCACGCCCTGCGGCATCGCGCGCAGAACGCCGACGTCAACTGCGCAACACCGAGAATTTCCGCACGCGCCCCTGGTCACCCTGCGTTCGACGACGCGCCCGCCGCGGAGAACCCGGACCCCGACGAGGCGTAGCGGCGCCACCTGCCCTGAGTCTGGTCACCTACGTCGGCGTGTTTCTTCGGTATCAGTTTCGCCTTGCTGTTCGCCGTCACGGCGATGAGTTTTTTCCAAAGCGCGTCGCTGCCATTGGTGGAAGCCACGTTCAGCGTGCTCAAGGAGCGTACAGGCGACTAGGTGGCGTCGCGAGCCGATACTCTTGGGGCGCCATCGGACCGGCGATCACCTTCAGCCTCGGTTCGGTCGCCGCTGTGGTCGGTCTGCTGTTGATCCTGCGGCGCGTGCGTCTCGCACCGCAGTAGCCCTTTCCGGTGGGGGTCGCAGGGATACTCGGCGTCAGTGGATTGTGGGATAATTAAGGATTAGGTTTTTCGCCTCTCGTGGTCGAGCAGGCATCTCCAACGCAGTAATGGAACCGCAAACCCTCTACGACAAGATCTGGGCAAGCCATGTGGTGCGCGAGGACGCGAACGGCACGGCGCTGCTCTACATCGACCGCCATCTCGTGCACGAGGTGACGAGCCCGCAGGCATTCGACGGTCTGCGGCTCGCGCACCGCAAGCCGTGGCGCGCCGATTCCGTCGTCGCGACCGCGGACCACAACACACCGACGAAGGACTGGGATAAAGGGATCCAGGACCCGGTGTCGCGGCTGCAGGTCGAAACCCTCGACAACAACATCCGCGAGTTCGGCGCCAAGGCCTACTTCCCGTTCGGCGACGGCCGCCAGGGTATTGTGCATGTCATCGGTCCCGAGGCGGGCGCGACCCTGCCGGGCATGACGGTTGTTTGCGGGGACTCGCACACCAGCACCCACGGGGCGTTCGCCGCGCTTGCCTTCGGCATCGGTACCTCGGAGGTCGAGCACGTGCTCGCCACCCAATGCCTCGTGACCAAGAAAACCCGGTCGATGCGGATCGAAGTCAATGGGACCTTGGGCTTTGGCATCACCGCGAAGGACATCGTCCTCGCGATCATCGGTCGTATCGGCACCGCGGGCGGCACCGGCTACGCGCTCGAGTACGCGGGCAGCGCCATCCGCGACTTGTCCATGGAAGGGCGGATGACCATTTGCAACATGACCATCGAAGCAGGTGCGCGCGCAGGCATGGTCGCCGTCGACGACACGACCATCGAGTACATTCGCGGCCGACCCTTCGCGCCCTCTGGTGATCTCTGGGATCGGGCCGTCACCTATTGGCGCACGCTCGTGAGCGACCCCGGTGCGCGCTTCGATGCGAGGGTCGAACTTGCTGCCGCGGAGATCGAACCGCAAGTTACGTGGGGCACTTCTCCCGGTATGGTGACGAGCGTGGGCGGACGCGTCCCGAATCCGGGCGATGAGTCGGACCCGACGAGGCGCTCGGGAATGGCGCGGGCGCTCGAATACATGGGGCTCAAGCCCGGTACGTCGATCGGAGACATCGCCATCGACAAGGTGTTTATCGGTTCTTGCACCAACTCGCGCATTGAAGATCTGCGGGCGGCGGCCGAGGTGGTGCACGGTAAGCGCGTTGCGGGCAATGTGAAGCTGGCGCTGGTGGTGCCGGGGTCCGGTTTGGTCAAGAAGCAGGCGGAAGTGGAAGGGCTCGACCGCATTTTCACGGAGGCGGGCTTCGATTGGCGCGAGCCCGGCTGTTCGATGTGCCTTGCCATGAATGACGACCGCCTAGAACCCGGCGAGCGCTGCGCGTCGACATCGAATCGCAACTTCGAAGGACGCCAGGGTACCGGTGGCCGAACCCATCTGGTGAGCCCGGCAATGGCCGCCGCCGCAGCGATTGCTGGACGTTTCGTAGACGTGCGCCAATGGCGCTGAGTCCTGAGAGTGACACGATGTACAGGCACATCGCTCCGCTCCTGATCGCGTTTGCCGTTGCCGGCCGCAACACCGTCGAGGGGATGGGCAAAGACATCTCAAAGGGCGGTGACGCCGTGCAGGTGCCGCGCAGAGTGTGAAGAAAAGAATGTAATGGGGAGCGCTTGGAAAAGTTCACCTTTCTAGATGGGCTCGTTGCACCCCTCGACCGAGCGAACGTCGACACCGATGCGATCATCCCGAAGCAGTATCTGAAGGCGATCGGGCGGACCGGCTTCGGCGCGACCCTGTTCGACGAGTGGCGCTACCACGAGCGTGGCGAGCCCGGCATGGATCA
This sequence comes from Burkholderiales bacterium, assembly GCA_040507665.1. GTDB lineage: Bacteria > Pseudomonadota > Gammaproteobacteria > Burkholderiales > JAEUMW01 > JAEUMW01. Next base: position 3,533 of record JBEVOI010000164.1, read on the forward strand.
CTCCAAGCGACGGCCACGTGCCGATTTCGTGCTCAATCAGCCGCGCTACGCGGGTGCGCAGGTTTTGCTCGCGCGGGAGAACTTCGGCTGCGGGTCGAGCCGCGAGCACGCGCCGTGGGCGCTGCATGAATACGGTTTTCGTGCCATCATCGCGCCGACCTTCGCCGACATCTTTTTCAATAACTGTTTCAAGAACGGAGTGCTACCAATCGTGCTGCCCGCGGAAGCGGTGAACGAGTTGTTCCGCGAGGTTGAGGCTACTCCCGGATACCGGCTGAGGATCGACCTCCCTGGACAGGTGGTTACCACACCCCAGGGCCGCAGCCTTCCATTCGCGGTCGATCCGTCGCGCAAGCATTCGCTTGTGCATGGACTGGACGAAATCGGGCAGACCATGGAGCACGCCGACGCAATTCGCGCTTTCGAAGCGGCGCACCGGGCGCGGTTCCCCTGGTTGTTCGCCTAATCGCTCAGCACGCGTCAGGCGGAGGGTGGCGTTATCAGCGCCGTCCGCCCCCAACATCTAGCCCTCCCCAACGACAAGAACATGAAGATCGCGGTGTTGCCGGGCGATGGCATCGGTCCGGAGATCGTTGCCCAGGCAGTGAAGGTGTTAAAGGCGCTCGCAAGCGACGGACTCTCGCTCGAGATGGAAGAGGCTCGGATCGGCGGCGCCGGTTACGACACGGCGGGCGATCCCCTGCCGGAGGCGACCCTGAGGCTGGCGCGGGCGGCCGATGCGATCGTGCTCGGCGCGGTGGGTGGGTATCGGTATGACGCTTTACCACGGGACAAACGCCCGGAGCAGGGATTGCTCCGCATCCGCAAGGCGCTGGGTCTGTTTGCGAACCTCAGGCCGGCAGTGCTCTATCCGGAGTTGGCCGATGCTTCCAGCCTCAAGCCGGACGTGGTATCGGGCCTTGATCTCATGATCGTGCGGGAGCTCACCGGCGATATTTATTTCGGACAGCCGAAGGGTATTCGCGAGCTGGAAAACGGCGACCGGCAGGGTTACGACACGATGCTTTATTCGGAGACCGAGATCCGCCGTATTGCCCATGTCGCGTTCGGCATCGCGCTCAAGCGGCGCGGAAAGGTGTGCTCGGTGGACAAGGCGAACGTGCTGGAGACGAGCGTGCTCTGGCGCGAAGTGGTAACGGCCGTGGCGAAGGAATACCCCGGCGTCGAGCTGACCCATATGTACGTGGATAACGCGGCCATGCAACTCGTGCGCGCGCCCAAAAACCTCGATGTGCTGCTGACCGGGAATATGTTCGGTGACATTCTCTCCGACGAAGCGGCGATGCTGACCGGGTCGATTGGGATGCTCTCCTCGGCGTCGCTCGATGCGAGCAACAAGGGGCTGTACGAGCCCGCGCACGGGTCCGCGCCGGACATCGCGGGCAAGGACATCGCCAATCCGCTGGCGACGATTCTCTCGGTGGCCATGATGCTGCGCTACACCTTCAGCTTGGCGGACGCTGCCGCTCGGATCGAGCGCGCCGTGGGCAACGTTCTGGCTGCAGGTGCTCGTACTTCCGACATCGCCTTTCCTGGTGCGCGAGTCCTCGGCACGGAGGGGATGGGCGATGCCGTCGTGGCTGCCCTGTAGGCATCAAGGCCGGCTGCACCCCATAGTGCCGCGTTTATCCGGGGGTGGGTGCCGATTGTCGGGTACATATATTGCTTTTTGGCTTCCCGCGCCTATTTGCCGCTTGAGCTACGGATTTCACGGGTCGCCATTCTCGACGGTTTGTTTGATTGAGTTGGCAAGAGGCAGAGGAAAATGAGCAAGACCTACGACGTTTGCGTGTTGGGTGCCACGGGCGCCGTCGGCGAGGTGATGTTGTCCCTCTTGGAGGAGCGTAAGTTCCCGACGCGCAACGTGTACGCCCTGGCGTCGAGCCGATCGGCAGGAAGCAAGGTTCGGTTCGACGGGAGGGAATTGACGGTTGGAGATGTCGCGGCCTTCGATTTCTCCCAGTGTCAGATCGGGCTCTTTTCGGCTGGTGCCAGCGTGTCCGCCGAGTATGCGCCAAGGGCTGCCGCTGCGGGCTGCGTGGTGATCGACAACACCTCGCAGTTCCGGCAGGACAAGGACATTCCGCTGGTCGTGCCGGAGGTGAATGCGCATGCGATCGGTCAGTACGGGCGGCGCAGAATCATCGCGAATCCGAACTGCTCCACGATCCAGATGGTGGTGGTGCTGAAGCCGATTCACGACGCCGTCGGTATCGAACGCATCAACGTTGCGACCTACCAGTCAGTCTCGGGTACGGGAAAAGAGGCGATTGACGAATTGGCGGAGCAGACTAAGGCGATCTTCAGCCAGCGCGAAGTCAGGGTGGAGGTATATCCGAAACAGATCGCGTTCAATGTGCTGCCGCATATCGACGTGTTCATGGACAACGGCTACACCAAGGAAGAGATGAAGATGGTTTGGGAGACCCAGAAGATCATGGAAGACGCCTCGATTCGGGTGAACCCGACGACAGTTCGGGTTCCGGTCTTCTATGGGCACTCCGAGGCGCTGCACATCGAGACGCGGCGGAAGATCTCCGCCGCGGACGCCAGAAAGCTGCTCGAGAAGGCTCCGGGCGTGGTCGTTATGGACGAGCGTCAGCCCGGCGGCTATCCGACACCGGCGACAGATTCGGCGGGACGCGATCCGGTTTACGTCGGGCGCATCCGGGATGATCTTTCGCACCCGATGGGACTCAACCTCTGGGTGGTGAGCGACAACATCCGTAAGGGTGCCGCGCTCAACAGCGTCCAGATCGCCGAAATCCTGATTCAGAAGTACCTTGCCTGATGAAAGGGGGTCTGCCCCAATCAGGCGCAACACTCGCACCAGAAACGTAACACAAGCGGGCAAGCCGTGATGGGTTGAGCGGCAGCTCGCGAAAATGAGACACGGGTTTAGCTTGCGGGTATAAACCCATGATGCTAGGTTAATTCTTTCATTGGGAACGGGGTGGCAGACAGATGAAGCCGAAACTCCTTACACGACTGCTCGCCGCAGCTTTCTTTGTAGCATCCACAGCGGTAAGCGCCGCGGGCCTTGGCAAGCTCACGGTCCTCTCATCGCTTGGCCAGCCGCTGCGAGCCGAGATCGATCTCGTGTCGGTACAAAAGGATGAACTGAGCACGCTCTCGGCACGGGTTGCCTCACCCGACGCCTACCAGCAAGCCGGTATAGAGTACAACTCAGCGCTACCGTCGGTGAAACTGGCGATCGAGAAGCGTCCGAGTGGCCAGCCATACATCAAGATCACCTCGACGCAAGCCGTCAACGAACCTTTCCTGGATCTGCTGGTGGAGCTGAATTCAGCTTCCGGCAAATTGGCGCGCGAATATACCGTCCTCATGGACCCGCCCGGTGTACCCCGTGGCGAACCAGTTGCCCCCGTCGCCGCGCCGCAGGGCAAGCCGATGCCGGCCGAGCCCGCGAAGGCGGCAGAGCAGCCTGCAACCAAGCAAGGGGCAGA
>JBEVOI010000037.1:0-15970 GCA_040507665.1 Burkholderiales bacterium
GATGCCGGGGGACAATGTATCGATCACGGTGAGCCTGATTGCGCCCATTGCGATGGAGGAGGGGCTGCGCTTCGCGATCCGCGAGGGCGGCCGTACCGTCGGCGCCGGCGTCGTCGCCAAAGTGATCGAGTAAGAGAGACGCGAGGGAACGCAGGGTCGAGGCGTCGACGGGGCGGGTTCCACCTCGCTCCCGTCGTCACCCCTTCGAGCCTTCCCATGGTCCACAGGCCAATAGCTCAATTGGTAGAGCGTCGGTCTCCAAAACCGAAGGTTGGGGGTTCGAGACCCTCTTGGCCTGCCCCTTAAATCCAACATGGCTGACAAGATCAAGCTCGGGGTCGCTGCATTGCTCGTCGTGGCCGGTGTCGTCGGCTATTACTACCTTAACGACAGCGCCACCATTGTCCGCGCCGGCTCCGTACTTGCGGGACTGGTCGCTGCTTCGGCGGTGGCTTGGATGACTGCGCCCGGCAAGCAGCTTTTCGCGTTCGCGCAGGAATCGGTGGCCGAGACCAAGAAGGTCGTGTGGCCGACGCGCAAGGAAACACTGCAAACGACGGGCCTCGTGTTCCTGTTCATTCTGCTGATGGCGATCTTTCTGTGGCTAGTGGATGCGACGCTGTTGTGGATGGTCAAACTGCTGATGGGCCGCGACTGATGACGAAGAAATGGTACGTGGTGCACGCCTATTCGGGTTTCGAGAAGAGCGTGCAGCGAACCCTGCTGGAACGCATCCAGCGCGCGGGGATGCAGGATCAGTTCGGGCAGATCCTGGTGCCGGTGGAAGAGGTGATCGAGATGAAAGGCGGCCAGAAAGCCATCAGCGAGCGCAAGTTTTTTCCGGGCTACGTGCTGGTCGAGATGGAGATGACCGACGACACATGGCATCTGGTGAAGAATACGGCGAAAGTGACCGGCTTCGTCGGCGGCACTGCCACGAAGCCGACGCCGATCTCTGCCAAGGAGGTTCAGAACATCCTGAACCAGATCCAGGAAGGCGTGGAGAAGCCGAAGCCGAAGGTTCTATTCGAGGTCGGCGAGATGGTGCGCGTCAAGGAGGGTCCCTTCACCGACTTCCACGGCTCGGTCGAGGATGTGAACTACGACAAGAGCAAGATCCGCGTATCGGTTTCGATATTCGGGCGCTCGACGCCGGTCGAACTGGACTTCGGACAGGTGGAGAAGGCGTGACCCATCGTTGCAGCGGCGAGACTGCGGCGTCCCATGGGGAGGGTGCTCAGCGCACCCGCTCGAACCCGTAAAGGAGAGCGACAGTGGCAAAGAAGATCGTCGGCTTGATCAAGCTACAGGTCCCGGCGGGCAAGGCGAACCCGAGCCCCCCCATCGGCCCCGCGCTCGGTCAGCGCGGGTTGAACATCATGGAGTTCTGCAAGGCATTCAACGCCCAGACCCAGGGCTTGGAGGTCGGCCTGCCGGTGCCGGTCGTGATCACCGCGTACCAGGACAAGAGCTTTACCTTCGTGATGAAGACACCACCCGCATCGGTGCTCATCCGAAAGGCGGCGAAGATCGAGAAGGGTAGCCCGAAGCCGCACACGGACAAGGTTGGCAAGCTCACCCGTGCGCAGGTGGAGGACATTGCCAGGGCGAAGACGCCGGACCTCACCGCGGCCGATCTTGAGGCTGCGGTGCGCACGATCGCCGGCAGCGCCCGCAGTATGGGCGTCGAAGTGGAGGGCATGTGACATGACCCACGAGTCCAAGCGCTTTGCGCTGATCAGGAAGAATGTCGACCACGCCAAAGCTTATGCGCTGCCGGAGGCGCTCGGGCTAGTCAAGCAGAACGCGACGGCCAAGTTTGATGAATCCGTCGACCTGTCGGTCAACCTCGGAGTGGACACAAAGAAATCGGATCAGCAAGTCCGGGGTTCGGTCGTGCTGCCGAAAGGTACCGGGAAAACGAAGCGCGTGGCGGTGTTCGCCCAGGGCGACAAAGCCAAGGATGCACTGGCGGCGGGTGCCGACGTGGTCGGTTTCGAGGACTTGGCCGAGAAGGTGAAGGGCGGCTTCATGGAGTTCGACGTGGTGATCGCATCGCCAGATGCGATGCGGGTAGTGGGGGCGCTGGGCCAGATTCTTGGACCGCGCGGCCTCATGCCGAACCCGAAGGTGGGCACGGTGACCCAGGATGTGGTCCAGGCGGTGAAGAATGCAAAGGCGGGTCAAGTGCAGTACCGCACCGACAAGGCCGGCATCATCCACTGCAGCATCGGCCGCGCGTCGTTTCCGGTCGAGGCGCTGCAGGAGAATCTGATCGCGCTCGTGGATGCCTTGAACAAGGCGAAGCCCGCGAGCTCGAAGGGCGTGTATCTGCGCAAGATCTGCGTCTCCAGCACGATGGGGGCCGGAGTGCGCGTGGATCAGGCGACCCTGTCGCAGTAACTGATTTTTTTGGCTGCGCCCATTACGTGCAGCCGGCAATAGCTTTGGGCTGACCACCCGCCGCAAGCGGGTCACCAGCGGCAGATGCGGAATCGTCGGTTCCGACCGCCGTCTGGCGCCCCACTCCCGGCAGGTGGTCAGGGTTATCAAAGACCGTTGGGGTCGAAGGGTGAGGAGTGAGGCGCAAGGAGCGAGGGCAAGCCCTCACAGCTTCGCCGAACGACGACTCGGAGACGTAATTGTGCGACGGTGGGTGGAAGCAATGTGGTTTGAGTGCTCGGAGCGATCCGCCTCACGCCTCATTGCCCAACTCCTCATCGGCGAACGCCCGACGCAGATAGCGCACTGCAGGCTGGAAAGTACTCCTGGCTCCGAGGTCGCTATGGCTAACTGGGAAGTTCGACGACTGCGCCGGGCGGCGCGTCGGAAGGACGATCCCGTAACTGGAGGGTAGACCTTGGGTCTCAATCTTGACGACAAGAAGGCGGTAGTAGCCGAGGTGAGCGCAGAGGTCGCGCGCGCCCAGGCCATCGTTCTCGCCGAGAACCGCGGTCTGGAAGTGGGGCAAATGACCGACCTGCGCAGGCGTGCGCGCAACGCGGGGGTGTATTTCCGCGTCGTGAAGAACACGCTTGCGCGCCGCGCGGTTGCCGACACGCCGTTTGCTGAGCTGGCCGAGAAGATGGTCGGCCCGCTCGCATACGGAATATCGAGCGACCCCGTGGTGCTGGCGAAGGTGCTGCATGAGTTCGCGAAGGGCAATGAAAAGCTCGCCATCAAGGGCGGCGCGATGGCCAACTATGTTATGTCCGCGAAGGACGTGGCGAGTCTCGCCATCTTGCCGAGCCGCGAGGAGCTTCTCGCCAGGCTGCTCGGTACCATGCAGGCGCCGGTCGCGCAGTTCGTGCGCACCCTGAACGAGGTGCCGTCGCGCTTTGTTCGGACCCTGGCCGCCGTGCGCGACGCCAAGGGTGCTGCATAAGTGGGCCCGCTCGCATTCGCTTCCTCACCGACAATGCAACGACTTACGAATCAGGAGTAGAAAAATGGCTGTTGCCAAAGCTGACATTCTGGATGCCATCGCCAACATGACCGTGCTCGAGTTGTCCGGCCTCATCAAGGAGATGGAAGAGAAATTCGGTGTCTCCGCGGCTGCCGCCGCGGTCGCCGTAGCGGCGCCCGCCGGCGGCGGCGCAGCCGCCCCTGTTGCGGAGGAGAAGACCGAGTTCACGGTCGTGCTGACCGGTGCCGGAGAGAACAAGGTGAACACCATCAAAGTGGTTCGCGCCATCACGGGTCTTGGCCTCAAGGAAGCCAAGGATCTGGTGGACGGCGCACCCAAGCCGGTGAAGGAAGGCGTGTCGAAGGCTGACGCCGACGCCGTCGCCAAGCAACTCACGGACGCTGGCGCTACTTGCGAGATCAAGTAAGCCGCAAGGGCCCATTGCGGGCTGGCGGGAAACCGCCAGCCTTTTTCCGCTTCTTGGGAGACCATGTTCCCTAGAGGCCAGGTGTCGGATCAGGCGATTCGCGCAAAGCCGCTGTTCCTTGCGGTGGCAGCGCGGAATCTTTGGCGTTTTGCACCCTCTGAAGACGGACTACCGTGCCTCCGACCTCTGTCCTTTGCCCCTCGTGCCTGTGCTGTGGAGTGACCTCATGACTTATTCCTTTACCGAGAGAAAGCGCATCCGCAAGAGCTTCGCCAAGCGTGCCAGCGTGCTGCCGGTGCCGTTCCTACTCGCGACCCAGATCGACTCCTTCAGCGCGTTCCTGCAAGCCGAGACGGCGCCGGACAGTCGCGAGAACAAGGGCCTGCAGGCTGCCTTCACGTCGATCTTCCCGATCTCCAGCCACTCCGGCAACGCGCGCCTCGACTTCGTGAGCTATGCCCTTGGCACACCGCCGTTCGATGTCAAGGAGTGCCAGCAGCGCGGTCTCACGTTCGCGTCGCCGTTGCGCGCGCGGGTGCGCCTGACGATCATGGACCGGGAAGCGTCCAAGCCCACGGTGAAAGAGGTCAAGGAACAGGAGGTGTACATGGGCGAGATCCCGCTCATGACCAGCACCGGATCGTTCATCATCAACGGCACCGAGCGTGTGATCGTCTCCCAGCTGCACCGCTCGCCAGGCGTGTTCTTCGAGCACGACCGCGGCAAGACCCATTCCTCCGGTAAGCTGCTGTTCTCGGCCCGCATCATTCCCTATCGGGGCTCCTGGCTCGACTTCGAATTCGATCCCAAGGACTACCTGTATTTTCGTGTCGATCGCCGCCGCAAGATGCCGGTGACGACGCTGCTGAAGGCGATCGGATACACCCCCGAAGCCGTCCTGAAGGAGTTCTTCGTTTTCGATACCTTCGACCTCGGCAAGGGGGAGATAAACTTCGAGATCGTGCCGGAGCGACTGCGCGGCGACATCGCACGCTTTGACATCGCAGCCAAGGGCCACGTGATCGTGCCCAAGGACAAGCGCATCACCGTGAAGCATATCCGCGAGATGGAGAAGGCGGGTCTGAAACGCGTCGCGGTCCCGACCGACTTCGTGCTTGGCCGCGTGCTGGCGCGCCACGTCGTGGACAAGGAGAGCGGGGAGATCGTTGCCCGCGCCAACGACGAACTCACCGACGATCTGCTGAAGAAACTCCGTGAGTCGGGTGTCGCCGAAATCCAGACCATCTACACCAATGATCTCGACCAGGGTCCCTACATCTCCCAGACCCTGCGCATCGACGAGACCGCGGACGAGATGGCGGCCCAGGTCGCGATCTACCGCATGATGCGTCCGGGCGAACCGCCCACGGAAGAAGCTGTGAAGCAGCTCTTCCAAGGGCTGTTCTTCGCCGAGGAGCGCTATGACCTGTCTGCCGTCGGCCGCATGAAGTTCAACCGCCGCATCGGTGGCGACGGGCTGACCGGAGCCGCCACGCTGTCGAAGGGTGACATTGTCGCGGTGATCCGGATCCTGGTGGAACTGCGCAACGGTCGCGGCGAGATCGACGATATCGATCACCTCGGCAACCGGCGCGTGCGATCGGTAGGGGAGCTCGCCGAGAACCAGTTCCGGGCCGGCCTTGTGCGCGTCGAGCGCGCGGTCCGGGAGCGCCTGTCGCAGGCGGAGTCCGAGAACCTGATGCCCCACGACCTGATCAACGCGAAGCCTGTGTCGGCTGCGATCAAGGAGTTCTTCGGTTCTTCCCAGCTGTCGCAGTTCATGGACCAGACCAACCCACTGTCCGAGATCACCCACAAGCGGCGCGTCTCGGCCCTCGGTCCGGGCGGCCTCACCCGCGAGCGCGCCGGCTTCGAAGTGCGCGACGTGCATCCGACCCACTACGGTCGAGTATGTCCGATCGAGACACCCGAAGGTCCGAACATCGGCCTCATCAACTCCCTCGCGCTCTACGCACGCACCAACGAGTACGGTTTCCTCGAAACGCCTTACCGCAAGGTCAGCGACGGGCATGTGACGGACGAGATCGAGTTTCTCTCCGCCATCGAGGAAGGCAAGTACGTCATCGCCCAGGCGAATGCCGCTCTCGACGATAAGGGCGGTTTCGTGGACGAGCTCGTGTCCTGCCGCCACCACAACGAGTTCACGCTCTCCGGTCCGGACAAGGTCCAGTACATGGACGTGGCCCCGTCGCAGATTGTGTCCGTGGCCGCATCTCTGATCCCGTTTCTCGAGCACGACGACGCGAACCGGGCGCTCATGGGCTCCAACATGCAGCGCCAGGCGGTGCCGTGCCTGCGGCCCGAGAAGCCTCTAGTGGGTACCGGCATCGAGCGCACCGTGGCGGTCGATTCTGGCACCGCGGTGCAGGCTCGCCGCGGCGGCGTGGTCGATTATGTGGACGCAGGGCGGATCGTGGTGCGCGTGCACGACGAGGAAACGGTGGCGGGCGAGGTCGGCGTCGATATTTACAACCTCGTCAAGTACACGCGCTCGAACCAGAACACCGACATCAATCAGCGTCCGCTCGTGGACGTGGGTGACGTACTCGCGCGGGAGGATGTCATTGCAGATGGCGCTTCCACGGACATGGGCGAACTCGCCCTCGGGCAGAACCTGTTGGTCGCATTCATGCCGTGGAATGGTTACAACTTCGAGGACTCGATCCTGATCTCCGAGCGCGTCGTTGCCGATGACCGCTTTACCTCGATCCATATCGAGGAGCTCTCGGTGGTCGCCCGTGATACGAAGCTTGGGCCGGAGGAGATCACGCGCGACATCTCCAATCTCTCGGAGGCGCAGCTCTCGCGACTCGACGAGTCGGGCATCGTGTACATCGGCGCCGAGGTGGAGGCGGGAGATGTCCTCGTGGGCAAGGTTACGCCGAAGGGCGAGACCCAGCTCACGCCGGAGGAGAAGCTGTTGCGGGCGATCTTCGGAGAGAAGGCCTCGGACGTGAAGGACACGTCGCTGCGCGTGCCTTCGGGCATGTCCGGCACGGTCATCGATGTGCAGGTGTTCACGCGCGAGGGCATCGACCGCGACAAGCGCGCCCAGCAGATCATCGACGACGAGCTCAAGCGCTACAAGAAGGACCTCGCCGACCAGTTTCGCATCGTCGAGGACGACACCTTCGTACGCATCGAGCGGCTGCTCGTGGGCAAGACCGCGAACGGCGGGCCGAAGAAGCTCGCCAAGGGTACCAAGATCACCAAGGCCTATCTGCTGGAGGTCGAGCGTCACAGCTGGTTCGACATCCGGCTCTCGAGCGAGGAGGCTGCGCGGCAGCTCGAGCAGCTGATGGAAAGCCTCGCCCAGAAGCGCGTCGAGTTCGATCTCGCGTTCGAGGCGAAGAAGAAGAAACTCACGCAAGGCGACGAGCTGCCGCCGGGCGTGCAGAAGATGGTCAAGGTCTACCTCGCCGTGAAGCGGCGCCTGCAGCCCGGTGACAAGATGGCGGGCCGCCACGGCAACAAGGGCGTCATCTCCAAGATCGTGCCGGTCGAGGACATGCCGTATACGGCGGACGGCACCCCGATGGACGTGGTGCTGAATCCGCTGGGCGTCCCTTCGCGGATGAACGTGGGCCAGATTCTGGAGACCCATCTCGGCTGGGCGGCAAAGGGCCTGGGGGAGAAGATAGGTCAAATGCTGAAGGCGCACGTCAAGATCGCGGACCTGCGCAAGGCACTCGCCCTGGTCTACAACTCGAGTGGTAAACCCGAAGACCTCGATTCCCTCGACGACGCTGCGGTGATCGACCTTTGCCAGCATCTGCAGAAGGGTGTCCCGTTCGCGACGCCGGTGTTTGACGGGGCGACCGAGGAGGAGATCAAGGCCATGCTCGAGCTCGCGGGCCTGCCGCGGTCCGGCCAGATTCACCTGCATGACGGCCGCACCGGCGATGCGTTCGACCGTCCTGTCACCGTTGGCTACATGCACATGCTGAAGCTCCACCATCTCGTGGACGACAAGATGCACGCGCGCTCCACCGGCCCGTACAGTCTCGTCACCCAGCAACCGCTGGGGGGTAAGGCCCAGTTCGGTGGCCAGCGTTTCGGCGAGATGGAAGTATGGGCGCTCGAGGCCTACGGCGCCTCCTATACGCTGCAGGAGATGCTCACGGTCAAGTCCGACGACGTTACCGGTCGCACCAAGGTGTACGAGAACATCGTGAAGGGCGAGCACAAGATCGACGCCGGCATGCCGGAGTCGTTCAACGTGCTGGTGAAGGAAATCCGGTCGCTTGCGATCGACATTGATCTGGAACGGTACTAGGCCGAAAAGTATCAACACAGAGCGCACAGAGAAGACAGAGAAACGGGCATCGAGAAGTGGAGTGCCGGTGATCTCGGTCCCTCTGTGGTTCAAGGTATTTGGAATTTGCGCTGACGCGCAATCGGAGCCGCGATGAAAGCACTGCTCGATTTGTTCAAACAGGTCACCCAGGAAGAGGAATTCGACGCGATCAAGATCGGTCTTGCCTCTCCCGAGAAGATCCGGTCGTGGTCGTACGGCGAAGTGAAGAAGCCCGAGACCATCAATTACCGGACCTTCAAGCCGGAGCGTGACGGGCTCTTCTGCGCCAAGATCTTCGGGCCGGTGAAGGACTACGAGTGCCTGTGCGGCAAGTACAAGCGCCTGAAGCATCGCGGCGTCATCTGTGAGAAGTGCGGCGTCGAGGTCACGCTCTCGAAGGTGCGCCGCGAGCGCATGGGCCACATCGAGCTCGCGAGCCCGGTCGCCCACATCTGGTTTTTGAAGTCGCTGCCGTCCCGGCTCGGGATGGTGCTGGATATGACGCTGCGCGATATCGAGCGCGTGCTCTACTTCGAAGCTTACGTCGTGGTCGACCCGGGCATGACCCCGCTCAACCGTGCCCAGCTCCTCACTGAAGACGACTACCTCGCCAAGGTCGAGGAATTTGGTGATGACTTCTCCGCCCTGATGGGTGCAGAAGGGATCCGCGAGCTCCTGCGGCACCTGGCCCTCACCCGCGAGATCGACCGCTTGCGCAAGGAGCTCGAGGCGACTTCCTCCGATACCAAGATCAAGAAGATCGCCAAGCGCTTGAAGGTGCTTGAGGCGTTCCAGAAATCCGGCATCAAACCGGACTGGATGATTCTGGAGGTGCTCCCGGTCCTTCCGCCCGAACTGCGCCCGCTGGTGCCGCTCGACGGTGGACGCTTTGCCACCTCGGACCTGAACGATCTCTACCGCCGCGTCATCAATCGCAATAACCGCCTGAAGCGCCTGCTCGAGTTGAAGGCCCCGGAGATCATCGTGCGCAACGAGAAGCGCATGCTGCAGGAAGCGGTGGACTCTCTGCTCGACAACGGGCGCCGCGGCAAGGCGATGACCGGCGCCAACAAACGCCCGCTCAAGTCGCTTGCCGACATGATCAAAGGCAAGGGCGGCCGCTTCCGGCAGAATCTGCTCGGCAAGCGCGTCGACTACTCCGGCCGATCGGTGATCGTGGTGGGACCGCAGCTCAAGCTGCACCAGTGCGGCCTGCCGAAGAAGATGGCGCTCGAGCTCTTCAAGCCCTTCATTTTCCACAAGCTCGAAGTGCTGGGCATGGCCACCACGATCAAGGCCGCGAAGCGGCTGGTGGAGGCGGAGGTGCCGGAGGTTTGGGACATCCTGGAGGAGGTCATCCGCGAGCACCCGGTCATGTTGAACCGCGCGCCGACGCTCCACCGCCTCGGCATCCAGGCGTTCGAGCCGGTGCTGATCGAGGGCAAGGCGATCCAGCTGCACCCGCTTGTGTGTGCGGCGTTCAACGCCGACTTCGACGGCGACCAGATGGCCGTGCATGTGCCGCTCTCCCTGGAGGCCCAGATGGAGGCGCGCACGCTCATGCTCTCGTCCAACAATATCCTGTCGCCCGCGAACGGCGAGCCGATCATCGTGCCGTCGCAGGACATCGTGCTCGGCCTCTACTACATGACCCGGGAGAAGATCGGGGCGCGCGGCGACGGCATGGCCTTCATCAACACTGCCGAGGTGGCGCGGGCCTATGAGTCCGGCCAAGTGGAGTTGCAGGCGCGGGTCCATGTTCGAATCCGCGAGCAGGAATTCGACGCCCAGGGCGAGCGCCGGGAGAAGCTCACCCGCTTTCAGACCACTGTAGGGCGGGCATTGCTCTCCGAGATCCTGCCCGCCGGCCTGCCGTTCGAGGTCATCAACAAGCCGCTCAAGAAGAAGGAAATCTCGCGCCTCATCAACGGCTGCTTCCATCGCGTCGGCCTGCGCGAGACGGTGATCTTCGCCGACAAGCTGATGTACACCGGGTTTTCCTATGCGACCCGCGCCGGCATCTCGATTGCCGTCGACGACATGCTGGTGCCGGTGCAGAAGGAGGAGCTCATCTCCGCAGCTGAGCACGAAGTGCAGGAGATCGAGCAGCAATACACCTCCGGTCTCGTCACCCAGGGCGAGCGCTATAACAAGGTCGTGGACATCTGGGGTCGCGCCGGCGACATGGTAGCGAAAGCCATGATGGAGCAACTCGGGACGGAGGCGGTGAAGGTCTGGAACGCAGGCACCGGCGACTGGGCGCCGCTCAGAAACGACAAAGGCAATCCGGTCTCCCAGGAGTCGTTCAACTCCATCTACATGATGGCGGACTCCGGCGCCCGCGGGTCCGCGGCCCAGATCCGGCAGCTCGCAGGGATGCGCGGCCTGATGGCTAAGCCGGACGGCTCCATCATCGAGACCCCGATCACGGCGAATTTCCGCGAAGGCCTGAACGTTCTGCAATACTTCATCTCGACCCACGGCGCGCGCAAGGGTCTGGCGGACACCGCCCTCAAGACCGCGAACTCTGGCTACCTGACCCGCCGCTTGGTGGACGTGACGCAGGATCTCGTGGTCACCGAAGACGACTGTGGCACGAGCAATGGCGTGACCATGCGCGCCCTTGTCGAGGGTGGCGAAGTGGTCGAGCCGCTCCGGGAGCGCATCCTGGGCCGCGTCGCGGCGAGCGACGTGGTCAATCCGGAATCCGGCGAAACCCTATTCGAAGGAGGCACTCTGCTCGACGAGGATGCGGTGGACCGCATCGAGGCGCTCGGCATCGATGAGGTGCGTGTGCGCACGCCACTTACCTGCGACACGCGCTACGGCCTTTGTGGCAACTGCTACGGCCGCGACCTCGGGCGCGGCTCGATCGTGAACGTGGGCGAAGCGGTCGGCGTGATTGCTGCGCAGTCGATCGGTGAGCCCGGCACGCAGCTCACCATGCGCACCTTCCACATCGGTGGCGCAGCTTCGCGGACAGCGGTGGCGAGCCAGGTGGAAAGCAAGTCGAGCGGCGCGGTCGGCTTCAGCGCGACCATGCGCTATGTGACCAACGCCCGCGCCGAGCAAGTGGTGATCTCCCGCAGCGGAGAGGTCGGGATTCACGACGAAAACGGCCGGGAGCGCGAGCGACACAAGGTGCCCTATGGCGCAACACTGCTCGTGAAGGACGGGGCGGTAGCGAAGGCGGGCCAGGTGCTCGCCACCTGGGATCCGCATACGCGCCCGATCATCACGGAATACGCAGGCACCATCAAGCTCGAGAATGTGGAGGAGGGAGTCACGGTCGCCAAGCAGATCGACGATGTGACCGGGCTCTCGACGCTCGTCGTGATCGATCCGAAGCGGCGCGGGGTGTCCACTGCCAAGGGGCTGCGGCCGCAGGTCAAGCTGATCGACGAGAGCGGCCACGAGGTCAAGCTCGCCGGCAGCGAGACGCCGGTCACCTACACGTTCCAGATCCACTCCATCATCAATGCGAAGGACGGCCAGCAGATCAACATCGGCGACGTGCTCGCGCGCGTTCCGCAGGAGTCTTCCAAGACCCGCGACATCACGGGTGGTCTGCCGCGAGTGGCGGAGCTGTTCGAAGCCCGATCCCCGAAAGACGCGGGCCTGCTCGCGGAGATCACCGGCACCGTTTCCTTCGGCAAGGACACCAAAGGCAAGCAGCGCCTCATCATCACCGATCTCGACGGTGTGCCCCACGAGTATCTGATCCCGAAGGACAAGCACGTGATGGCCCACGACGGCCAGATCGTGAACAAGGGCGAAATGATCGTCGATGGTCCGAAGGATCCGCATGACATCCTGCGGCTACAGGGGGTCGAGGAACTCGCGCGCTACATCATCGACGAGGTCCAGGATGTATACCGGCTGCAGGGGGTGAAGATCAACGACAAGCACATCGAAGTGATCGTGCGCCAGATGTTGCGCCGAGTGACGATCGCGGACGCCGGAGACACCCGGTTCATACCGGGGGAGCAGGTCGAGCGTGCGGAGGTGCTGGTGGAGAACGAAAAAGCGGTGGCGGAAGGGAAGAATCCCGCCAGCTACGACTTCATGCTCCTGGGCATCACCAAGGCGTCGCTGTCAACCGACTCCTTCATTTCGGCAGCCTCCTTCCAGGAAACCACCCGGGTGCTCACGGAAGCGGCCATCATGGGCAAGAAGGACGACCTGCGCGGCCTCAAGGAAAACGTCATCGTCGGGCGACTTATCCCGGCCGGCACCGGCCTCGCTTACCACAACACCCGGAAGAACCAGCAATTCGGGGTTGGCACCGGCGAAGGCGATCTCGCGGTGGAGGCCGAGGCGGGAGCCGGCGACGCGCAGGCCCCGGGCGAGGAGCAGGTTGCTTGACAAGGATGGCCTAAGTTCATAGACTTCTCAGTCTTTTTGGCTGCCCGAGCCATCCGAGCGGATGCTCATCGGGCGATACTGACGAAAGCCTCGGGACGGCGGAAACGCCGTCTTGATTTTTTGCGCGGCGTGAACGTGCGTGCGCAGGTGGACCGGGCAGGCGCGCATCGCACCGCCCCAGCAACTTCAGGGCACACTATGCCAACCGTAAACCAGCTAGTGCGCAAGTCGCGCACGCGCCAGGTGACCAAGAGCAAGGTTCCGGCGCTGCAGAATTCTCCGCAGAAGCGGGGTGTATGTATCCGCGTCTACACCACGACGCCGAAGAAACCGAATTCGGCGCTGCGGAAGGTGGCGAAAGTGCGCCTCACCAACGGCTTCGAGGTGATCAGCTACATCGGCGGCGAGGGCCACAACCTGCAGGAGCACTCGGTCGTGCTGATCCGCGGTGGCCGCGTGAAGGACTTGCCGGGCGTGCGCTACCACACGGTGCGGGGCAGCCTCGATACCGCTGGCGTGAAGGATCGCAAGCAGAGCCGCTCGAAATATGGCGCAAAGCGTCCGAAGGCAGCGTGATGCACGGCGCGGCGCTGGCGGCACCGGAATTAACGAGACGGAATCAAGGTAACAGGTCGCACCATGCCTCGACGTAGAGAAGTTCCCAAGCGGGAGATCCTTCCGGACCCGAAGTTTGCGAGCCAGGAAGTCGCGAAATTCATCAACGTCCTGATGACACGCGGCAAGAAGTCGGTTGCCGAGCGCATCATGTATGGGGCGCTCGACCAGATCCAGAAGCGCACCGGCAAGAATCCGCTGGAGGTTTTCACCCAGGCGTTGCAGAACGTGAAGCCTGTGGTCGAGGTGAAGAGCCGCCGCGTTGGCGGTGCGAACTACCAGGTGCCGGTCGAAGTCCGGCAGATACGGCGGAGCGCGCTCGCCATGCGCTGGCTGCGGGAAGCGGCGCGCAAGCGCAGCGAGAAATCGATGGGGCAGCGCCTCGCGGGCGAGCTTGCCGAAGCGGCCGAGGGCCGGGGCGGTGCGATGAAGAAGCGCGAGGAAGTGCACAAGATGGCAGAGGCCAACAAGGCCTTTTCCCACTACCGCTTCTAGGCCGTGATTCCGCGGCCCACACCGGGGCCGAGGCAACATTTTGAAGGCGACGCGCCATGAGCGCGCTGCCGCGATTTACAGAACGAGTCGACCGGGCCGTGGCACGCAAGACACCCATTCAGCATTACCGGAACATCGGCATCATGGCGCACATCGATGCGGGGAAGACCACGACCACCGAGCGCATCCTGTTCTACACCGGCGTATCGCACAAGCTGGGCGAGGTGCACGACGGCACCGCCATCATGGACTGGATGGAGCAGGAGCAGGAGCGCGGCATCACCATCACGTCCGCGGCGACCACGTGCTTCTGGAAGGGAATGGATGGCTCGCTCACCGAGCACCGGATCAACATCATCGATACCCCCGGCCACGTGGACTTTACCATCGAGGTCGAACGCAGCTTGCGCGTGCTCGACGGCGCCTGCGCCGTGCTCTGCGCGGTAGGCGGGGTACAGCCCCAGACCGAGACCGTTTGGCGGCAGGCGAACAAGTACGGGGTGCCGCGGCTCGCCTTCGTGAACAAGATGGACCGCGCCGGCGCCAACTTCCTGCGCGTTCATGAGCAGGTGCAGGCCCGGCTCAAGGCGCACCCCGTCCCGATCCAGCTGCCGATCGGCGCCGAGGACCAGTTCGAGGGCGTCGTCGATCTGGTCCGGATGAAGGCCATCTACTGGGACGACAGCACCCAGGGCACGAAATTCGAACTGCGCGACATCCCCGCCAATCTCCTTGACGAGGCCGCGACCTGGCGCGAGAAGATGCTGGAGACGGCGGCTGAGGCGAACGAAGAACTGATGCATAAGTATCTCGACGAGGGCGACCTCTCCGTCGAAGAGATCAAGCA
Organism: Burkholderiales bacterium; assembly: GCA_040507665.1. Lineage (GTDB taxonomy): Bacteria > Pseudomonadota > Gammaproteobacteria > Burkholderiales > JAEUMW01 > JAEUMW01. Next base: position 14,474 of record JBEVOI010000037.1, read on the forward strand.
GGGCTTGCGCATGCGCACGATCGCGAACGAGATCGTGCCGATGCTCTGCGGCTCCGCGTTCAAGAACAAGGGCGTGCAGGCGATGCTCGACGCCGTGGTCGACTACATGCCTTCGCCGGAGGATATCCCACCGGTCAAGGGGCGGCTCGAGAACGGCGAGGAATCCTCGCGCGAGGCGACCGACGAGGCGCCGTTCTCTGGCCTCGCGTTCAAGATCATGACCGACCCCTACGTCGGCCAGCTCATCTTCTTCCGCGTGTACTCAGGCGTCGTGTCTTCCGGAGACACGATCTACAACCCGGTGAAGGGCCGCAAGGAGCGCATCGGCCGCCTGCTGCAGATGCACGCCAACACCCGGGACGAGATCAAGGAAGTGCGGGCCGGCGACATTGCGGCCGCTGTGGGTCTCAAGGAAGCGACGACGGGGGACACCATCTGTGATCCGCGGCACATTATCGTGCTCGAGAAGATGGTATTTCCCGAGCCGGTGATCCACGTCGCGGTCGAGCCGAAGACCAAGGCCGACCAGGAGAAGATGGGCGTCGCGCTCAACCGTCTGGCGCAGGAAGATCCGTCGTTCCGCGTCCGCACCGACGAGGAGTCCGGCCAGACCATCATCTCCGGCATGGGCGAACTGCATCTCGAGATTATCGTCGACCGCATGAAGCGCGAGTTCGGGGTGGAGGCAAACGTCGGCGCACCGCAGGTGGCATACCGCGAAGCGATCAGGAAGCCGGTCGAGATCGAGGGCAAGTTCATCAAGCAGTCCGGCGGCAAGGGTCAGTATGGCCATGTCTGGCTCAGGATGGAGCCGAAAGAGGCCGGCAAGGGCTATGAGTTCGTGGATGCCATCAAGGGCGGGTCGGTGCCCCGCGAGTATATCCCGGCGGTCAACAAAGGCGTCATCGATACGCTGCCGAACGGTGTGCTTGCGGGCTTCCCGGTGGTTGACGTAAGGGTGACCCTGTTCGACGGCAGCTACCACGAGGTCGACTCGTCAGAGAATGCGTTCAAGATGGCGGCCTCCATTGCCTTCAAGGACGGTATGCGCAAGGCGAGCCCGGTGCTGCTTGAGCCGATGATGGCGGTCGAGGTCGAAACACCGCCCGACTTCATGGGCAATGTGGTGGGCGACCTGTCGTCCCGTCGCGGCATGATCCAGGGCATGGAGGACGTGGCCGGGCTGAAGGTGATCAAGGCCGAGGTGCCGCTCGCGGAAATGTTCGGCTACTCTACCGCTCTGCGCTCCGCGACCCAGGGCCGCGCGACGTACACGATGGAGTTCAAGCAGTACCACGAGGCGCCGAAGAACGTCGCCGAAGCGATCATCAACAAGAAGTAGGTTTCCTAACGCAAGGGGCTGGAAATGGCCAAGGGCAAGTTTGAGCGGACGAAGCCGCACGTGAATGTGGGGACGATCGGTCACGTGGATCATGGGAAGACGACGCTGACGGCGGCGATGACGCAGGTGTTGTCGAAGAAGTTTGGTGGGGAGGC
>JBEVOI010000177.1:0-3384 GCA_040507665.1 Burkholderiales bacterium
CCGATGACTCCTACTACGGCGCTCCGATTCCGAATTCGGCGCAGTAGCTCGTTTCTCATGGTCAACTCTCCGCTCATACTAGCTTACGCGGTTAACTCGTACAGACGACTGGTCGTTTGTCGGTAGATCGTCCGATTCTCTTGGTGACGCTACGGCATGCGATCGCAATGATCGTTGTTACTTCGAGGCAAGAATTTCTACGATCTGTTTGCCAGCGAAGGTCCGAGAGCGCTGAAATCTTGCTGTCATCCCACGCCAGAGGTTCGCCTTGACCTTGTCATTTGGGTCATAGCGGCGCCCCACGTACGCAAAAGCTATCCCATCGGCGGCTCAACCCCTCTCTTGCTCGACCGTCCTATGTGACTCGCGACCGGTTGGAGAAGGCGCTAGCCGGTGAGTGTTGGGATTTTACGGTTGCCGCTAGCAACGTGGATCGGTGAGTGGGCGTTGAAAGTATTTGCTACTTGGCGGCACCTAACAAGCTGCAGGCGATGAGTGCACATCGCGAGGACGGGCAGGATCTTGGTGCGTGTAGTTGCCCCAGCCGTTCGCGAAGATAAGTGCGGCTTCCATCCCCAGAGCGCCCACTGCCTGGGTCCTGTGTGGCCCCGGTATGCATCATGCTTCCACGCCCGCGGGTTCTGGTCTTTCTACCCATCGCGATTGGGGTTGATGACTCCCACGCCAGAATAGCTCGCCTCCACCGCGATGTAGAGGCCGCCGGTCTTCAGTGCTGGCTTGTTCTCGCTGAAGGACGTTGGGGGTCGATGCTGGCGACAGGGATGGTCCCACAGACGGCGACTCGTGCAAAGCTAAACGCCACGCCGAACCTGCGGCAGAGCCATTTCCGAGTGTGCGGCGTTCCTCCATCATGTTGTCAAATTACGCGCGCAACTCAATGTTTAATAACTATCTATTTCGAGCCAAGCTTCGCGGCTTCACCCTGATCGAGGTCATGGTAGTGGTAGTAATTCTTGCGGTGCTCGCAGCGATTGTCGTGCCCAAGATCATGAGCCGTCCAGACGAGGCCCGCGTGGTGGCGGCGCGGGCTGATATCGCCGGTATTACTCAGGCCCTTAAGCTCTATCGCCTCGACAATTCCTTCTATCCAACTACCGAGCAGGGTTTGCAGGCCCTCGTGACGCTGCCTTCGAGTGCGCCGATCCCATCGAATTGGAAGCGCGGCGGCTACCTGGACCGCATGGCCAAGGACCCTTGGGGTCATGACTATCAGTATCTCAACCCTGGCATACACGCCGAAATCGACGTCTTCAGCCTGGCCGCTGATGGGCAACCGGGGGGCGAGGGCGTGAATGCCGACGTCTACAACTAGACGCCCGGCCCGGTGCCCATGCTCGTCACGATCCGCTTGCCGAGCGCGCGATACGTGCTGTTTCGAGTACGGCTTTACTCTCGTGGAGGTTCTGGTTGTCGTTCTGCTCGCAGCCATCACTGTGTCTTTCGTGGTGGTCAAGCTCGGGCCTGATGACCGCGAGACGGTCCGCAGCGAAGCGGCGCGCCTCGCAGTAAGCATCCAACAGGCACAAGACGAGGCGGTGATGACCGGCAGTGCCCTTGCCTGGCGAGGCGACGGCGAAGGCTACCAGTATCTTCGCCGTGGCGCCGACCGCAATTGGATTCCGCTCGACGGCGACGAGGCCTTTCTGCCCCGCCGGCTGCCGCTGCCGGTGCGACTCGTCGATGTCGAGGTCGGGGGGCTGAAGGCCGCGGCGGGGGCGCTGGTTGTCCTGTCCCCGTCCGCGCTGGCGTCGCCGGTGCGGATCGTCCTTGAAGCGAACAGCGAGCGGGCTGCCGTTGAGGTCGGCGCGACCACACGTGTGGTGCCCTACCGTGGCTCCTAACCGCGGGTTCACGCTGGTCGAGGTTTTGGTTGCGCTCGCGATCTTCGCGGTCGCGCTGACTGCAGCATTGCGCGCCAGCAGCGTCGCGACAGATACGGCGTTGGGCTTCCGCGAACGAGTGCTTGCCGGATGGGTCGCCGAGAACCGAATCGCCGAGTACAGCGCTGGCTTGGCGCCCGAACTCGGCGAGCGCGGCGGGACTGTGGAGCAGGGTGGCATCACTTTCGCGTGGCGCGAACGGATCTCCGCGACTGCAACCCCGCTGTTTCGTCGCATCGATGTTCAGGTCTTCATGGCGGACGTGCCAGAGCACGCGCTGGCACAGCTGGTGAGCTATGCAACCGCAACCCGCGTGCCCTGATCGCTACGCCGGCTTCACGCTGGTTGAGATGCTGATCGCGATCGCCATTTTCGGCATCATGTCGACCGTCACCTATCGAGTGCTCAACACGATGCTCGCGACCCGCGAGCGCGTAAGCGACGAATACCGACGCTGGCGGGACGTGGCTCGCGCGGTCGCTTGGATGGAGCGCGATCTCGAGGCGGTCCAGGCACGTCCTGTCCGCGACGCGACAGATCGACTGGTCGCGCCGCTGGTTGGTACTGCAATGCTCACGCCACCCGACGACGTGGCCATCGCCTTCACTCGCAGGGGCGATCCCGACGAATCGGGCTACGCATCGGCACCGCGTCGCGTGGGCTACCGCGTTCGCGATGGCACGCTCGAACGTCTCACCTGGACCGGGCTCGACCAAGCTCCAGGCAGCGCGCCGACCATCACCGTGATTCTTTCGGGGGTCGCTGGACTCGGCCTGCGCTACCGTGTTCCTGGTGAACAGTCGCAGTCTTTCTGGCCGGGCACCCCCACGAGGGCAAAGTCGGACGATGCAACATCGCACGCCACACGTTCCGGCTCGGTCGATACTACGCTGCCGGCTGCCGTGGACATCACGATTCAGCTTGCCAACGGAGCGCGGATCGCGAAGCTCGTCCCGCTCTGCGCAGGAGCGAGGCGATGACCCCTCCTGCATCCGCCCGGGGCTTCGCAGCCATCTCCGCAATTCTCGTGGCAGCGACTGTCGCGAGCATTGGAACCTATCTTGTCTGGCAGGGGACACTCGCTATTCGCCAGACCGAGAACATCGCTGCAGCGCGTCAAGCCAGCTCGTTGGTGCGCGCCGCAGCCGCAGTGGCCGCGGCGACGTTGGCGCAAGACGACCCTCGCGTGGACCATCGCGGCGAGGCCTGGGCACGTCCCATTCCGGTGATTGAGATCGAAGGCGCTAGCGTCGAAGGGACGATCACCGACGAGCAGGGTAAATTCAACGTGAACAATCTGGCCGATAGCAACGGGGCAAGTGAAGCCGACGTCGCAGCGTTCCGGCGCCTGCTCAAGCGGGCAGCTTTGCCCGAATCGCTTGCCGATGCTGTGGTCGACTGGATGGATGCCGATGACGTCGTCACGGAGCCTGCTGGGGCCGAGGACGTCTACTATCTCGCCCTCGACCCAGCGTATCGGGCA
>JBEVOI010000153.1:0-6395 GCA_040507665.1 Burkholderiales bacterium
GCCTCCAGCCGCGCGAGCCGCGCCCGGGTGAGCTCGCCCGCGTCCTTCGGCAGCTCCTTGTGGGCCGGGTTGTCGCGGATGAACTGGCCGAGGCGATCGCCGGCGGCCTTGCCGAAGACCACCAGGTCGAGCAGCGAATTGGTGCCGAGGCGATTGGCCCCGTGCACCGAGACGCAGGCGATCTCCCCGGCGGCGTACAGACCCGGCACCACCGCCTCGGCGCCGTCGCGCCCCATGGCCACCGCTTCGCCGTGGTAGTTGGTCGGCACGCCCCCCATCATGTAGTGGCAGGTGGGCACCACCGGAATCGGGTCCTTCACCGGATCGACGTTGGCGAACTTCTTCGCGATCTCGCGGATGCCGGGCAGGCGCTTGTCGATCACCTCCGCGCCCAGGTGATCGAGCTTGAGCAGCACATGGTCGGCCTCCGGCCCGCAGCCGCGGCCTTCCTTGATCTCGGTAGCCATCGCGCGCGCGACCACATCGCGCGAGGCCAGGTCCTTGGCGTTGGGGGCGTAGCGCTCCATGAAGCGCTCGCCGTTCTTGTTCAGGAGATAGCCGCCCTCGCCGCGCACCCCTTCCGTGATCAGCACCCCCGCCCCCGCCACCCCGGTCGGGTGAAACTGCCAGAACTCCATGTCCTCGAGCGGGACGCCGGCGCGCGCCGCCATCCCCACTCCGTCACCGGTGTTGATGAAGGCGTTGGTCGAGGAGGCGTAGATGCGCCCCGCGCCCCCGGTGGCGAGCAGCACGCCCTTCGCCTGCAGGATCATGACGTCGCCCGTTTCCATCTCGAGCGCGGTCACCCCGAGCACGTCCCCATCCGCATGACGGATAAGATCGAGCGCCATCCACTCGACGAAGAAGTGGGTATGCGCGCGCACGTTCCTCTGATACAGGGTGTGCAGCATCGCGTGCCCGGTGCGGTCGGCGGCCGCGCAGGAGCGCGTGGCCTGGCCGCCGCCGAAATTCTTCGACTGCCCGCCGAAGGGCCGCTGGTAGATCTTGCCGTTGGGCAGGCGGTCGAACGGCATGCCGAAGTGCTCGAGCTCGTAGACCGCCTCGTTCGCCTTGCGGCACATGAATTCGATCGCATCCTGGTCGCCCAGGTAGTCCGACCCCTTCACGGTGTCGAACATGTGCCAGTGCCAGTTGTCCTCATCGACGTTGCCGAGCGAGGCGGCAATGCCGCCCTGGGCCGCCACCGTGTGCGAGCGCGTGGGAAACACCTTGGTCAGCACCGCGGTCTTGAACCCGGCCTCGGAGAGCTGCAGCGCCGCGCGCATGCCGGCCCCACCCGCGCCCACCACCACCGCATCGAACGTCCGCTTGGCGAAAGCCATCTCATGCACCCCAGAGAATCTGAACCGACCACGCGCCGTAGTACACCAGCGCCAGAATGACCAGAATCTGCAACGCAAGCCGGACCCCGGTCGCCTGGATATAGTCCATGAAGATGTCGCGCACTCCGATCCAGGCGTGTAGGAGCAGGCTCACGAAGGCAAGCAGCGCGGCCAGGCGCAGAAAACCGTGGCTCCAGATCGCCTTCCAGCCCGCATAGTCCAGCGCCGGGGCCGCCGCCATCGCCCACAGCAGCAGCAGCGTGAACACCACGATGATGACCGCGGTCACCCGCTGCATGAGCCAGTCGCGCAGCCCGTAATGAGCCCCCACCACCACCCGCTTCACCATAGCTTCGCTCCAAGGATCACCGTAAGGGCGAGGCTCACCACCAGCACCGCCGCGCTGCTCTTGCGCGTGGTCGCGAGGTCGGTGCCCACGTGCACGTCGAGCAGCAAGAAGCGGATGCCGGCAAACAGGTGATGCAGGAACGACCACAAGAGCGCAAACAGCACGAGCTTGACGAACCAGTGACCGAGCACACCCTTCAGCGCGGCATACGACTCCGGCGAGGCGAGCGAGCGATCCAGCAGGTACAGCAGGAACGGAATGAGCAGAAACATCAGCGCACCGCTCACCCGGTGCAGAATCGACACGAACCCTGGCACGGGCAACCGGATCTTCACCAGATCCAGATGCTTGGGGCGTTGCTTGGCTACGGCAGTCATGGTCTCGTTTCCTTCAGAATCCGGGTTTTCTGTCCTCTCCCCCAGCCCGCTCAGAAACGGCCGACCAGATGTATGAAGGACCGACGCTCATGTGATGCTGTTCCGGTAGTGGTGATGTTCGGTGTGGAAGAAACTCGCCCGCAGCTCGACCGGTCTATCGCCGAAAGTGTAAGCAACCCGATCCACTCTAAGGAGCGGCGTAGCCAACGGCACCTCGAGCAGCCGGCTCTCTTCCTCGCCGGCCCCCACCGCCTTGATGCGCTCGCGGACCTGAATGATGCGCACTTCGAACGCCGACTCGTACATGCTGTAAAGTTTGCACTCGTGCTGCTCGATGACGGCGGCCGAAAGACCCTTGAACAGGGCGGCCGGCACCCGGACTTCCTCGAGCTCGACGAGCTCGTCGCCAATGCGAAAGCGGCGACGTATGACGAATATGCCGGAGCCCGGGTCGAGGTCGAGCAGGCGGCCGGTCGCTGCATCAGCCTTCGCGCGGCGGCACTCGAGCAACTCCGGCACAGGATACGCCACGTCGCCGCTATCGGGGGTGATGCGAGTGAAGTAATATTTGCGGCGGCCTTCGGAATGGGAGGCGACGAAGGTGCCTTTGCCCTGATGGCGGATGAGAAGATTTTCGTCGGCCAGCTCATTGATCGCCTTCCGGACCGTGCCTTGACTTACGCTAAAACGGGTGGCGAGTTCGATCTCGCTCGGTATCGGCTCCCCGGGCCCCCACTCACCGGACATCAGGCTCTGTGTGATCAGAGACTTGATCTGGCGGTAGAGCGGCTGGAAGGCAGGCGAGGCGACGGCTTCCTTCATGCGCAGCATTGTAAGCACAATCGAAATATCGAGTCTAGACTTTGTATATCTTTTATCTTATATAAGACTATTAACATGCCCTCTCGCGACCTCCTAAGATTCTGCCACCTTGACGCGCAGCTTTCGAGCGCAGAATTTTCCGCTCAGGAAGCGCGGCATCCGGACCTCGCGGCGGGCTCCTCAACCGCTTCGGTCCGTATCCGCGACCTCCAGCAAGTGCACCACAGTCGGTTCCTAGCATTGCCAACCAAACGGAGTACCCATCCATGAAAACCCCCGTTCGTGTCGCCGTGACCGGTGCTGCCGGTCAGATTGGTTACGCTATCCTGTTCCGCATCGCCAGCGGAGAGATGCTCGGCAAGGACCAGCCGGTGATCCTCCAGATGCTCGAATTGCCGATGGAGAAAGCGCAACAGGCCTTGAAGGGCGTGATGATGGAGCTCGAGGACTGCGCGTTTCCTCTGCTCGCCGGCATGGTCGGCACCGATGATCCGAAAGTCGCGTTCAAGGATATCGACGTCGCTCTGCTGGTCGGCGCGAAGCCCCGCGGTCCGGGGATGGAGCGGAAGGACCTGTTGATGGAGAACGCAAAGATCTTCATCGAGCAGGGTAAAGCGCTCAACGCAGCGGCGTCCCGCGCAGTGAAGGTGCTGGTGGTCGGCAATCCGGCCAATACCAATGCCTACATCGCCATGAAATCAGCCCCGGACCTGCCGAAGAAGAATTTCACCGCGATGCTCCGCCTCGATCACAACCGCGCGCTGTCGCAGCTCGCCATCCGCACCGGCAAAGAGGTTGCAGCAATCGAGAAATTGATCGTCTGGGGCAACCATTCGCCCACCATGTATCCGGACATCCGCTTCACGACCATTGCAGGTCAGCCGGCGCCGAAGCTCGTGAACGACGAAGCGTGGTACCGCGATACCTTTATCCCGAAGGTCGGCAAGCGCGGCGCGGCGATCATCGAGGCGCGCGGTGCATCGTCTGCTGCATCCGCAGCCAACGCCGCGATCGACCATGTCCGGGACTGGGCGCTCGGCACCCAGGGCCGATGGGTAACCATGGGCGTGCCCTCGGATGGCTCCTATGGCATTCCCCAGGACGTGATCTACGGCGTGCCGGTCACCTGCGCGGGAGGGGAGTACACCCGCGTACTGGGTCTGGAGATCGACGGGTTTTCGCGCCAGAAGATGGATGCCACCCTGAAGGAGCTCCAGGAGGAGCAGGACGGGGTCAAGAGCCTCCTGGCGTAAGACCAAAGATCCGACGACCGTAGTACGGTGGCGGAGGCATGGATCACCCGCCCGCAGATCCGTCCCAAACCCGGCGAGACGCGCGTGACGAAGCCAGTTCATCCCGGCGAAGCACTGTTCAAGGGGGAGAAGCCCTTCCCGATCATCCCATCGTGCGGGCATTTCGCGGGAACCGAAAAGCTGATGCTGAAGGCGTTCCGGCTCCAGCATGACCTCGGCCCGATCTTCGACGTAACCTGCGATTGCGAGGACGGTGCCGCCGGCGGACAGGAGCGCGCGCACGCCGAGCTAGTCGTTCGGCTGCAGAACTCGGCGGCGAACCAGTACCGCATGGCCGGTGTGCGCATCCATGACCACGGCCACCCGGGCCTGGCGACAGGATGTGGACGTCCTGGTGGACGGTGCGGGCGACGTCACGGCCTACATCACGCTGCCGAAGCCGACCGGCGTCACGCAGGTTGCGGAGATGATCGAATACATCCAGGCGCGGACCGCACGCAGTGGACTGAAGCGGGAGATCCCCGTCCACGTGCTGATCGAAACCCATGGCGCGCTACGCGACGTGCAGAAGATCGCTGCCCTGCCCTGGGTTCAGACCCTCGATTTCGGCCTCATGGATTTCGTCAGCGGTCACCACGGCGCAATTCCAGCAAGCGCGATGCGCAGCCCCGGCCAGTTCGAGCATCACCTCATCTCGTGCGCGCGAAAACCGAGATTGTCGCCGCCGCCCTGGGCCATGGACTGGTCGCTGCACACAACGCATCGGTGGACCTCAAGAATCCACACAACACCTACCAGGAAGCGTGGCGGGCGCGGAACGAGTTCGGATTTCTGAGGATGTGGAGCATCTACCCGACCCAGATCCCGGCCATCGTAGACGCGATGAAGCCGAACCTGAGCGAGGTGAAGAAGGCGGCGACGATCCTCGTCGCCGCCCAGAAAGTCCACTGGGGACCGATTCAGCATGCCGGAGAGCTGCACGACCGTGCTTCCTATCGCTACTTCTGGGAGGTATTGCAGAAGGCCCGCCTGACGGGCGTGAATCTGCCCGCGGAAGCACATGGGGCATTTTTCGCTCAGACCCGGTAACCTTCGAGCTCAAACCGACGTGGCTCAGGATGCATTCGACTCATGAAGGAGAGCAAAGCGTGACTCGACCCCTTTCGCCCGGTGCGCGCTTCAGGGCTGCGCTAGAGGTGGAGCGGCCGCTGCAGGTGGTGGGGGCGATCAACGCCTATCACGCGCGGATGGCGGAGCGCGTGGGCTACCGGGCGATCTACCTCTCGGGCGGCGGAGTGGCGGCCGGCTCGCTCGGGCTGCCCGATCTCGGCATCTCCACGCTGGACGACGTGCTCACCGACGTGCGCCGCATCACTGATGTGTGCGAGCTTCCGCTGCTGGTGGACATCGACACCGGCTTTGGCGGTGCCTTCAAAATCGCGCGCACCGTGAAGTCCCTGATCAAGTACGGCGCCGCCGCCTGCCATATCGAGGACCAGGTCCAGGCCAAGCGTTGCGGCCACCGACCGGGGAAGGCGATCGTGTCGAAGGAGGAGATGGTCGATCGCGTGAAGGCCGCGGTGGATGCGAAGACCGACCCCGCGTTCGCAATCATGGCGCGCACCGATGCGCTGGCCGTGGAGGGGCTGGAGTCGGCCATCGAGCGCGCCTGCGCCTGCGTACAGGCGGGCGCGGACATGATCTTCCCGGAGGCGATGACCGAGCTCGCCATGTATCGGAGGTTCGCCGACGCAGTGGGTGTGCCGGTGCTCGCGAACATCACGGAGTTCGGCGCGACACCGCTTTTCACCACGGGCGAGCTTGCCAATGCTGGTGTGCGCCTGGCGCTCTATCCGCTATCGGCGTTCCGGGCGATGAACCAGGCGGCCCTCGCTGTCTACCGGACGCTGCGCGAGAGCGGCACGCAGCAAGGCGTCGTGCCGATGATGAAGACCCGCACCGAGCTCTACGACTTCCTCGACTACCACGCCTTCGAGCAAAAGCTCGATCAGCTGTTCGCGAAGGAGAAGCCATCATGAGCAACACCCTGACAGCGACGTCGGAAAGGAAAAAACTGCGGGTTGCCCTGTCCGGGGTAGTCGCCGGCAACACCGAGATCTGCACCGTGGGACGCACCGGCAACGATCTCCATTACCGCGGCTATGACATTCTGGAGCTCGCGGAGAAGGCGACGTTCGAGGAAGTCGCGCACCTTCTCATTCACGGGGAGCTGCCAACCCAGGACGAGCTC
>JBEVOI010000180.1:0-2993 GCA_040507665.1 Burkholderiales bacterium
GCCGATGCAGAGCCGAGCCCGGGAAAACCGTATCTGGTGCATCGAACAGCAGGCACGGAGGATTCAACCGCACGAGCTGAGCCACCAGCGCGTCGAAATCCGCATGAGAAACGGTGAGTTCGAACGCGTCCCGCTGCTGCAGAGGCGGAAGCACGCCGGTCATCAGCGGCATGAAATAGGAATTCGATGTCAAATATACTGCGCCGTCGTGGGCGCCCAGCAGGCTGACGAGCGAGCGGGCCTTGCTCTCCAGGGCGTCACCCTGCGGTTGCGCCAGGCATATGCCCGACACCATCGTCCCCGGGCAGTCGCGCCCCTTCGCCCACACCCGAAGGGCGCCGAGTTCCGAGCGCACGGCGAGCGTGTTGGGGAACCAGATCGCGGGCAGGACGATGAGCGCGAGCGCCGCGGCGCCGAATGAGGTCAGCACCTTCCGCATCGGATAGGGCGTCGCTGATGTGGGCTGCGGTGGCAGCAGATCCCCGAGCAGGAACCCGTACAGGAACAGCAACGACCACACGTTCCAGAAGTGAGGTCCTTTGAAATAGTAGGCGGACCACAGCACGGCGAGCGTGGCCAGCGCGATCCGATATGCGCTGCGGCCGTCGAGGTCCTCCTGCTGCCATCGCACGATGCCGTAGACGACGACGAAGAGCGCATGGGCGAATATCAAGCACGCAAGCGGGTCGATCTGGGTCAGCTTGAGTCCGCCGTATCCGCCCGCGAATTGTCCAACGAGCGGAAACGATTCGAGCACCGCCACGGGGTCCGGCCAGTAGCCGAGGCCAATTCTGACGATGATCGCAAGCAGCAGGAACGCCGCCGCGAGCCCGCACGCAAACAGCAGACCCGCACGGAGCAGATCGAGACCGCTCGATCGTCCGGACGTTCGCAGGACGAGAAACGCAACGAAGGCCGCGGTCACGCAGGCGCCGGTTTCCAGGTTCCAGCCGAGCGCCAGACCCGCGACCAAGCCGAGATACGCCGCGCAATGCGCGGGCGGGCGCTCGTAGAGCGCGACCAGGGCGAGGACGGCCGCCGCAAGCCCGAGAAACCGCCATGCGGACTGGTTCGGGTACAGGACCGCCACGTGCATGGGCTCGATCCAGGGGAAAATAAGAAGCAAGGCCAGAAGAACGGGGAGCCAGCGCGGTTGATACCAGTTCCACAATGCAGCCGCGGTCAGACCGAGGAACAGCACCTGCAGGCCCTGTACGATCCGGATATGCGTGCCGAAGCTGAAGAGTCCCATGACCCGCTCGGCGCTCGCAAGCAGCACGGCGGAGAGTAGACCCGCGTTGAGGGGAACGCGGCCAAGCGGCATGCCCGTCGCCAACTGGTCGCCCGCGCCCAGGTTGCCGCTGTAGTGCCACTCCACCGCCGACAAGCCATCGGAGGTAAATTCGCGCAGATCCGGCGGTATGGCGAACGTCGTCACGCACAGCGTGAACGCGTAGACCGCGAGCGCGAGCATGCTCGCGAGTTTCAGCGCTCCCGCCCGCGCGCCGATCCCGGGTTGGCGCATGGCCCAGCAATAGGCCATCATGGCGAGCGTGCCGCCAGCCATGGCTAATAACTGCGATAGGGCGGACGGCAGCAGCGCCAGCGGGTAATACGTGCCCTGAACGATGGCGTAGCTCGTCGCCGGCTGGGTGCCGCGATAGAGCATAAAGCATACGGCAACGCCGGCGAGCACGCCGATGCCGGCATTCTCGCGCACCAGGTGGACGCACGACACGACCGCCCTCGGCACCGTGAGCTTGAGCCTGCGCCGGCGTGTGAGCAGCGCGGCGATGCCGAGTATGGCTAGCAAGACCACCAGCAGGCGATGCGCGCGTTGCTGCGCGCGGCTGTCGAACATGCCGAGCATCTCGATGTGCTCGGGCGTAAATGTCCGCAACATTTCGGCCTGATCTTGCGGGATGAGCAACGCGGCCGCGAGCGCGAGCAACAGCAACCCAGTCGCGACGATGGCGATACCGTCGCGGCCAAGGATCGCTTTGCCAGTGTTGCGGTCTGCGGTGAGCATGAGCCGATCGCGATGGGGCCAGGGTTATGGCCTCCGAGTCGCGCTTCGGGACCAAGCATAGGCCGGGCAAATGACATGAAAGCGGTGGCGGGAGCAACCTCAGGACGCGCAGAATCGTGCCCTCACGGCCGAATCAGTTGATCCGCTCTGCCCGGACGCGAAAGCTACGGCCTCCGCAACAAAGGCCGTCAATAAATCTTTCGCGAAGCTAAACCGGGAATACGAGATCCGTATCAATGATGGTGGAGTCGTAAACGCAATGTCGCTCCTTCAGGAGCAGCCCGTTCCGCGATCGGATGAAGCGATCGACATAGCGTCCCGACTGAAAGATGATGGTCGGTTCACCCAATTGCGTCTGCAAGACCAGATAGTTCGCTTCGCTTTCGATCGAGTGGTCGTCTCCGATCGAAACAATTCGTGTGTTGGTGATGTAGTGCCGCAAATACCGGGGCGAAAACACCAGCGTCTTGGCGATGGCGTAGGCCCGGTCCTTCATCATTCCGATGCTGTCGCAATACATCACGCCCAACGGAAACCCGCCGTCGAAATTCTCCCGGCCGGTAATGCGATAGAGCGGATCCTCGGCGAAGAAATTGGGCCACTCCTCGATCCGGCCTTCGTCCAGGACTCGACAATATTCCAGGTTGAATTCCTCGACCACCTGGCGCGCTTCGCGCAGGAGGTTCAAGTCGACGTCTACCCGCGCTTTGACCGGACTCGACATGTCAGACTCCCATCACTTCACGCCAATGACGGTACATTGAACGTATTGCGCCCTCGGTCAGCATGGTCGTCGTCACACCGTCGGCGGCGGCGCCCATTTCCACCACACCCGCGCGGGTATCGGGTTTTCGGACACTGGTCTGCACCCACTTGAGCACCTCGTGATCTTCCAAGCCGATGAGGCCCGCAGGACCGATGAGATTGGCCTGTCGCAATCGATGTCGGACCATCTCCTCGGTAT
>JBEVOI010000173.1:0-3550 GCA_040507665.1 Burkholderiales bacterium
ATTTCTAACCCCACACCCTCGCATCAACATCGGGGAAACACGATGCAGACGCAGCGGACGTACCAGGTGCAGCATTGGCCAAACGGGCAGTGGAGCCTTGAGCACAACTGGAAAAAGGTCGAGGCCGCGAGCGCGAAAGAGGCGGCGGAAAAGGTCTGCGGGCGCGCGCTGAAGCAAGACGGCAAGCTGGCACAACTGCGCGCCCGCGTGCTCGCCCTGGGCGACCTCAAGCAGCGCAGCGCGACGCCGTTCTACGACGCCGATTAGCCGCCTGACGGTCGCAGGCGAGATACCGTCGGCGCAAGGCCGCTGACGCCCATCGCTGGGGCTGATCGGAGCGCCCGATGAACTCCGGCCCTTGACAGCCGCCGTCGGCAAACTGCCTGGCAACGGATACATCCCAAACAGAGCGACATGAACCGGGATGCGCCCTGTGCGCTGGCGGCTCGACCATATTGGCGGCCGACCGGGAAATGGAACTGGAGCGCTTCCTCCTCGCAATTCGGCAAAGGCGGTGGGGTCCCATGCCGATGCCCCCGGCTGAAGTGGTCAATTCGATACAGACTTCGTTCGACAACGCGCGCATGCTTTCGGCAATCTGCACCGCATCGTGCGAAACGAGCAGGGCAGAGGCATTTCGGGAGAAGCCCTGGCTGACCGGGCTTCCCTATCCATGTCTCGCTCAACGCTTCTTGTGCGAAAGCGATTGCAGGGGCGCCCGACGATCAGCGCAAAAGGTCAATTGCGATGGCCCACCTGACGTTTGCGAGCAGGATAACAAATGTTGCGGGTACTCACTTGCCTTACGGTCGAGCATGACGGGCGGCTTGTCGTCCTGGCCGTTGCCATCTGCCTATTGTCCAGCATTGTCGCCGTCAGCCTCTTTCATCGTACGCAGGCAACTCGGGGACGAGTTCAAATCATCTGGCTCGCGCTGGGTACTGCGACCGTAAGCAGCGGAATCTGGGCAACGCATTTCGTTGCCATGCTGGCATATGATCCCGGGTTTGGATTCGGCTACGATGTCTTCCTTACGGTCTTGTCGCTGATCTTGGCCATCGGCGCCACATCCATTGGGCTCAGCGTCGCCTTGTGGGGCTCCTTTCGGTGGTCTGCGGCCGTGGGCGGAGCAATAGTGGGAGTTGGTGTCAGTGCAATGCACTACACCGGCATGGCCGCCCTCGAAGCGCCGGGGCGGATGGTTCTGGCTCCCGATCTCGTCACAGCTTCCATTGTATTCGGGATTGTCCTCGGCGCGGCCGCATTTTCAACGGCCAAGCGACACAACGATGTGCGTGGCGCACTTTTCGCCGCACTCTTGCTGACGCTCGCAATTTTGGCGGTTCATTTTACAGGAATGGCATCGGTTACGATTGTTCCAGACCCCACTCGGGTGGCCGAGCTTCTTTTGATGTCTCCAAGTTCGCTCGCGATCGCCATCGCCGGAGCAACCGCCTCGATCTTGGGCATGTCTCTTGTTGCAGCTTTCACGGATCGGCAGTCGGAAGCGAAGCTTCGCGCGCAAGAAGCAAAGCTCGATACGGCATTGCAGAATATGTCCCAAGGACTTTGCATGTTCGATGCGCAGGGGCGCATCATTCTGTTCAACGAACGCTACGTGAAAATGATGGGGGTATCGGACGAGTTCTTGTTGGGCCGATCGTTGCTCGACCTTTTCAGGCATCGGAAGGCGTCAGGAGATTTCGAAGGCGACCCGGAGGAGTTTTATCAGCGCATCTGCGCGGAGATGGCAGCGGGAAAATCGGGCATGAAGGTCATGAAGAGCTCGAAGGGTCGCGCCTTGCGCGTGGTCGACGAGCCGATGGCGGGCGGTGGCTGGGTCGCCACTTACGAGGACATCACCGAGATCTGCCACGCCGAGGCGCAGATCTCGCACATGGCCCGCCACGATCCCCTGACCGATCTGCCTAATCGCACGCTGTTCAGGGAGCAGATGGAGCACGCCTTGAGTAGCGTTCGCCGGGACGAGCAGCTGGCCGTACTCTTTTTTGATCTCGACCATTTCAAGCAGGTCAACGACTCTTTCGGACATTCTGTCGGAGATGATTTGCTCAAGGCGGTGGCGCGCCGCCTGCGCGAATGCGTACGCGGCACAGATACGATTGCGCGCCTCGGGGGCGACGAGTTCGCTGTCGTGCAGGTGGGCACGCACAGTCAGCCAACCGAAGCCGCGTTACTTGCAAGCCGGCTCGTTGATGTGATCAGCGCGCCTTACGATCTGGATGATCAAAGGGTTGTTATTGGGGCGAGCGTCGGCGTGTCGATAGCGCCCGTGGACAGCAGCGATCCCGATCAACTGATGAAGAATGCCGACATGGCACTTTATCGCGCGAAAGCGGATGGCCGCGGAACGTATCGTTTCTTTGAACCGGAGATGGACGCCCGCGCCAGGGCACGCCGCCTACTCGAGCTTGAGCTGCGAGCTGCATTGACCAATGGAGAGTTCGAGCTTTATTTCCAGTCTATCAACGATCTTCACGCGCATAACATCATAGGCTTCGAGGCCTTGGTACGCTGGAACCATCCTACCGACGGCATGATCCCTCTGACGAGGTTCCTTCCGCTGGCGGAGGAGACGGGTCTCATAGTGCCACTGGGGGAATGGGTGCTACGAAAGGCCTGCAGCGAAGCGGCGGGTTGGTCGAAGGATGTTCGCGTCGCAGTGAACCTGTCCCCTGCGCAATTCAAGAACCGCAATCTCGCAACCGCGGTGACCCTGGCGCTGTCGGCGTCTGGCCTGAGGCCGGATCGATTGGAGCTTGAGATCACCGAAGTTGTGCTCGTGCACGATAGCGAAGCGACTCTGGCGACGCTGCACATTTTACGAGGCTTGGGCGTCACGATTTCGATGGACGACTTCGGCACCGGATACTCATCTCTCAGTTATCTGCGAAGCTTCCCGTTCGACAGGATCAAGATCGACCCGTCGTTCGTTCACCAGCTCGCTACGCGCGGGGACTCGATGGCGATCGTGCGGGCAGTGACCGGCCTGGGAAGAAGCCTCGGCATCATCACTACAGCGGGGGGCGTGGACACGCCCGAGCAGCTCGCTTTGCTTCGCTTGGAAGGTTGCGCTGAGGTTCAGGGTCAACTTTTTGGTCCACCGCGCCCAGCCGCAGAAGTCGAAGAGTTGTTGTCAAAATCTGCCGCCGCCTGAATCTCCCACGGGCGCGCGCCATCTTCTCCAGGCGGTCCGCGGCCCGATCCGGACGGTGAGGTCTTGTAAGGTCCCGCGGTCGACGTGCAGCCCTCATTGGCGAACCTGCACCTGCCCGGCTGGCGCCCTCGCAGCGTTGCGCGCCGCGCCGTAATCCCGTAATGACACCGCATACGGCCATCAAAGCTCGCTTGCAACGACGGGCGGTACGGATCGCCCACGCGCAGCCGATTCGAGGAAGGCGCCGGCATGACAGGCATGTACGAACAGGTACGACCGGGCATCGGTCACAACCAGCCCGACGAGTACGCCGAGGAGAAGAAGCACGAGAAATGGGAGCGCTGGGCCAAGAAGCGCACCTTCGTGCGGGCG
>JBEVOI010000181.1:0-9973 GCA_040507665.1 Burkholderiales bacterium
GAGACTGGGGCCAACGATGTGCTGGTAGTTCGTGGGGAGCGACAGCAGCTGATTCCGTTCGTCGAACAGGTAGTCGTCCGGGTCGATCTCGAGTACGGCCGAATCGTCGTGGATTGGGGCCTGGACTACTGACGGGGCGACTGCTGCGGAGGTAGGGTCATGCTTCACGTCGACGTCGTGAGCATATTCCCGGAGATGTTTGACGCCGTGACCAAGTCCGGGGTTACGGGGCGCGCCCGGGTCAGAGGACTTTGGAGCCTCGTGCTCTGGAATCCCCGCGACTTCGCTTCGGACGCTTATCGGACGGTCGATGATCGGCCGTTTGGTGGCGGTCCTGGCATGGTGATGCTGGCTTCCCCGTTGGAGCAGGCGATCGAAGCGGCGCGACTGCGGCAGAATAGCGAGGGCGCGCCGGGATCGCGGGTGATCTACCTTTCTCCCCAGGGCCGCGTGCTGGATCACCGGAAGGTCCTTGAGCTTGCAGCCCAGCCAGCGCTGATTCTGCTGGCCGGGCGCTACGAGGGGGTGGACGAGCGCGTAATCGAGCGCTCGGTCGATGATGAAATCGGCATTGGGGACTATGTGCTCACGGGGGGTGAGTTGCCGGCGATGGTCCTGATCGACTGCGTGGTGCGGCAGTTGCCGGGGGCCTTGGGGGACGCGGATTCGATCCAAGAAGACTCGTTCGCGAACGGGTTATTGGACTGCCCGCACTACACTCGGCCCGAGGTGTACAACGGATCGGCGGTACCGCCCGTCCTGATGTCGGGCCACCACGCGGAAATCCGGCGCTGGAGGCTCAAGCAGTCCCTCGGTCGAACTTATCTGCGGCGGCCGGAGCTGTTGGCAAGAAGGGGAATGAGCGCCGACGAGCAAGCGCTCCTGACAGAGTTCTTGACGGAATACGCGGAGGCAGGAGTAGCACATCATGGATCTCATCAAACAGCTTGAGCAGGAAGAAGTCTCGCGTCTCGCCAAGTCGATTCCGGACTTCGCGCCGGGCGATACGGTCGTCGTCAATGTGAACGTCGTGGAAGGCGACCGGAAGCGCGTCCAGGCCTACGAGGGCGTGGTCATCGCCAGGCGAAACCGAGGATTGAACTCCTCGTTCACGGTGCGCAAGATTTCTTCCGGTGAAGGGGTGGAGCGTACTTTCCAGACTTACTCGCCGCTGATCGCGAGCGTCGAGGTGAAGCGCCGCGGCGACGTGCGGCGCGCAAAGCTCTACTACCTGCGGAGCCGATCGGGCAAGTCCGCACGCATTCGAGAGAAGATCGCCGGTACGAAGGGAGCGCCCGCCACCGAATAATGTCCGCGCCAAGGCTCTGAAAGGGCGGCCGCGGCCGCCCTTTTGTTTGCTCAGAATGCGGCCGGCTCCCAAGCCAGGGTGGTGACTGGCGCCGTTTCACGGGTGCGGCTTCTTTCCCTTGGTAGCGCTAGAATTTCTTGATGCATCGTCTTGCTATACGACTGCCTTGAGCTGCCATGGCGAAACGGGGACCCGAGCCGCATCTTCGCAAAATGACGCTGGACTCACTCGGTTGGAGTTGTCCAAGGCGACGTTTCGTGGCGACGGCGAGACCATGAATTCGGCGGGGGAACGCCATCAGGCCAGGTTGGCGATGCCGTTCGCCGTTCTCGGCGTACGCACCGAGAGCGATTTCGTGACCGGGATTGACTACCTGCCGAAGGACACCGGGCTGCTGGAAGCTGTGGATCTCTTCACAGCCGAGGTCTGTCGCCAGCTACGAGCGTATGTCGTCGATCCCCGCTTTCGCTTCGACCTTCCGATTGCAACCGGCGGCACTGCCTTCCAGAAGCGTGCGTGGGCGACGATCTCCCGGATTCCCTGCGGCGCGACACTCACCTACACTGAAGTCGCGACGCAGCTCGGGTCAGGTCCCCGCGCCGTCGGCAGCGCATGCGGCGCCAATCGGGTGCCGCTCGTAATTCCCTGCCATCGCGTCGTTGCGCGCGGCGGGCTCGGTGGATTCATGAACGCGAAGGGTGGCTTCGCCCTTGAGGTCAAGCGCTGGCTGCTTGCCCATGAGCGCAACTAACGACGAACTGCTCGACCTGTTCTGTGATTCGCTGTGGCTGGAGGACGGGCTCGCACGCAACACCCTCGAGAGCTACCGTCGCGATCTACGCCAGTTCGATGAGTGGCTTGGCAGGCGCGTCGGGCGGGCGCTGCCCGACGCCGAGCGCAGTGACCTTCTGGAGTACCTCGCCTTCCGGTTTGCCCAACGCGCGAAACCGCGTACTACGAGCCGGTTGTTGTCGAGTCTTAAGCGCTTCTACGGGTACCTGCTGCGACGAGGGTCGATACGGGCGGACCCCACGCTTCACATCGAAGCGCCCAAGTTGCCGCGTAATCTCCCGAAGAGCCTCACAGAAGCCGATGTTGAACTGCTGCTGGCGACGCCGGACGCGGATAAGCCGCTGGGCCTGCGCGACCGGGCAATGCTCGAAACGCTGTACGCGAGTGGCTTGCGGGTCTCCGAGCTCGTGGGCTTGAAGCTCTCCCAGGTTAGCCAGGATATGGGCGTTGTGCGTGTCATGGGAAAAGGGTCCAAGGAACGGCTGGTGCCGTTGGGAGAGGAGGCCCTCGCCTGGATCAACAGTTATGTCGGAGAGGCGCGGCCGGTGCTGCTCGATGGGCGCGGCAGCAAAGACCTGTTCGTCACGGGCCGCGGCGAGGGCATGACGCGCCAGGCGTTTTGGTACGTCATCAAGCGCTACGCTCGGCAAGCCGGGATTACCTCTTCGATCTCGCCCCACACCTTGCGTCATGCTTTCGCCACACATCTGCTCAATCACGGGGCGGACCTGCGGGTGGTGCAACTGTTACTCGGGCATGCAGACATTTCTACGACGCAGATTTACACGCATGTCGCGCGCGAGCGTCTGAAGCAGCTGCACGCGAAGCATCATCCCCGCGGTTGAGGCGATGAAGGAGCGACGGCGCGAATGAAGGGTTACCGTCTCGCCGTCTTCAGAGAAGAGGGCCGGGATCAATCGCTCGCTCTTTCACGCCTCTTTCTATCGTCACGCCGAGCCGCTTCACGCCGCGCAGCAGCTGCAGCTTCGCGACGCTGACCTTGACCCACGGCGCTCCGAACTCGCCGAGGATGATATTCGCGATGTGCTCTGCGAGGCGCTCGAGCAGCAGGAAGTGCTGCTGGTGGAGCGTTTCCTCGATGCGGTTCACGACCGCACCGTAATCGATCGTGTCCTCGATAGCGTCCGTACTCGCGGCGCGGCTGCCCGGGTTGCCGATCTCGATGTCAAGCTGGATGGTCTGCGGCACGCGGCGTTCCCACTCGTAGATGCCGATAAGGGTTTCCACCCGGAAGTCCTGGATGAAGATGATGTCCATGGCGCCGTGCCGTAAAATGAAGTCGCGATTGTAATCAAGCACGGACCGGCCTCCCAGCGCCGTGCCCGTTAGCGTGTCTCGCGGAGAGGGTGTCTGCCTTGGCAAGCCTGGCCACGCTCGTGCTCGCCTATTTGATTGGCTCGATTTCCTTCGCGGTGATCGTGAGCAGGGTGTTCGCGCTGCCCGATCCGCGCAGCTATGGCTCCCGAAATCCCGGCGCGACCAACGTGCTGCGCTCGGGCCGGAAAGCCGCCGCAGCCCTCACGCTTGCCGGCGATCTGCTCAAGGGAGTGTTCGCAGTATGGGTCGCGAAACGCTTCGGACCAGCGCTCGGTGTGGGTGAGAATACGGTGCCGCTCGCCGGCCTCGCGGTTTTCCTTGGGCACCTCTACCCGGTCTTCTTCCGCTTCCAAGGCGGCAAGGGCGTGGCCACTGCAGCTGGCATCCTGTTCTCCCTCAGCCTGCCGGTCGGTCTGACCGCGCTTGCGGCATGGGTCGCTGTCTTCGCCGCCACCCGCATCTCTTCCCTCGGCGCCCTGGCTGCTTCGATCGCGGCACCGTTCTCTGCCTGGTACTTCCTCGGTTGGGGATCTTTCACCGCCGTGATCGCGGTGATGACAGCGCTGCTGGTGTGGCGCCATCGCAGCAACATCCGGAAGCTGCTCACAGGGGCGGAAGAGACGGCTATGTAGCAGAAGCCGCTCTGGCGGCTGGCGCAAGACTCTCCAGATTCCACCGGGGACGAACCGAAAAGCCATAATCTGCATTGGCGTCTCCGGCGAGGCGAAGCGAGCCAGCGAGCGCGATCATGGCGCCGTTGTCGGTGCAGAATTCGAGCGGCGGATAGAACACCCGCGCGCCGTATTCCGCGCTCAGAGATGCGAGCCGCGACCGCAGCGCCTGATTGGCGCCGACGCCACCGGCTACGACGAGTTGCCTTAGGCCGGTCCAGTCGAGCGCAGCACGCGACTTTGCGGCCAGTACGTCCACGATCGCCGCCTGGAAGCTCGCCGCGACATCTGCGCGGGCGGCGTCGTCCAGCTCCAAGCGGCGTATAAGGGTAAGCACCGCTGTTTTCAATCCGCTGAAGCTGAAGTCGAGGTCAGCGCTTGCGATCATGGGCCGCGGCAAGGGGAACCGGTCCGGGCGTCCATGAACCGCGACGCGGGCGAGCGCCGGCCCGCCCGGATATCCGAGGTTCAGAAGCTGCGCGGTCTTGTCGAATGCCTCCCCCGCAGCGTCGTCCAGCGTCTCCCCGAGCAGCCGGTAGCGGCCGACCCCGCCGACTTCCATCAACTGCGTGTGGCCGCCGGAAACGAGGAGGCACACGAACGGAAACGTCGGCGCGGGATCGCTGAGGAGTGGCGACAGCAGGTGTCCTTCGAGATGGTGCACGGGGAGGGCGGGAACCCGCAGCGCGTAGGCCAGGGCGGAAGCGGTGCCTGCACCCACCAGCAGCGCGCCTGCGAGCCCCGGCCCCTGGGTATAGGCGATCGCGTCGAGCTGGGAGAGCGACAAGTCCGCGCGGCCCAGGAGATCCCGAACAAGGGGAAGCAGCCGCCGCACATGGTCCCGGGAGGCGAGCTCGGGGACAACCCCGCCATACTCCGCGTGAAGCCTGACCTGCGAGAAGAGAGTGTGGGCGAGCAGTCCACGCTCCGAGTGGTAGAGCGCTACCCCCGTTTCATCGCAGGAAGTTTCAATGCCGAGCACGATCATCCCCTGACGGGCCAGGCCACGGGCTGGAACGTGGAGATCAGGTCTAGGGAGAGAGGGCTGTGCGGTCAATGACATCGACTGGCACTCGGGGAGAGTTCAAAAGTACTCCGTGCGCTGTTATCATACTGGGCTTTCCGCGATCGATTCACTGGATCCCCCAATGCCGACTGTAAGAGTCAAGGAAAACGAACCGTTTGAGGTCGCCCTGCGCCGGTTCAAGCGCACCGTCGAGAAGACGGGGCTGCTGACTGAGCTGCGCGCGCGCGAGTTCTACGAGAAGCCCACCGCTGAGCGCAAGCGCAAGCTCGCTGCGGCGGTCAAGCGCCACTACAAGCGCCTTCGGAGCCAGATGCTTCCCCAGCGCCTGTACTGATTTCTCCGGCTTCCGGAACGGGCTCGCGGCATCGCGCCGGTCGAGCCCGTTTTCATTATCGGGTATCTCCATGTCCTTGAAGGCCCGCATCACCGAAGACATGAAGGCGGCCATGCGCGCAAGGGACTCCCAGCGCCTTTCCGCGATCCGCCTTCTGCTCGCCGCAATCAAGCAGCGGGAGGTGGACGAGCGCCGTGACCTGTCCGACGCTGACGTGCTCGCGACCATCGACAAGATGGTGAAGCAGCGCCGCGACTCGATTGCGCAGTTCCAGGCTGGCGGCCGTGAAGACTTGGCCCGCAATGAGCAGTTCGAGGTGACCCTGCTCCAGGGCTATCTTCCTGCTGCCCTCTCCGACGCCGAGTTGGCACAGGCTGTCAGCGACGCGATTGCGGCGTCCGGCGCCCAGGGTCCGCAGGAAATGGGGAAGGTGATGGCGCTGCTGAAGGCACGGCTAGCCGGGCGGGTGGACCTGTCCAAGGTCTCCGCAATCGTCAAGGCGAGGCTCGCCTAACAATCGATCATCGGTCGCTGCACGGTGTGGTCCGCAGCGGCGCCGGTGCAGGGGGATTCTTCCGGCTTCACCTTTGCCCGGTGCGCCGCCTCCTGTCGACTTACCAGGGTGCACTGAATAGGTGTCCTATAATGGAGTTGATCTGCGTCGACGGGGCGACATGATTCCGCAAGCCTTTATCCAGGATCTGCTGAACCGCCTCGACATCGTCGACGTGGTTGAAGCCTATCTACCCCTCAAGCGGGCCGGCTCCAACCTCGTGGCCTGCTGCCCGTTTCACAGCGAGAAGACCCCGTCGTTCACTGTTAGTCCGTCGAAGCAGTTCTACCACTGTTTCGGCTGCGGGGCCCATGGCAATGCCATCGGTTTCGCGATGGAGTACGCCGGGCTCGGATTCATCGAGGCGATCACGGATCTGGCGGGCAAGGTGGGGATGACGGTTCCTGACGTGCGGCGGGACGCTCCCGCACAGACGTCGGGCGTTACCCTCGAGATTACCGAGGCGCTGCATCGCGCCGCCCTTTTCTACAAGGGGGAGCTCAAGCGGTCCGAGGCAGCAATCGCTTATCTGAAGGGACGCGGCTTGAGCGGCGAAATCGCCGCTTGCTTTGGACTGGGCTTCGCTCCCCCGGGCTGGCAAGGCATTGCATCCGTGTTCCCGGACTACCGGGCAACGGTCCTTGTGGATGCCGGCCTCGTGATCGAAGGAGAGGACGGCAAGCGGTATGACCGCTTCCGGGATCGCATCATGTTCCCGATCATCAGTTCCCGGGGTGACATCGTAGGTTTCGGTGGGCGTGTACTGGGCCAGGGCGAGCCGAAATACCTGAACTCTCCGGAAACACCGGTGTTCGAAAAGGGGCGCGAGCTCTACGGACTATACCAAGCGCGGGCAGCGATCCGTGCCTCGAGTCGCGTACTCGTGGTCGAGGGCTACATGGACGTGGTCGCGCTCGCCCAACTCGGAGTGAACGATGTGGTTGCGACCCTTGGCACCGCTACCACCCCGTTCCAAGTGCACAAGCTGCTCAAGCAGGCAGACCGCATCATCTTCTGCTTCGACGGCGACGAGGCTGGACGGAAAGCCGCGTGGCGCGCCCTGGAGAACTGCCTTGGACAGCTCACCGACGGCAAGGAGGTCGCGTTCCTGTTCCTGCCGGATGGGGAAGACCCGGACAGCTATGTGCGCAAGGCGGGCCGGGAGGGCTTCGAGGATCTGACGAGGGCGGCGATGCCCCTATCCGCCTTCCTGCTGCGCGAGCTCACGCACCAGGGCGATCTTCGCACGGATGAGGGGAGGGCGCGGGTGCTGCGGGCGGCAAAGCCGCTCATCAAGCAGATTACGGCCCCGGCGCTCGGCCTGATCTTGCGTAAACGATTGGCCGAGCTCGCTGGTCTACGCCAGGATGAGGTGGACTTTCTGCTCGAGATTCGCGCTTCGGAGCGGCGGCCGCAGCCTTTGGGGCAGATCCGTCGGACTGCGCCGCTTGCCCTCCAAAGGCGGCTTCTGCGCTGCCTGCTGTTCGCTCCAGGGTTGGCCCCACGGGTGGATCGAGCCGTCGTGGAGGGTGCCGATGTCGACGCTGGGGCAAACACCGCCCTGCTTGATTTCCTCGCCGTCAATCCACACCTTGGCGACAAGGTTTTGCTTGCCGTTGTAAGCGACCACTTCCGTGGTTCTCCATATTCGGAAGCAATACAGGAGGCTTCCGCCGAGATTCTCGAGCTGGGTGACGGGTTCGACGCAGAGGCCGAACTGGATGGGGTAGTGAGGCAAATCAGGGAGCAGCGCCGGAGCGCGCGCCTTCTTGAACTTGGCGGGAAACCCTTGGCGGCCCTGAGTGCAGAGGATCGAAGTGAACTCCAGCGGCTCCTGACAGAACGTAGCGCAGGCGTCACCGCTCTAACGGGTGTATCGCAAGTCGTGATAAACTCTTAGGCTTTTTTTCAGGCACCTTCGGACGACCAGACATGGCCAAGGAAAAGGACAAGGATCGGGATCTCTTGAAGCATGAGGTTCAGCTTCCCGATGATGCGGAGGCGCGCCGGATGCGCCTGAAGAACCTGATCGTACTCGGCAAGGAGCGAGGTTACCTCACCTACGCCGAGATCAACGATCATCTGCCCGACGACATGCTGGACGCCGAGCAGATAGAGAACATTATCAGCATGATCAACGACATGGGGATCCAGGTCTACGACGAGGCCCCGGATGTCGAGTCGTTGCTCATGTCCGATGCAACGCCGACGGTTGCCGATGAGGACGTGGCCGAGGAGGCGGAGGCTGCACTCTCGACCGTGGACGCCGAGTTCGGGCGTACCACCGACCCGGTGCGCATGTACATGCGCGAGATGGGCTCCGTAGAGCTGCTGACACGCGAGGGCGAAATCGAGATCGCGAAGCGGATCGAGGACGGTCTGAAGCACATGATCCAGGCGATCTCCGCCTGCCCCACCACGATCAAGGACATTCTCGAGTTCGCCGACAGGATCGAGAAGGACGAAATGCGGGTCGACGAATTGGTCGATGGCCTGCTTGATCCCAACGCGCAGGAGATTCCCGACGAAGTCCCCGAAGAAGCCATGGAGGCGGAGCTCGAGGCGGCCGAGGAAGACGACGACGATGGGGCGGCGGCGGCGAGCGCGAGCCTGCTTCAGCTCAAGTCCCAGGCCCTTGAGCGGTTCGACGCGATTCGCGGCCTCTACACCAGGATGGTGAAGACCCTCGCGAAGCAGGGCTCGAAGAGCAAGGGTTACCAGAAGATCCAGGACCAGATTTCAGCCGAACTGATGGGAATCCGATTCTCGGCGCGCCAGGTGGAGGCCCTCTGCGACGGTCTGCGCAGGCTGGTTGACGAGGTCCGCACCTACGAACGCGAGATCATGGAACTCTGCGTGAACAAGGCCGGCATGCCGCGGGCGCATTTCATCAAGCACTTTCCCGGCAGCGAGGAGGATCTCAACTGGGTGCTCCGGGAGGTGGCCGGGCGGAAAGCCTACAGCGACACGCTGTCACGCTTTGCCCCGGCGATCATGGAGCTTCAGCAGCGCCTGCTCGGCGTGCAGAAGCGCGTGATGATCCCTCTGCGGGACCTGAAGGAGATCAATCGCCAGATGTCAACGGGCGAGGCGAAGGCTCGCCGCGCGAAGCGCGAGATGACGGAGGCGAATCTTCGCCTCGTAATTTCGATCGCCAAGAAGTACACCAACCGGGGACTGCAGTTTCTGGATCTCATCCAGGAAGGCAACATCGGCCTGATGAAGGCGGTGGACAAGTTCGAATACCGCCGGGGATACAAATTCTCGACCTATGCCACGTGGTGGATCCGGCAGGCGATCACGCGCTCCATCGCGGACCAGGCGCGCACGATCCGCATCCCGGTGCACATGATCGAGACCATCAACAAGATGAACCGCATCTCGCGCCAGATTCTGCAGGAGACGGGTCAGGAGCCCGACCCCGCGCTGCTCGCGCAGAAGATGGAGATGCCCGAGGAGAAAATCCGCAAGATCCTCAAGATCTCCAAGGAGCCGATCTCCATGGAGACGCCGATCGGCGACGACGATGACTCCCACCTGGGCGACTTCATCGAGGACTCTTCGACCATGGCACCGTCCGACGCCGCTGTGTACGCGAGCTTGCGGGACGTGACCAAAGACGTTCTCGATACCTTGACGCCGCGTGAGGCGAAGGTCCTGCGCATGCGATTCGGCATCGAGATGAACACCGATCACACCCTCGAAGAGGTCGGCAAGCAGTTCGACGTGACGCGCGAGCGAATCCGGCAGATCGAAGCCAAGGCGCTACGGAAGCTGCGCCACCCATCCCGTTCCGAGCGACTGCGCAGCTTCCTCGACAACGAAGCGTGATCAACCTGACATCGCTTCGTTCCAGATCACCGTGACTACCAGGGTTCTCCGGACCTTCGGCGAGACCTGAAGGACAGCGCTTATTTCCCGTTTGGCGGACGGTAATGCGGCGCCTCAG
>JBEVOI010000186.1:0-3605 GCA_040507665.1 Burkholderiales bacterium
AGCCCCACGAAGTCCAGCGCACAGCTCGCCTGTGCCTTCACCACCGGCTTCGCGCGAAACGCGACGCTGGCACCGGCTTCCGCCATCATCTTGAGGTCGTTCGCGCCATCGCCAATCGCGAGCACCTGTTCGCGCTTCAGACCGAGGCGGTCGCGCGCCTCGCGCAAGGCTCGGGCCTTGCCCTCCGCGTCGACGATCTCGCCCAGAATTCTGCCGGTGATCTTCCCATCCTCGATCTCGAGAACGTTTGCGTGCGCACCGTCGAGCGCAAGCCGTGAATGCAATCGGTCGGTGAAGAAGGTGAAGCCCCCGGACACGAGAAACGTATGGATACCGTTGCGTCGCAGCGTTTCCAGCAAGCGCTCCGCGCCGGGTGAAAGCTTGAGACGCTCCGCGTAGACGCGCGCAAGCAGATCCTCGGGGAGGCCCGCGAACAGGGCGACGCGCCGCGTAATGCTCTCGATGAAGTCCAACTCGCCGCGCATCGTGGCAGCGGTAACCGCGGCGACCTGCGGCTTGATTCCCATGAGATCGGCGATCTCGTCGATGCATTCGATGGTGATGAGCGTGGAGTCCATGTCCATCACCACCAGTCCGAAGTCCGTGAGCCGTGCCGACTCGGGCACGAAAGCGTGGTCGAGCCGCGCCGCCTGACAGTAAGCCGGGACGCCGTCGGCGGGCTTCGCATCGCGCAGCCGGAACGCCTCGTCGGCAACACGCTCGATGCGTGCCGCGCCGGTGAGCTTGGCGATCTCCTTGAGGTCGCGGGTGTGGACTTCGAGTCCCTGCACGATCAGATTCAACGGTGGCTCCCCGTGCGCGACAAGGGCGCGATTATAGCCGAGGCGGCTACGTGGTCCCACGCGGCAAGAGCGCAATCTCGATGCGCTCGCCGGTCGAGCCCGACGCAATGGATAGCGTTTCGCGTCCGCTCACGTTCCCCAGTCTGTGCGCGGGATCGTGCAGCGCCACGGCCGCGATGAGGCTATCCGTGGGTTCCAGCAGCGAGAGGGACCAATCGTGCACACCGCCCCATCCTTCCGGCGCTCCGACGAGGTGCGGCGCACCGGTGGACAGATCGACATCGACCCTTTCGAGGCCGGCTGCGATCCCGAGACCAGTTGCCTTCAGCCACGCCTCCTTGCACGTCCACAGTTGGAGGAAGCGGCGCTGCCGCTCGTCAGGGCGCAGCGCTTGCAGCATCGCGCGCTCGCCGGGCGAGCCGAAGCGGGCGATCAGCGCCTCTGGATCGATCGCGCGCTGCATGCGTTCGATATCCACGCCCAGCGGCCGGCCAACGCCGAACGCCGCGAGCGCAACATCGCCGCTGTGAGAAAGATTGAACTGGAGGTCCACGCCAGCCGGAACCTGCGCGAGACCCGGTTTCCCATGGGGGCCCTCGTCGAAACGAATGGAGCCAGGATCCACATCCAGATAGCGTGTGACAAGCCAGCGCAACGCGCCGCGCGCCACCGAATACCGGCGACTGTCGTCCGGATGGCGAAACCGCGTAGCTCGTGTGCGTTCCTCGTGGCTCAGGCAGGTGGAGATCGCCGCGACGACCTCCGCGCCCGGATCGAGGGACAGGAGCCAGAGGTGGACACAGGCTTCGGGTGGGGAGAGCGATGGAGAGACGCTGGTCATGGGGCGGGGGAGGGGGCTCCGTCGATTATAATGGCCGCCGCTGCGCGCTTGGCGCCCTCACAACGACCACCTCGATCGAGATTCCGCTTGTTCCTGCTCAAGCTTCTTTCGCGTCTGCCGCTGCGGCTGCTGTATCTGTTCTCGCCGCTCGTGTACTTAGTCACGTATCACATGCTCGGCCACCGCCAGCACATCCTCTTCGACAACTTGCGCCAGTGCTTCCCCGGGAAATCGGAACGGGAGATCGTCGCGCTCGCGAAGCAGAACTTCCGCAACTTCTCCGACGTGCTGATCGAGATGCTGAAGGGCATCAGCATGAGCGACGACGAGATCCTGCGCCGGGTCGAGATCAGGAACCTCGAGCCGATCCTCGAGTACGCTGGGCACAAGCAGCCGATGCTGATACTGGCGGCGCACCACTGCAACTGGGAGTGGCTCCTGCTCGGCGCATGCCTGCGTGTGCCCTTTCCCCTGGACGTGGTCTACAAGCCGCTCGAGAACGACTTGTTCGAGGCCCTGATGTTGCACGCACGCGAGCGCTTCGGCGGCAATCTGATAGCGCCCGAGAGCTTCATCGGCGAGATCATCAAGCGCAGAGGTCAGACGGTGGGGTTCGTCATGAACGCGGACCAGACACCGCTCCGGGAGGAAGAGAAATACTGGGCGAAGTTTCTCGGCCGTGACACCGCGTTCTTCACCGGCCCCGACAAGATCGCGCGCATGACTCGCGCGCCGGCGTTTTTCGTCGGCATCCGCCGCATTGCGCGCGGCCGCTACGAGGCGTGGGTCACGGAGCTCGCGCGCCCACCCTTCGACCCCGAAGGCCATCCGGTGGTGGAGCGTTACGTGCGCGCGGTCGAGGCGATGGTGCTCGAGCACCCCGAGGACTGGCTATGGGTCTACAACAAGTGGAAGTACAAGAAGCCGCTGTACGGCTGAACTAAACCGACACCGACTGCTGCAGCTTCGACTCCAGGTAGGCTGCGAGTTTTCCGATCGTGGGATAGTCGAAGAAGTCGGTGATGGCAAGCTGGTCCGGCCAGGTCTGCTCGATCTGCTCGTGGATCTGGGCGAGCACGAGCGAGCTGGTGCCCAACTCGAAGATGTTGTCGTTCACCCCGATCTCGCGCCCGGGGATCAGCTTCTGCGCGATCTCCAGGAGTTGCCGTTCGATCGCGCCTGCGGGGTGCTGCT
Source organism: Burkholderiales bacterium (assembly GCA_040507665.1). Lineage (GTDB taxonomy): Bacteria > Pseudomonadota > Gammaproteobacteria > Burkholderiales > JAEUMW01 > JAEUMW01. The sequence continues at coordinate 2,839 of JBEVOI010000186.1, forward strand.
CGGCGTCGGTCGGAGCGGGCGCGAGCGCGGTCAGCCCCGCGATCGCTGCATCGAACTCGCCGGCCAAATAGCGATCGCGCAGCAGGAAGCGCTGCAGCTTGCCGCTCGTGGTCTTGGGAATCTGCGCTACCGGCACCACGGTCGAGAGCGCGAGTCCCGCGCCTTCGGCTATGCGCGTGCGCACGGTGCGCGCGATCGGCACGAATTCCTCCAGTGAACGGCGGTGCAGGACGAAGACGATGACCTCGTCCGCGGTCGCTGTGGCAGGCCGCACGCCGCATACCGCCGCCTTGCCGAGCCCCACCTCGGGCATCGATTCGAGCAACGCTTCGAGGTCCTGCGGAAAGTGGTTCTGTCCACCCGAGAAGATGATGTCCTTGGCGCGGCCGGTGATCACCAGCTCGCCTTCGTGCATGAAGCCCACGTCCCCGGTGTCGAGCCAGCCGTCCTCGGTGAACTCGACGCCGTCACCGCTGGTGCCCTCGTAGTAGCCGATGGTGACGTTGTCGCCGCGGATCTGGATGTGACCGACAAGTCCGTCCGCGATCACCGCCTCATGGTCGTCGCGGATCCGCAGCTCCATATGCTTCACGGCGCGGCCCACCTTCACGAGCCGCGTGGCTTTCGGATCATCCCCACTCGTGATGCGTGCCGGGGAGCCGATCTTCAGCGATTCGCGATCCACCGCCACGACATCGATACCGCTGCCGGGAGGCGGAAAACTCACCGCGACGGTCGCTTCCGCGAGTCCGTAGACGGGCCACATG
>JBEVOI010000234.1:0-27687 GCA_040507665.1 Burkholderiales bacterium
GTGTCACGCGCGGATCAAGGGCGCGGCACATGCGCTCCACGCGTTCGAGGAGCGCAACCTTCTCGGCATCGGTCAGGCTCGCCAGCGGATCGTGCGGCAGATAAAGCGCCGGCGCCGCGGTGCGCTTGATGACTTGCACGCGTCCCTCGCCGCCCTGGCGTGCGATCGCACGGGTAGCTTCCGCAGAGGACTTCAGGGCTGCTGCGCTGATGTCGTCGGAGTAGGCGAAGGCGGTCTTCTCGCCACTGACGACGCGCACGCCCACGCCCTGGTCGATGTTGAACGAGCCGGATTTCACGATGCCTTCTTCCAGGCTCCAGCCCTCGGAGCGGCTGTACTGGAAATACAGGTCCGCGTAGTCGACCCGATGCGCGAGGATGTGACCGAACGTGCGCTCCAGATCGGCGCTGTCGAGGGCGTACGGCGCGAGCAACTGATTCGCAGCGGTCTGCAACGAGTTGAGCGGGTGGGTCGGACGGGTTTCGGTATGCACGATGGTTCCTCTGATTTCGGCGCAAGCGGCGGCCGCGCGGATCGGACTACGGCCGGCGGGAATTATGCTACAGGGTGCGGTGATCCAGGGCGGGCAGACTCGCCCGCAAGCTGGTCTGATACGCCTGATTCACGTTCGCGACCACGACGCCGGAGCCGCGGTGCAGCCGGTCGACAACGACGCCCCACGGATCGACGATCATGGAATTGCCGTGAGTCTCGCGCCCATTCACATGATAGCCGCCCTGGGCCGGGGCAACGACATACGCGAGGTTCTCGATGGCACGAGCGCGGATCAAAGTCTCCCAGTGCGCCTTGCCGGTCGTCTCGGTAAAGGCCGAAGGAACGCAGATGAGGTCGACGCGGCCCATGGCCCGATACAGTTCGGGAAAGCGCAAGTCGTAGCAGACAGAGAGTCCGATTCGGCCGAAGGGACTGTCGAATGCCACGACGCGGTCGCCCGGCTCGATCGTGCGCTCCTCGGAATAGTCCTCCGTGCCCATCCGGAAGCCGAAGAGATGGATCTTGTCGTAACGCGCGACAATCGCACCCTTGTCGTCGAAGACAAGGGAGCTGTTGCGCACCTTGTCGGGACGGCTCGATTCGAGCGGCACCGTGCCGCCGACGATCCAGATGCCGAACTTCCGCGCGGTGGCCGCCAGGAAATCCTGCATTTGACCCCGCCCCTCGACCTCGCGCAGGCCGACCTTGTCGGTATCCTTCATGCCCATGATCGGGAAGTACTCGGGCAGGGCGACCAGACGCGCCCCCTTTTCGACCGCGATCTCGATCAACCGGGTTGCCTCGCGCAGGTTGCCCTCCACGTTGGGCCCGGAGGCCATCTGCACGGCAGCGACGCGAAATGCGGACGGTGCGTTCTCCGCGGGGATAGCGGTGCGGTCCAGATCGTGGGCAGCAGTAGTGATATTCATGTGTGGAATCGGCGTGTTACCCGGGAGGAGTTTGCTGCTGGCCCCGGAGCCTGTCGACCTTCGACACCTGCGGATCGGACCAGGTTCCGGTCACGGCGTATTCGAAGGCCATCATCTGCCCGATCGGATCGCGCAATAGCTTCTGCAGGGCGAGCGCTGCAACGCCGGCGATGGGGCCCCCAAGCGCGGTGGCGCCAAGGGCTACGCCCTCGCCGAGAAAGGGCACCACGCGCACGCGCAGATCCTGCGTTTCTGCCGCCAGATTGACGTCCCCTGTCATGCCGATGCTCGCCGACGGACTCCGGATCAAGAAATCATCGGTGGCGGCGATTCCCTCCGTGATCTTCACGGTCGCGGCGATGCTGTCGAACGCGAGACCACTGCTGAAGATATCACCGAAATCGAGACTGATCCGCCGTGGCAGCGATTGCAGGCTGATGACGCCGAGGAGCTTGGCGATACCCGGCTCGAGCTTGACGAACTGGCCCTTTTGCGCTTCCAGCGTGAGGTCGCCCGACAGGGTGGCCAGGTCGAGGTCCTGGACTTTGCCGTTCCACGCGAGCTTCCCGGCCACCCTGGACTTGCCGCCCTTGATGCCTTCGGGATAGCCCAGTCGCTTGAGGAATTTCCCGGCGTCGACCACGTCGAGCTCGACCGTCACGTCGGTCCGCGGCTGTGCAAGCCACGAACGCCATCGTCCCGCCATATTGAGGGTCGCGTCCGGATTCTCGAGCTGGAGTTTGTCGATGCGCCAGTCCTGGCCTTCGAGGTCGGCTTTGACGTCGAGTCGGCCGAACTCTCGTTCTCCCAGGCGAAAGGCATCCGCGACGACGTCCAGGTCGGGGGGCCTCTCCTTCCGATCGCCAGGGCTGGCGGCCGCAGCGGGGCGCTTGTCGGTGTCGTCAGTGTCCGGCAGCGTGAGCCGGGTGAGGCGGGCCTTGAGCTTGCCGTTGTCCTTCAATGCGTAAGAGAAATCCCCAGCCACATCCGGGCCGGCGAGGCTTCCCTGCCACAGACCGTTTTTCAGTGCCGCCTTCACCCGCATGTCTGTGAACGGCCTGCGCAGCAGCTGAAGGGCGCCCACGTTGACGTCCAGCTGCGACAGCGGCAGCACGCCGCTGCCCGCAGGCGCCTCTTCAATCACAGCGAACCAGCGATTCATGTTCAGCTCTCTTGCCGTTCCAACGATGGCAAGTCCGCTGTCCGGCAACGCTGCCGGAACGCCGAGGGCGATCACACCGCGCACAGGAACGAGAACCCCGTCGCTGCGGCGGCGTTCAACCACAGCGTTCACTTCCTTGCCGAAGGTGATCTCCATCCGGTCGTCGTCCGGCCCGATCGCGCGCCGCTCGAAGCGCGCGGGGACGACGTCCGCGGGAACCTTCGCCAGGGGGGCTGGCAAGGTGGAGCCGATGCCCTGCAGGTCAGACTCGAACACGTAGTCCGTCAGTCCCTTGCGCAGGGTGATGGATCCGCGCCAGGCGGCACCGCCTCGGAAGTACGGAAGCCAGAAATAGCTTGTGGTCTGACGGCGGAAGGCATCCACGTCGGCCCGCCCGCTCGTGTTGATGGTGACGGTGCCGCCCTGGGTCCCGATGTTCACGGTCGCGGGGCCGCCCACGGCGGTCGCCGTGCCGTTTTGCATCGTAATGCCGGTCTCGGTGAAGTCGAGTTTCGCGTTGACCTGATCGAGGGGCGGGACATCGCCGGAAAAGAGCAGACGATTGTCGATGAACTGATACGTCCCCACCACCCGGGTATCGTGGCTCGCCCGCAGAGGGACGTCGAGCTTGATCTCGAGCTTGCCGGAACCGGTCGCACGCATGTCGCGGTTGAAATGCCCGATCAATTCGCCAACCGGGCTCGAGTCGATGAAGTCGAGGAATTGGGTGGTGGTGCCGGCACCTTGTCCGGCAATGTCGAGGCGCTCGTTGCCATGGAACAGATCCTTGATCACGCCGCGCACCTTCATCAGCGGAACGCCGGCGATGTTGGCCGCGTTCGCGGTGACTTCCATGCTTTCCCCCCTGAACGAAAGGGTGCCCTTGATCTTGTCGAGCGGCGGCCAGCTGTCGGCGAACTGGAGATCCACGTCCTCGAGCTTGGCCTGAACCGAAAACTGGCCGCTCTTGCCGTCCGGCCATGGGAAACCCGCCAGGTCTCCCTTCAGCTTGAATTTCGCATCGGCGATGAGCCCTCCCAGGAAAGCCTGATCCAGCCAACGGCGGGTATCGCCGCCGATGATGAGGGGGAGATATCGCCCAATGACCTGCGGATCGAGGCGGGACAGTTCGCCGGTAGCGTCGATTACGCCGCCGGTGGATCCTGGATTGCGCTCGTAACTGCCTTTGAAGCTCCCCGCTATGTCGCGGTTCGCGAAGGCGAGATTCGACACCTTCAGGTCCAGACGACCCTTCGCGATGGCCCACACCGCCTGCGCATCAACGGTCTCGAAGGCGACCGGGACATGCAAGACCGTCGGTGCATCGAGCAACAGGTCGCGGGACTTGAGCGTGACCACACCGCCTTTCTCCGTCGCCTCCAAGCTTCCATCGAGGCCGGCGAAACCCGGCCAGCGCGGCGCCGGTCGCACTCCCAGTCCCTCGAAGCGCCCCTTGACCCGAAAGCTGGTCGGCTGGTCGAAGGGGCCGGTCACCGTGCACTCGAAGTCCTTCACGCGTCCCTGCGGATCGAAAGACACCAGCTCGCGCCGAATCTCTTCATCAAAGGGAAGGCGATCGGCGACGTTGGCAAGGAGCCCGAGGTCGACGGCGTTCACGCGGACCTCCAGGCGCCCCGGCTCCTTCGGTCCGGGCGCGACGCGCTTCAGGAGAAGGTCGAGAGGCTGCGCCTCAGTGGCACCCGGGATGGTGAAGACGAGCTCGCGCGCGGCGACCTCAAATCTGTTCGCGGAACGCTTCCAGCCCAGCCGGCCATTGACACGCTCGAGCGCGAGCTCCGGCAAATTGTCCCCCAGGCGCGTGCGCACGCCCGCAAGTCGAACGTCCCCGGTCGCCTGCTCCACGGCTCCGTTCGCTACGTCCAGCCACGCACGAATGGCTCCCGCCCCGTGCGAGGGCAATGCCGCGAGAGGCAGCCACTGACGCCAGCGCGCAAGGTCGGTATAGGCCAGCTCAGCGTACAGTTTGCCGTCCCATCTCGCGAGCTCCGAGAGGCGATCGCCGCGAAGATCGCCGCGCACGTCCAGCGGCGCGGCAAGTTCGGGGGGCGGCACCGCGCGCAGACCGAAACGATGGCGATGTCCGCGGCTGTCGAGGCGCAGCGCCACATTGGTTAGCTTCAGCTCCGGTGCGCCAAGCTTCTCGTCCTGCCAGAGAAGCGTAGCGCCGAGAATGATGATCTGGCGGTGCTTGAGCAGAGAGTCTCCAAAACCCTCGTCTCCGCCGCCCCCGTCGAGGCGAAGCCCGGCGACCCAGATGGTTCCGTTCGGGTCGCGGCGCAGGAGCAAGGTCGGCCGCTGGATCTCCAATGAATGGAAGATCGGCTGCATCAACAGCATCGAGCGCCATGACACCGTGGCGTCTACCTCCGGCAGCACGAGCGCCGTTCGTCCTTCGCGATCCGCGAGCCGCAGATCGCGGAACTTGAGTTGCGGCCGCAGCCCCTCCCAGTCGGCGTCTATACGCGCGATCTTCACTGGAGCGCCGAGGGCGCGCGTCGCCACCGCCTCGATGTCGGCACGAAAACTGTCGATCTGCGGCAGCAGGTAGTAACGCAGCCCCAGTACCACAGCGGCGAAGCTGAAGCCGGCGGCCAGGACTGCAAACGTGGTGAGCTTGTAGAGCCAGAGACCGCCGTGCTTCAACCAGTGAAAGGTGCGCAAGAATGGCACTGGTTTGCAGCGGGGGCGAAGGAGTCAATAGAATGTCGCGGTGGCGGATTCTAACCCGAACCTTCCCTCTTCCGCACCCCAAATCCCCGTGACCCTTACTCCGCTCACTGGAGTGGATCTGCTCGTGGTCGCGCGCCGTCACTCGCGCTACCTGGCCAGGTTGATCGATGCCGAGCCACCGCTCGCTGCGGATCCGGGCCTGTCCACTTCCTTCAAGCGCGAAGAGATGCGGAAGTTTCTCGGGGCCGTCGAATCCGATAGCGACGCCGCATTGCGCTCGCGTTTGCGAGACCTGCGAAAGCGCGTGATGTTGCGCATTATTGCGCGGGACCTCGGGGGTGTAGCGGATCTCGCTGAGGTGGTGGCGACGACGACCGCGCTAGGCGACGAAACCATCACTTGCGCGACGGCACATGTCACGCGCCGGCTGCAAGAACGCCACGGACGGCCCATGGGCGAAGAAACGGGCGCCCCGCTCGACCTGCTCGTCGTGGGCATGGGCAAGCTCGGTGGATGCGAATTGAATGCATCGTCCGATGTAGACCTCGTGTTCGTCTATCCCGAGGAAGGCGAAACGAGCGGCCCGTCTTCGCTGAGCAATCATGAATTCTTCACTCGGGTGGGCCGCGGAATCATCGGCGCGCTCAACGACATCACCGCGGACGGGTACGTCTTCCGCGTCGATATGCGCCTTCGCCCCTACGGCGAGAGCGGTCCTCTCGTCGTTAGCCTTCCCATGCTCGAGAACTACTTCATCGCCCAGGGCCGGGAGTGGGAGCGTTACGCCTGGATTAAGGCCCGTGTCGTGTGCGGCAGCGCGGCCGACGGTCTGATGGAAGTGGTGCGGTCGTTCGTTTTCCGCCGTCATCTCGACTTCGGCGCGTTCGCATCCATGCGCGACCTGCACAGCCAGATCCGCGAGGAGGTTCGCCGTCGCGACCTGGGCGACAACATAAAGCTCGGTCCTGGTGGCATCCGGGAGATCGAGTTCCTGGCGCAGGTATTTCAGCTGATCCGCGGCGGTGCTGTGTCTGCGCTGCGCATACGCCCCACGCTCGCAGTGCTTGACGTGCTTGCCCAGCGGCATCTGCTCACCGAGGACTCCGTGCAGGAACTGAAGGCGGCCTACATTTTCCTGCGCAACCTCGAGCACCGGCTTCAATATCTGGACGACCGCCAGACCCAGACCCTGCCGGGGGAGGACATCGACCGGAGGCTCGTCGCGGAATCGATGGGATTTTTGGACTACGCAGCGTTCACTGCGGCTCTCGATGCCCATCGCATGCGGGTCACGCAACACTTCGAGGACATCTTCGCCCCGGGCGAGCCCGCGGACGAGCGCCATGCATGCGCGGCGGTATGGGGGGGCACGGTCGCCGAGGGAGAGGCGCTTTCGCTGCTCGAAGCGCAGGGATTCCGCGACGCGCCCGGCTTGCTGCGCCGCCTGCAAGCACTGCGTGAGGCAGGTCGCTACAAGGGCCTGTCGAGCGCTAGCCAGGGTCGGGTCGACAATCTCGTGCCGCGGCTGATCGAGGAAGCGTCGAAGCATCGCAATCCGGACGCAACGCTCGAGCGCATGTTGAACCTGCTGGAGAGCATCGCGACTCGAAGCGCATATCTGTCTCTGCTGCTCGAGTATCCCCAGGCGGTCGAGCGTCTGGCCCAGCTTGCTTCCGCCAGTCCGTGGGCCGCGGAATATCTTGCGCGGCACCCGATCCTGCTCGACGAACTGCTGGACGATCGCGCGCTCTACGCAGCACCCGATCGCCATCGTCTTGCCTCCGAGCTGCGCAGCCAGCTTGACGAGCATGCCGGCGACCCCGAGCGCCAGATGGAGGTCCTGCGCCACTTCAAGCAGGCGCAAGTAATCCGCCTGGCCGCTCAGGATCTGGCCGGAACCCTCACCCTTGAGGCTCTGAGCGATCACCTGAGCGAGCTCGCGTGCGTGATCCTCTCCGAGGTGCTGCGCCTCGCATGGGACCGCCTCAAGACGCGGCACCGGGAGGATCCCCGGTTTGCAGTCATCGGCTATGGCAAGCTTGGCGGGAAGGAACTGGGGTACGCGACCGACCTCGACATCATCTTCCTATACGATGACGCGGCACCGGAGGCGGCAGAGCAATACGCGCGGCTCGCTCAGCGTATCAACGGCTGGCTCACGATGTTGACGCCGGGCGGAATTCTCTACGAGACCGATCTGCGGCTGAGGCCGGACGGCGCGAGCGGACTGCTCGTGAGCTCGTTCGAGGCTTTCGAGGAATATCAACGGACCAAGGCCTGGCCGTGGGAACACCAGGCCCTGACCCGAGCGCGTTACGCCGCCGGCGATCAACTGCTGGGTGAAAAGTTCGAGCGGCTGCGCACAGAGGTGCTTTGCGCGCGGCGCGATCTCGCGACGCTCAAGAGCGCGGTGGTCGCAATGCGCACAAAGATGCTGGAAGCGCACCCCAACCGCAGCGGGCTCTTCGACCTCAAGCACGATCGCGGCGGTCTCGTGGATGTGGAGTTCATCGTGCAGTTTCTCGTGCTGGGCCACGCATGCGAACACAAGGAGCTGACGGGAAACATCGGAAACCTTGCGCTGCTGAAGCTTTCAGCCCGTCTGGGTCTGATTCCGGAGCCTCTCGCGCTCGGGGCATTCGAGGCGTACCGCGAGTTCAGGCGCTTACAGCACATGCTGCGATTGCAAGGGGAAAAATACGCACGAGTGCCGCGCGAAACCGTGTCCGGCGCGGTCGACGCTGTTGTCGCGCTTTGGGAGGAGGTATTTGGCTGAGGACGCGTCTAACCCGGATGTTTCCGGGGCCTTCCTGAAATCCGCGTCAAGCGGGCCGGCGCGCCAGAGGTGTTACGTTCGAGGGAAGCGTCGATCCCGGCACCACATCGGAGAGCCTGCCCAACAGCCGATACACCGGCAACGTTCCCTTTCCTTTTATCGGCAGGAGCTCCGGGCCCTCGAAGTGGAAGCGGCCTCTCAGCCGGCGGTATGTCGCCTCGTCTACGTTGATACTGCCGGCAGCGGCCTCCGAGGACAGGCGGCTCGCCACATTGACGGTGTCGCCCCAGAGATCGTAGATGAACTTCTTCCTGCCGATCACACCCGCCACCACGGGCCCGCTCGCGATGCCCATGTGAATGCCCGAGCGATCGCTGCCGAGGAGGGAGTGGCGGGCGATCACGTCCCGCGCGTCGAGCGCCATCTCGAGCATGGCAGCGCTGTATTCTCCATCGCCCCCGATCACGCCGCCGGCAACCATGTAGGCGTCTCCGATGGTCTTGATCTTTTCGAGCTGATGCTTCTCGGCAAGCGCATCGAACGATGAAAACACTTCATTCAGGAGCGTGACCATCTGACTCGGCGGCAGCTCGTCGGAGAGCTTGGTGAAGTTCACGATGTCGGCGAACATGACGGTCGCGTCTGCATAGCCGTCGGCAATCGTGCTTTGATCGTCCTTCAATCGGTCCGCGATGGGTGCGGGAAGAATATTGAGCAGGAGCTTCTCTGACTTCTCCTTTTCGACCTGGAGCATGTTGTGCTGCGCGTCGAGCTCGGTCTTGAGGCGAGACTTCTCGCGCACGAACATGCTCATGATGAGGTAGACGATGGACGACATCGCCGCGAAGTTCAGTGCAAAGAAGACCGCAATGGTCCGCAGGGGCACGCCCGCCTCAGCGCCTGAAGACAGGTAGTAGTCGAAGAAGCCGGATACCGCCGTCAGCACGAGGTACGCGATGAACCACGGAATCGACTCGCGCGGACCCTGGAACACCATCACGCCAACCGGCGCGAGCAGCGCCCAAAGCATGACGCCACTGGACGCGACATAGCTGCCGATGCTCCACTGCATGACGAACGGCACGAACAGGAACAGCGAAACCTGCGTGAATCGGAAAAACGCGAAGTTCCGCGTCTTCAGATAATGGAACAGGCTGACGGCCGAGACCATCTGATAGCCGAGCGGTACCGCTACCGAGAACTTGATTCCCATGGCCCAGTAGATAAGCAGCCAGATCATCGCGGCGAAGGTCATCAGGCCACAGGCAAAGACGAGCAGGGTTTTGTTGAGCTTCTCGTCCTCAGTGTCGGTCTCGGAGATGATCTGTTCGGTGAGACCGGAGAAGATGCTCCCGCGGAACGGCTTGCGCCGTCCATCGCCAGCGGGGGCGGCGTCGGCGACTGCCCGCGGAAGTACCTCTATAATCTCGGCTTTCGGCCTAATGGTGGCAGCCATCGTTGAGCTAGCGGCGATTCAATTCGGCGATTCGGTACGGGGTGAGTAAGGACCCGGTAGAAGTGCGCGGACGGGAGAACAGCGTCTGCGGTGTGCGCCCCGAAGTGTCGGGCTGATGCCAACAAGACTGGACGACTGTTATGCCGTCCCCACCCCGGCTCGCGGCCGGTTTCCTTTCATGCCGAAGCAATTTCCGCTCCCATACTCGCTGATCCGTTTTCTGGCTTTACTGGTCGTTTCCGTCGCCTGCGCTGGGTGTCAGCGGGAGCCATCCTCAGCCGCGTCAGCTCCAGGCGACCCGGTCCGCGTGGCGCAGCCTCAGGTTCTGCAATTGCCCGATTTCACGACCCTGGTGCAAAAGCAGGGAGTGGCCGTGGTGAACGTGAGCACGACGCAGGCCATCGCGTTTGGGGGATCCGGAATTCCCGGGACGCCCGAAGATCAACCCTACTTCGATTTTTTCCGGCGCCTTCCCCCGCCCCCAGAGAAGGACGAGCCATTGAGCTCGCTCGGGTCCGGCTTTATCGTGTCGGAAGATGGCTACATACTCACCAACTCCCACGTGGTGGACGACGCGGACGAGGTGACGGTCCGGTTCACCGACAAGCGAGAATTCAAGGCGAGAGTAGTTGGGTCGGACCGACGAACCGACGTCGCCCTGCTGAAGATCGACGCCCGGGGTCTACCCACGGTTCGCATCGGCGACCCTGCGTCACTGAAGGTTGGGGAGTGGGTAGTGGCGATCGGTTCACCTTTCGGGTTTGACAGCAGCGTCACTGCCGGCATCGTAAGCGCCATCGGTAGATCACTCCCCGACGAGAGCCTAGTGCCCTTCATCCAGACCGATGTCGCCATAAACCCTGGGAACTCGGGCGGGCCCCTGTTCAACCTCAGTGGCGAGGTAGTGGGAGTCAATTCCCAGATATACAGCCGTACCGGCGGCTATATGGGCCTGTCTTTCGCCATCCCGATCGACCTTGCGGTTAAAGTCAGTGACGAACTACGGGTGCGCGGGAGGGTGATCCGGGGTCGCCTCGGCGTGCAGATTCAGGACCTGTCTCCAGAGCTGGCCGGCTCCTTCGGCCTATCAACGCCGGCCGGGGCCCTGGTCGCAGGCGTCGAGAAGGGCAGTCCTGCAGCCAAGGCGGATATCCGTTCGGGCGATGTGATCGTTGAATTCAAAGGCAAGACGATCAAGGACTCCGGCGAACTGCCGCCGTTGGTGGCCGGCACGGAGCCGGGGGCCAGCGTCAACATCAGGCTTTGGCGCAAGGGTCAGAGCATGGAGCTTCGGGTGGACATCGGAGAACTCGCCGAGGAACGGCCCGCCGAACGCGCTCGGGAGAAGGGCGCACCGCCTAACCGGCTTGGTCTCGTGCTCAGTGAGCTCGACGAAGCGGAGCGACGAGACCTCAGCGTCGAGGGGGGCTTGTTCGTGGAGAGCGCCGTCGGGCCAGCAGCGAAGGCAGGAATCCGCGAGGGTGATGTGGTGGTTGCCGTCAATGACGTCGAGATTTCGGGTGTCCCCGAATTCAACAAGCTGCTTGGCCAGCAACCAAAAGACAAGACCATTGCCCTGCTGGTGCGGCGCGGCGCGCGTTCCTTGTACGTGCCGGTGAAGCCGGAATAGGCGGTGGGGTTGATTGCGTGGCCACTCGCCCCAAGGTAACTCACGATGAAATACAAGGACTACTACTCGACGCTCGGCGTTCCGCGGGATGCAGGTCCGGAGGACGTGAAGAAGGCCTATCGCAAGCTCGCGCGCAAGTATCACCCCGATGTGTCGAAGGAGACCGGGGCGGAGGAGAAGTTCAAAGAAGTCGCGGAGGCCTACGAGGTGCTGAAGGACCCCGATAAGCGCAGCGCCTATGATCGCCTCGGGTATTACCAGCCAGGACAGCAATTCGATCCTCCTCCTGGGTGGGAGACCCAGTTCCAGCAGGGATTCCACGACCAAGGCCCAGGCCCCGGCGCTGCCGAGTTCAGCGACTTCTTTCGCGACCTCTTCGGCGGACGCTTTGCCGACGACGGGGCGAGCCGCGGACCCGGACAGCGTCGGAGTTTCTCCATGCGAGGCCAGGACGTCGAGGCGACGGTCCAGGTTACGCTGGACGAGGCGGCGCACGGTGTGGTGCGAGAGTTTTTCATGCGCCTGCCCGAGTCGGCGCCGGATGGCCGGCTGCGCATGGTGGAAAAAAGCGTCAAGGTGCGTATTCCGAAGGGCGCAACCAGCGGGCAGAAACTGCGGGTACCGGCGAAGGGGGGGCCCGGCATCGGCGGAGGCGAGAGCGGCGACCTCTACCTGACGGTGGAGCTCGCCGCGCACCCGTTCCTGCGACCGGCTGATCACGACCTCTATCTTGAGCTGCCGGTCGCGCCCTGGGAGGCCGCGCTTGGCGCCGAGGTCGAGATTCCGACCCTGTCCGGCAAGGTGCGCCTTCGAATTCCCGCCGGGTCGTCCGCTGGCGCGAAGCTTCGCCTTGCTGGGAAGGGACTCCCGAAACCGCAGCATGGCCATGGCGATCTCTACTGCCTGCTCAAAATCGTGACGCCGCCGAAGTTGTCGCAGCGGGAGCGCGAACTCTTCGAACAACTCAATGAAGCTTCCGATTTCAATCCGCGTGAGGAACTCGAGCGGATCGCCCCATGAACACGAACGAGATCTTCGAAGGTACATTCATCGCAGGTGCCGGGGGCGCCGTCTCCCTGGAGGAGCTGCTGTCCGCCACAGGACTGACCCAAGACGAAGTGGAAGCGCTGGTGGACTTCGGTGTTTTCGAGTCCGTGCGCCGGGCACCCCTGCTCTTCCCGGCCGATGCCCTGGTGCGCGCGCGCCTCGCCGCCAGGCTGCGCACTCACTTCGATCTCAACGCCTCCGGCATGGCGCTAGCGGTCGACCTGCTTGGACGGATGAACGCGCTGGAGGCACGCATCCGGTATCTCGAGTGCCAACTCCTCAAGTAATCGGCTTGGGCTGAAGCATGGAAAAGAAGACCCAGTTCAACATCTGGTATCTCCTCCTCGCCACCCTCGCGGTCTTGTATCTGCATGATCTGTGGGTGCAGATACGTACCGTGGAACCAATCCCCTACAGCCAGTTCCAGGATCTGCTCAAGGAGCACAAGGTCAAGGAGATATCGATTACCAACAACTACATCCAGGGCGAGCTCACGCAGCCGCTTCCGGACGGCCGCAGCAAGTTTGTCACGACGCGAGTCGAACCGGAACTTGCGAAGGATCTCGATCAGTACAACGTCAAGTTCACCGGCGTGGTCGAGAGTACGTTCCTGCGCGACATTCTCGGGTGGGTGATCCCTGCCGTGGTGTTCTTCGCGATCTGGATGTTCGTCATGCGCAAGTTTGCGGAGAAGCAGGGGTTGGGCGGCGGATTCCTCTCAATCGGGAAGAGCAAGGCCAAGGTTTATGTCGAAACCGATACCAAGGTCAGCTTTGCTGATGTTGCGGGGGTGGACGAAGCGAAGGAAGAGCTAAGGGAAATCGTCCAGTTCCTGAAGAGCCCGCAGGACTACGGGCGTCTCGGTGCGCGCATTCCCAAGGGGATCTTATTGGTTGGCCCGCCCGGCACCGGCAAGACGCTTCTCGCGCGTGCGGTGGCTGGTGAAGCTGGCGTGCCGTTCTTCTCCATCAGCGGTTCGGAGTTCGTCGAGATGTTCGTGGGCGTGGGCGCAGCACGCGTGCGCGATCTGTTCGAGCAGGCCCGGGCCAAGGCACCTGCGATTATCTTCATCGACGAGCTGGACGCGCTCGGTCGCGCCCGCAGTGCCTTCCCCGGCGCTGGCCACGACGAGAAGGAGCAGACCCTCAACCAGCTGCTCGTCGAGATGGACGGCTTCGATCCCTCCCAGGGGCTCGTGCTGATCGCCGCGACCAACCGGCCGGAAATTCTCGACCCGGCTCTGCTGCGGGCCGGGCGCTTCGACCGTCAAGTGCTTGTCGACCGGCCGGACAAGCAGGGTCGGATGCAGATACTCGCCGTGCACATCAAGAAGGTCCGACTTGCGCCCGATGTGCAGATCGAGAAGGTCGCGGCGCTCACCCCGGGGTTTTCCGGCGCCGACCTGGCGAACCTCGTGAACGAGGCGGCCCTGCTCGCGACCCGTCGCGGCGGCAGTGACGTCAATCTGGATGACTTCACGCAAGCGGTCGAGCGCATCATCGCCGGCCTGGAGAAGAAGAATCGCGTACTGAACGCCGATGAACGTCGGGTCGTGGCCTACCACGAGATGGGGCACGCGCTGGTGGCGATGGCATTGCCGGGGTCGGATCCGGTGCACAAGATCTCGATCATTCCGCGCGGCATCGGCGCCCTTGGCTACACGATCCAGCGCCCCACCGAAGATCGCTTCCTCATGACCCGCGAGGAACTGGAAAACAAGATGGCGGTGCTGCTCGGCGGCCGCGCGGCGGAGCACCTCGTGTTCGGGCATCTTTCCACCGGTGCGGCGGACGATCTGTCGAAAGTCACCAACATCGCCCGCAGCATGGTCATGCGCTATGGCATGGATGCGAAGCTCGGTCACGTCTCCTACGACGCCGAGCGGCAGTCCTTCCTCGGTGCGGCGGGCGTGGTTCCAGCCGAGCGCACCTACAGCGAAGAGACCGCCCGCGAGATCGACTGCGCTGTGCGCAAACTCGTGGACACGGCGTTCGACCGCTCGGTGCGGCTTCTCACCGAGCGCCGGGCTTTGCTGGAGCGCGGCGCTCAGGAGCTGCTGAAGAAAGAGACCCTGAACGAGCAAGATCTCGCATCCCTGCGGTCCTCGGCCGCCGCTGCTGCGGCATAGTCCTTGGAGAGACCGCTGCAAAGCGGCTAGAATTCGGGGTTCCCGCTTTACTTCCTGCTTTCGGAGACACCCCATGTCGATGGCTGATCGCGATGGCCTGATCTGGTATGACGGGCGCATGGTGCCGTGGCGCGACGCCACTACCCACGTCCTCACGCACACCCTGCACTACGGCATGGGCGTGTTCGAGGGCGTGCGCGCGTACAACACAGCGATCGGCACCGCGATTTTCCGGCTGAGCGAGCACACCGATCGCCTGTTCCGTTCCGCCCACATCTTCGGCATGAAGATGCCATGGGACAGGGAAACGCTGATCGAAGCCCAGCGTGCGGTCGTGCGGGAGAACAGGCTGGAGAGTTGCTACGTCCGCCCGATCGCGTTCTATGGCTCGGAAGCGCTCGGGATCGCAGCCACTACCCTGTCCACCCATGTGGCCATTGCGGCTTGGCCGTGGGGCGCCTATCTCGGGGTCGAGGGGCTGGAGAAGGGCATTCGCGTGAAGACCTCCTCGTTCACCCGCCACCACGTGAACATCACGATGTGCAAGGCGAAGGCCGTCGGCAGCTACTCGAATTCCATCCTCGCGCACCAGGAGGCGGCCCACGACGGCTACGACGAGGCGCTGCTGCTGGACGTCGACGGTTTCGTGGCCGAAGGATCGGGCGAGAACGTCTTCATCGTCCGCAATGGAAGAATCTTCACGCCCGACCTGACTTCCGCGCTGGAAGGCATCACCCGCGACACGATCGTTACCCTGGCTGGGGAAAGCGGCATTCCCGTGATCGAGAAACGCATCACGCGCGACGAGGTGTACTGCGCCGACGAGGCGTTCTTTACCGGCACCGCTGCGGAGGTGACGCCGATTCGAGAACTGGACAACCGGGTGATCGGGACGGGCACCCGCGGTCCGATCACAACGAAGCTCCAGTCCATGTTCTTCGACTGCGTGTACGGCCGCGCGAGAAGTCACCTGGATTGGCTGACGCCAGTGCAAGAGGTCCCCCATGCAGAACGAAAAGTCAGTTAACACGAGCCGCGAGATCGAGGTCACGGCGGCCGACCTTCCGCTCCACTGCCCCATGCCGTGGATGATGCAGTGGAACGCGCACCCCCGTGTGTTCCTCGACATCACGGACACCGGCGAGGCACTTTGTCCCTATTGCGGCACTCGTTACCGGCTGAAGGGCGGGCCCGTGGCGGGGCATCACTAAACGTCTCTACGCCCGCGGACCTGCGGTAACGTTCGCGAGAAACGCGGCCGTCGCCGGCAACATCGCGGTCTGCCATAGCTCCGTCTCCCCATGACCGATAGCCGACCTCCCCGCGCGATCGCCTTTGACGCCTTCGGCACCTTGTTCGATGTCCACTCGGTGCGCGAATTGGCCGATGCTCTCTTCCCGGAAAATGGGGAAGCCCTGTCCCAGCTGTGGCGGACCAAGCAACTCGAGTACACCTGGCTGCGGACAATGTCGGATCGCTATGTCGACTTCGTGCGCATTACGGAGGACTCGCTACGCTATGCCGCGAAGCGGCTGCAGCTTGTACTGAGCGGTGAGGCGCACGCGCGGTTGATGGACCAGTATCTCCGGCTTTCGGCCTTTCCGGAGGTGCGTCAGGTGCTCCACCGGTTGAAGGCATCGGGCCTGCGGCTCGCCGTCCTTTCGAACGGGACGCCGGCGATGCTCGACGCGCTCACGCGCCACGCCGGGCTCGACGGAGTGTTCGATCACCTCCTGTCGGTCGATGCGGTGAAGACCTACAAGACCGACTTCCGCGCCTATCAGCTCGCTCCCCATGCATTCAACCTGAACCCGCAGGAGATCATGTTCGTTTCCTCCAACGGGTGGGATGCGTCTGCCGGTGCCTGGTTCGGCTTCCGAGCCTTCTGGGTAAACCGCTCGGGACTGCCGCGGGAGGAGCTGGGCGTGGCTCCGGAGGCCGAGGGCTCGAGTCTCGCGGACCTGCCAGCGTACGTCGCTGCCCAGTCGTAGACAGCCCGCCCCCGGCGAGAGCGGCCCACAATGCCCGCGCGCATCCTGATCGTCGCCCCTTCGTGGGTGGGTGATGCCGTGCTCGCACAGCCTCTTTTTCGACGCCTGAAGGAGCGCCATACCAACGCGACCATTGACGTGCTCGCGCCGCCGTGGGTCCTTCCGGTGCTTGCGCGGATGCCCGAGGTGGACGGCACCCTCGAGAATCCGTTCGGCCACGGCACCCTCGGGTTCGCGGAGCGCCGCCGTTTTGCGAAGACCCTCGCTGGCCGCTACGACCATGCCATCGTCCTGCCGAATTCGTTCAAGTCGGCCATGATCCCGTTCTTTGCAGGAGTGGGACTGCGCACGGGCTACATCGGAGAGGCGCGTTTCGGTCTGCTCAACGATCGCCGCCGGCTCGACGAGAAGGCGCTGCCGTTGATGGTCGAACGCTTTGCGGCGCTGGCGGAGGCGCCCGGCAATGCTCTCGCGCGACCGCTGCCCGAGCCCAGGCTGACCGTGGACCAGACGGCGCGGGATACGACCCTCGCACGGCTCGGGCTTCGCCTGGATCGCAAGGTCGTCGTGTTCTGTCCCGGCGCCGAATACGGACCGGCCAAGCGCTGGCCCGCGGAGTATTTTGCGCAGCTCGCGACCGGCTTCGCGCGCGACGGACAACAGGTCTGGCTGTTGGGCTCGGCCAACGATCAGGATATCGGCGCGGACATCGTGCGCCGTTCCGGCGGCGCTTGCGCGAACCTCTGCGGAAACACCGAGCTCGACGAAGCCATCGACCTCATGTCTTGCGCTGACCTCGTCGTCTCGAATGATTCGGGACTCATGCACGTGGCGGCTGCGCTCGACCGCCCCGTCGTGGCGATTTTCGGCTCCAGCAGCCCGCGCTTCACCCCGCCGCTTTCGGCCCGTGCCCGGGTGGTGAAGCTGGATCTGCCCTGCAGCCCATGCTTCAAGCGGGAGTGCCCGCTGAAACATTTCAAGTGCATGATTGAACTGACGCCTGAACGGCTGCGGCGCGAAGTCGCCCTTGTCGATAAGCCATGACCATTCCCATCTTCGCCACCCCCGAGGACGCGGAAGCCGCCTTTTACGAGGCGCTCGAGAATGCCGACCTGGAGGCCATGATGGCGGTCTGGGCGGACGATGAGGAGATTGTCTGCGTGCACCCTGGAGGTCCGCGGCTTTCCGGTTTCGACCGGGTGCGCGATTCCTGGCGGCAGATATTCGCAGGCGGGCCCTCGATGCGCTTTCACCTGAGCGGCCAGCAGTACCTGGGCGGCGTGCGCCTTGCGATCCACAGCGTGCACGAAAACATCGTCGTTACCGGTCAGACGAAGCCGTTGAGCCCGATCGTCGCGACCAACATCTACCTTCTCACCGAGCGCGGCTGGCGCATGGTGGTGCACCACGCCTCGCCGGCACCTGGAGAGGCGGCCCCGCCGGATGAACCGATGCCGACCGTCCTGCATTGATCACGCGAAGAACCGTTGACCGACCTGCATACTTCTGTCGTTGCTTCCATCGCTGCCGGGATGCACGCCGACTCCGATGCGCCGCCGCCCTATGTCCCGCCGTCCTGGCTCCCCGGACCGCACCTCCAGACGATTTACGCCGCATTGCTTCCGCGCCCCGCGCTGCCCTACCGACGCGAGCGCTGGGACACGCCGGACGGTGACTTCGTCGACCTCGACTGGATCGACGGGCATGCCAGTGCGCCGCTGGTGGTCCTTTTCCACGGCCTGGAAGGCGGCGCGCGCAGCCATTACGCAGTGGCCCTCATGCATGCCGTCAGGGAGCGCGGCTGGAATGGGGTCGTCGTACACTTCCGCGGTTGCGGGGGGGAAGAGAACCGCCTGCCTCGTGCCTATCATTCTGGCGACACGCACGAGGCAGCGTGGGTGCTACCGTGTCTCAAGGCCCGCTTCTCCCATGGGCCGCTCCTTGTGTGCGGCGTATCACTTGGCGGCAATCTGCTGCTCAAGTGGCTCGGCGAGAATGGGGGCGCCGCCCGCGCTCTCATCGCGGGGGCGGCAGCGGTATCCGCGCCCCTCGATCTCATGGCGTCCGGCGATGCACTGCAGCGGGGATTCAACCGCTTGTACACGCGCCATTTCCTGAAGTCACTGAAACCCAAGACGCTCGCAAAACTGATCCGCTTCCCCCAGCTCTTCGACCGAGAGCGCCTTGTTCGCGCACGCACGATGCGGCAGTTCGACGACGCCTTTACCGCTCCCGTGCATGGCTTCCGCAATACCGACGACTACTGGAGCCGTGCAAGCAGCAAGCCGTGGCTCGCGCGGATCGAGGTGCCGACGCTGGTGCTGAATGCGCGCAATGATCCGTTCCTGCCAGAATCGGCGCTCCCAAAGTCGGATGACGTCTCGCCGCATGTGGTGCTGGAGTTCCCCGAAGAGGGCGGTCATGCCGGCTTCGTGTCGGGACCTTTTCCCGGCAACATCGAGTGGTTGCCACGGCGACTGCTCAGCTTCTTCGGCGAGACTGCCCGCGTGGGCTGAGCCCGCCGGGTTAGGCGGGCGCGACCCCGCCTTCTCCCCGTCGGGCCTCCTCGATGGTCGGGGCGTCGACGGGCCTGCGAAGTGGGATAATTTCGCGTCCTCCAATCAATGAGCGCACCCCATGACTCTGCCCCCCAAGGAAATCTTCAAGGCCTACGATATCCGCGGCGTGGTCGGCCGCACCCTGACCCCGGAGTATGTAGAGTTCATTGGCCGCGCCATAGGCTCCGAGGCGCACGAGCGCGGCGTCACGGCCATCGCCATCGGGCGCGACGGCCGGCTGTCCGGCCCCGCGCTGGCAGAGGCGCTCGCGAGTGGCATCCAGGGCACGGGCATCAATGTGATCGACGTTGGTCGCGTCGCGACCCCGATGCTCTACTTCGCGGCGTACGAACTCGGCACCTATTCGGGGGTGATGGTGACGGGCTCGCATAATCCGCCCGACTACAACGGCCTCAAGATGATGCTCGGCGGCGAAACCCTCGCGGGCGACGTGATCCAGGCGCTGCGCACCAGGCTGGAAACGGGATGCCTCCATCAGGGTAGCGGCAGTTTGGAGGCGCGCGACGTGACGGAGGCATATCTCTCACGAATCGCTTCCGATGTGAAGCTCGCCCGCCCGATGAAGATCGTCGTGGACTGCGGCAACGGTGTCGCCGGCGCGTTTGCGCCGGAACTGTACCGGCGCCTCGGCTGCGACGTGCGCGAACTCTTCTGCGAAGTCGACGGCAGCTTTCCGAACCACCATCCCGACCCGTCCGTACCCGAGAATCTCGAAGATGTGATTCACGCGCTGAAGACCACAAACGCGGAGATCGGGCTTGCCTTCGACGGCGACGGCGATCGCCTCGGCGTGGTCACCAAGGACGGGACCATCATCTACCCCGACCGGCAACTCATGCTGTTCGCCGCCGACGTGCTCTCGCGCAACCCCGGGGCGATCGTGATTTACGACGTCAAGTCCACGCGCAACCTCGCCCCCTGGATCCGGGAGCACGGCGGCAAGCCGGTGCTTTGCCGGACCGGGCACTCCTTCATCAAGGCGAAAATGCGGGAGACGGGCGCGCTGCTCGCGGGCGAGATGAGTGGCCACGTCTTCTTCAAGGAGCGCTGGTACGGCTTCGACGACGGCATGTACGCCGGCGCGCGGTTGCTCGAATACCTCTCGCGACAGCCGGACATCGATGCTGCACTGCATGGAATTCCCGACGCTGTCTCGACGCCGGAGCTGCAGATCAAGCTGAAGGAGGGCGAGAACTACGCGCTGATCGACCAGTTACAGAAGACCGCGAGGTTTCCGGCAGCGAAGGAGGTGATCACGCTCGACGGCTTGCGGGTGGAGTATGAGGACGGCTTCGGGCTCGCTCGGTCGTCGAACACGACGCCGGTGATCGTTCTGCGCTTCGAGGCGGAGGACCAAGCCGCGCTGGCGAGAATCCAGGACGAGTTCCGGCGGGTGATCCTGACGGCGAAGCCAGACGCGGCCCTGCCGTTCTAGATGAGCGCCGTTCACCGAAGGCGCCCAGGGCACGGATCGACGTTCCTTTAACCGCGACGACGACGCATTAACCGGGGGCTCGGCCCGCTTGCCCCGACGGGTGTGCAGGTGCCGGGTCCGCCTTCTCCGCACGCCGCGTCAACTGGGCTTGCGTTCGCGGCTGCACGAACTATCGTTGAATCGTGGGCGCTCGGATCGAACGCTCCCCGTCCTGGTCCCCGCCCTTCGAGGAGCTTGTCCCGCCCGGCTCGGTGGCGGCCAAACAGAAGCTCCGGGTTGCCGCGAGCGGCATGGTCCAGTGTGCATGAGCCTTGAGGCAGCGCCGGGTGCGCACAGGAGGGGATCATGTCCCAGGAATCCACGATCGTTGGCAAACCGATGTCGACCGTCTCGCCCGGGGAATTCAAGTTCACCCGCCCGACCAATGCGGACGACGTCAATGCGCTCATCAAGCAGCACGGCATCCAGATCGTCGATCTCAGGTTCACCGATCTTCCCGGGCTGTGGCAGCACTTTTCCATCGCGCTGCCCGAGGTCAGCCCGGACCTGTTCAGCGATGGGATCGGTTTCGATGGCTCGTCCATCCGTGGTTTCCAGGAGATCCACGAATCCGACATGCTGCTCAAGCCCGACCCCACCACCGCGATCGTCGATTCGATGTGCGAAGTCCCGACACTCGCAATCATCTGCGATGTCGTCGATCCGCTCCTGCGCCAGCCCTACTCTCGGGATCCGCGCTACGTCGCCAAAAAGGCCGAAGCTCATCTGATTGGCAGCGGTCTGGCGGACACCTGCTATTTCGGCCCCGAGCTCGAGTTCTTCATTTTCGACTCGATCCGCTTTGGACAGGACCAGCACTGCGGCTATTACTACGTGGAGTCGGCCGAGGGGGAATGGAACTCCGGCCGGGACGAGGGTTTCTACGGCGGCGGCAATCTCGGCTACAAGCCGCGCTACAAGGAAGGCTATTTTCCGGTACCGCCCCACGACACCCTGCAGGACATCCGTTCGGAGATCGTGCTCGCGCTCATGGACGCGGGCGTCCAGGTCGAGGTCCACCACCACGAGGTGGCTACCGCCGGACAGAACGAGATCGACATGCGCTTCTCGCCGCTCGTGCGCATGGCTGACAACGTCATGATCTACAAGTACATGTGCAAGAACGTGGCGCGCTGCCACGGCAAGGTGGCGACCTTCATGCCCAAGCCGCTCTTTGCCGACAACGCGAGCGGCATGCACTGCCACCAGAGCCTGTGGAAGGACGGCAAGAATCTGTTTTTCGACCCGGCCGGCTATGCGCTCACTTCGCAGCTGTGCCGGTGGTACATCGGCGGGCTGCTCGCGCACGCACCTGCGCTCATGGCCTTCTGCGCGCCGACCACCAACTCGTACAAGCGGCTCGTACCCGGCTACGAAGCACCGGTCAACCTCGCCATGTCCCAGCGCAATCGGTCGGCGGCCGCGCGCATTCCGATGTACTCCGATTCACCCAACGCGAAGCGCGTCGAGTTTCGCTGTCCCGACCCGTCGGCCAACGCTTACCTCGCGTTCGCAGCGATGCTGATGGCGGGGCTGGATGGGATCCACAGGAAGCTCGACCCCGGCGATCCGCTGGACAAGAACATCTACGATCTGCCCCCAGAGGAAGCGCAGAAGGTGCAGCAGGTGCCCGGCTCGCTCGAGGAGTCGCTGGGCGCTCTCGAACACGATCGTGCGTTTCTCGAGAAGGGCGACGTATTCACCGCCGATGTGATCGACACCTGGATCGACTACAAGCGGAAGCGCGAGATCGATCCGGTGCGGCTGCGGCCGCACCCGTGGGAGTTCTACCTCTACTTCGACATCTGAGTTGGCGCTCGCCGGCCATCGCCACCGCGCGGATCTTGCACGGCGACGGTGTCCGGCAAGGAGGGGACCATGAAAATGGTGACAGCCATCATTCGCCCGGCGAAGCTCGACGACGTGATAGACGCGCTCGAGGTTCTGGGGGCGAACAAGCTCACCGCGACAGAAGTGCGGGGGATCGGCCGCGGGACCGCCGCCCGGGCGCAGGCCGACGACGTGTCGACCATCGCTCCCGCCGAGGAGATCGAGATCGAAGTTGCGGTGACGAACGACCTGCTGCAACAAGTCCTGGTCACACTGCGTGCTGCGGCACGCACGGGTAAGCCCGGCGACGGAAAAATCATCGTCACGACACTCGACAGCGCCACCCGAATCCGCAACGGCACCAAGGGAGAGGAGGCGCTTTAGGTCCGCCGGGCGCGGTTTTGCTCGACTGCGGCGCCGATAGCAAGCTCCGAGTTCATCGCGCCGCGTCACCCATCCGGTAATCGCGGGTCAGATCGTCGAGCCGCTGCTTCAGCTCCGGAGCGAGCTTGAGGTCCGCCGCGGCGACACTTGCACCGAGCTGCTCGGGGCGGCTCGCACCGATGATCGGGGACGTAACAGCGGGATTTGCGAGCACCCAGGCGACCGCCAGCGTGACCAGGGAAACCCCGTTCTCCTTTGCGAGCTCCGCCAGCGCGCTCACCGTTTCGAATTCGCGCTCATGCCAATAGCGCTCCTGATACATTGAGCTGGCCGTACCGGTCGTGAACCGGGTGCCGTCCGGCGGCGGTTGAGTGCGGTCGTACTTCCCGCTCAGCAGACCTCCCGCAAGCGGGTTGTAGGGCAGGACGCCCAGTTTTTCGTCGAGGCAAAGCGGCAGCAACTCACGCTCGATCTGACGAAAAAGCAGGTTGTAGCGCGGCTGCACCGTCGCGAACCTGGCGAGCCTGCGCGTCTCGCTCTTCCCAAGTCCGCGCGCGATCTGCCATGCATGGAAGTTCGAGCAACCAACGTAGCGCGCCTTGCCGCTGCGTACCACGGTATCGAGGGCCTCGAGGGATTCCTCGATCGGTGTGGCTGTGTCGTAGTGGTGCAGCTGATAGAGGTCGACGTAATCGGTGCCGAGGCGCTTTAAGGACGCGTCGAGTGCCGAGAATATGTGCTTCCGCGATGCGCCCTGGTCCCAGGGCGCGAGACCCATCTTGCCGACGCACTTGGTGGCGAGAATGAACTGCTCGCGCCTCCCGCGCAACCAGCGGCCGATGATCTCCTCGGTGCGTCCCGCCGTTTCCAGCGTACCACCGAGTGGATAGACGTCGGCCGTGTCGACGAAGGTGACGCCGGCGTCCGCTGCCGCATCGAGGATGGCGCGCGAGGTTGCTTCGTCGCACTGCAGGCCAAACGTCATGGTGCCCAGGCAAAGCCGCGAAACCTGCAGTCCGGTGCGGCCGAGTCGAACATGTTCCATCGGGAGTCCTCCTTCCTGCCCTTCGTAACGGGATGTAAATCCACCCCCTGAGAAGTCCGGTCTACTTGATCCCTACCACCATCGAATCCGGTCCGATCAGGTGCTGGACCGATGCGTCCTTGAATCCCGCTTCTTTCATCCAATCAATGCAGTCGGCGCCGGTGAAGTCGAATCCCCCCGGTGTTTCGATCAGCATGTTGAGGCTCATGAGCAGGCCGAACGCATTCCGGCACCGCTCATCGTCGATGATCGACTCGTAGACGATCATCGCGCCACCGCTCGGGAGAGCTTCCCATGCCTTGCGCAGAAGCTGCTTCTTCTGGTCCAGATCCCAGTCGTGAAGGATATGCCCCATCATCACCACGTCCGCATTCGGAATCGGGTCGGCAAAGAAATCCCCTGGCACGAACCTCAGTCGGTCACCAACGCCTTGCGACGCTGTGTATTCCTCGAAGATCGGCCCGACCTCGGCGAGGTCGAAGCCCAGGCCGGCAAGATGCGGATGGGCCAGCGCCACTTGCACTGCCAGATCCCCTTGCGCAGTGCCGACGTCCACGAAGCTGCGGTGCTTCGCCCACGGGAACTTGGCGGCCATCGCAAGGTTGGCCCCACGGCTGACGCCAGTCATGGCCTTGAGGAATTCCTTCAATCGCGCGGGGTCGGCGTAGAGCGCGCCAAACAGCGTCTGGCCGCCGCTTTTCAGCTCGTTCTGTGGCTGACCGGTACGCAGACCTTCCGTCAGCCCGCCCCAGAAGCGATATAGGCGGTGATTGGCCATCTCCAGGATGCCGCCGATATAGGATGGCTTGCGCTTGTCGAGGAACCGCTCGGTGGCGGGCGTATTGCAATACATGCCGCCGTTGCGCTCGAGGAAGCCCAGCGCGACGAGCGCATCCAGGAAGTCGCGCGCCGACCGGGGATGCAGACCGAGACGACCCTGAAGGTCCTGCGCCGTCCCGGGGCGGTGCGCCAATTCCGTGAACACTTCCATCTCGACGGCGCTCAAGAGCGTCTTCGATTCCCAGAAGCTGAAGCCCACTTGCATGATGTGCGCAGGGCTGATGGTTTCCATCGGGTTCGAGTCCTTCGACAAGATGCTCTCCTTCGCACACTGCGGATACAGGGAAGCGGTAACCTGCGCGAGTATAATCCGCGAGACCCCTTTCGAGGTCCTTCCGATGCGCTTCAACGGCTCCGCCACCTACGTCTCCACGGATGATCTCACGCTGGCCGTCAACGCCGCGATCACCCTCCAGCGGCCGTTGCTGATCAAGGGCGAGCCGGGCACCGGCAAGACCAAGCTCGCAGAGGAGGTCGCGACGGCGCTCAAGCTGCCGCTCCTGGAATGGCACATCAAGTCGACGACAAAGGCGCTGCAGGGATTGTATGAATATGATGCGGTGTCCCGCCTGCGCGATTCGCAGCTCGGTGATCCGCGCGTGCACGACATCGCCAACTACATCGTCAAGGGCATGCTCTGGCACGCCTTCACCTCGCCCACGCCGGTGGTGCTTCTGATCGACGAGATCGACAAGGCCGACATCGAGTTCCCGAACGATCTCCTGCGCGAGCTCGACCGCATGGAGTTCTATGTCTACGAGACGCGCGAGCTGGTGCAAGCCACGCACCGGCCCATCGTCTTCATCACCTCGAACAACGAGAAGGAGCTGCCCGACGCCTTCCTGCGCCGCTGCTTCTTCCACTACATCCGTTTTCCCGACAAGGAGACGATGGAGAAGATCGTCGACGTCCACTTCCCCGGTCTGAAGAAGGGCCTGCTGCGGGAGGCGCTGGAAGTATTCTTCGAGTTGCGCGAGGTGCCGGCGCTGAAGAAGAAACCTTCTACCTCCGAGCTCCTAGACTGGCTGAAACTGCTGCTCGCGGACGACATCCCGCCCGAGGCGCTGCGCAGCAAGGACCGGAAGACCATCATCCCGCCGCTCTACGGCGCGCTGCTCAAGAACGAGCAGGACGTGCACCTCTTCGAGCGGCTGGTGTTCATGGCGCGGCAGAATCGGTGACGAGTGAGTGAAGAGCAAGGCGCAGGGCGATAGGCATTAGCTGCCTTCCGCATTCACCCTTCAACGTATGCTGATCTCCTTCTTCCTCCGCCTGAAACAGGCCGGCCTCCCCGTCTCCATCAAGGAGTTCCTCACCCTGATGGAGGCGATGCGCCTGGGCGTGAGCGGCCCTTCGATCGACGAGTTCTACTTCCTCGCGCGTGCCACCTTGGTGAAGGACGAATCGAACTTCGACAGGTTCGACCGTGCGTTCGGCGAGTACTTCCACGGCATCGAGACGCTGCTTGGCGTGGAGTTCGATGTTCCGCTGGAATGGCTCTTCAAACAGGCCGAGCTGATTCTTTCGCACGAAGAGAAGGCGCTCATCGAGTCCATGGGCGGGTGGGAGAAGCTCATGGAAGCGCTCAGGAAGCGGCTGGAGGAACAGAGAGGTCGCCACCAGGGCGGCAACAAGTGGATCGGCACCGCCGGTACTTCTCCTTACGGCGCGTATGGTGACAACCCGGAGGGCGTGCGCGCAGGTCAGAAGGAATCGCGGAATCGCAACGCGGTCAAGGTGTGGGATCGCCGCGAGTACCGCAATCTCGACTCCGACGTGGAACTCGGCACGCGAAACATCAAGATCGCGCTCCGGCGCCTGCGACGGTTTGCACGCGTGGGCGCGCCCGAGGAGCTCGATCTCGACACCACCATCCGGAACACGGCCAACAATGCCGGCTGGCTCGATTTGTACATGCGCCCGGAGCGCCACAACGCGGTGAGGGTGTTGCTGTTCCTCGATGTCGGAGGTTCGATGGAGGAGCACGTCAAGCTGTGCGAAGAACTGTTCAGCGCGGCCAGGACGGAGTTCAAGCATCTCGAGCACTTCTACTTCCACAACTGCCTCTATGAGTTCGTGTGGAAGGACAACCGGCGGCGCCATTCGGAGCGCATCCGCACGCTCGACGTCATGCACAAGTACGCTCACGACTACAAGGTGATCTTCGTCGGCGATGCGGCGATGAGCCCATACGAAATCCTCCGTCCCGGCGGTTCGATCGAGCATTTCAACGACGAGCCCGGCGAGCTCTGGATCCGGCACATGCTGGACGTTTATCCGAAGGCCGTGTGGCTGAATCCAGAACCGGAGGATTTCTGGCCGCACCGGCAGTCGATCGCGATCATCCGAAGACTGATGCGCGACCAGATGTACCCCCTCACCCTTGACGGCCTCGAACGCGCGATGCGGTATCTGTCGAGGTAGCGCGCCTACGATTGGATGAACCGATCAACTTGGAGGAGATGCCGGCAGCGCTTTTCGGTTGACCCGAAACGGGGCCTTGGCGATCAGGCTTCAGATCATAGCGTTCGGCCGGCCTCGAGCAGCAGATACGCGAGCGCATAGCCGATCGCGATCGCCACCGCGAACCGTGTCCCGCCCTCGATGGACGCGACCAGAGGGCGATCGGATTGCGACAGTGCCCTGGCGGCGATAGGTAGCACAGCCAGAAACATGAAGAACTCGCCAAGGGGAATGTAGAGGGCGCAGAAATCGCCGATCATCGCGTTCGCCGGCTCGTACTTCCACCAGTTGGCCCGGTAGGCGAAGTACTCGTAGAAGCCGACGGTCACCGCGGCAGCCGAGGCAGCGACGAGCGAGGCAATGATGGCAGCGGGGCGACTCGCTAAGCGCGCCTTCAAGATGCCGAACAACCGAACAGCCGGATAACCCAACTCCACGATTACGCACGCCCACGCGAGCGGCATCCAGATCGGCGACCCGAGCAACACGACGTCGTTTCCGGTGAGGTATACGAGCCGGCCGTTGGACACCCAGTGAATCAGTGCCCAGTCGACGAGCAGCTCGAACATGCCGGCGACCAAGCCCAGCTTGAACAGCGTGGACAGCGTCTCCCCGCCTCGGCCCTTCAGGGCCTCTCCGGACCAGAGGTACAGGCTCGCGCGGATGAGGAGGCCGGCGTACGCCCAGAAGTTTCCGGACGAGGAGAACGGAAAAAGGAACGCGGCGACGAGCGTGAAGGCGAGGCCGACGATCAGCGCGACGAACCA
>JBEVOI010000249.1:0-54427 GCA_040507665.1 Burkholderiales bacterium
AGAACTGCCGGAAGGAACTCCCGACTGCTACTCCCCGCCGGGGCGCCCCCTAAAACGAGATGTGATAATCTGAAACGGAAGCTGGCCAGACAGTCGCTGTGTGGCCTCCACACAGAGGAAAGTCCGGGCTCCACAGAGCAGGATGCCGGCTAACGGCCGGACGCCGTGAGGCGATGGAAAGTGCAACAGAGAGCAAACCGCCGATGGCCGATGGGCTCGATAACGCGGCTTTGGCGAACCGGGCCGATCGGATCAGGTAAGGGTGAAACGGTGCGGTAAGAGCGCACCGCGGACGTGGCAACACGGCCGGCAAGGCAAACCCCATCCGGAGCAAGACCGAATAGGCAAGCGTTGACGCTGCTCGCCGAGCTTGCGGGTAGGTTGCTAGAGCCTCGGGGCGACTCGGGGCCCAGATGAATGGCTGTCCACGACAGAACCCGGCTTACCGGCCAGCTTCACCCTTCTTTGCTGTCGTAGTCTCTATCGGAAGCCCGTCCAGGGCTTCCGTTCTCTTTTCGTTCTCCAGTGGGAATTGCGCCCACATCGGATATATCTCAAGTTCAGTCTCTACCTTTTGCGCTAACCCCATCTTTCCGCATAAGAAGTATCTGAGTCTCATCAATGCATCGGTTGGCAGTTAAGTCCTTGTCAGAAAAAAGAAAAAACTTCTCTTCACCCTTGACCTGGAACACGCCTTGCTCTAAAGTGGGAAAAAGTGTTTTTTAGTGGGAAATTGGCCCAGATTCGGGCAAGAAAAGGGAGGGATGAGTGTTTCAGGGTGCCAACGCGCTCAATATGGACGCCAAGGGACGGATCGCCGTCCCGACTCGCCATCGGGAAACACTCACTCAGGAGGCGGCCGGTAAGTTAGTGCTCACGGCACACCCTGATGGCTGTCTCCTGCTCTATCCGGGCCCATCGTGGGAGCCGATTCGAACCAAGGTCATGGGCTTCCCCAGCTTCAATACCCAGGCGAGCCGGTGGAAGCGCGTTCTCGTGGGTTTCGCCGAGGACGTGGAGCTCGATGGCGCGGGGCGCGTGCTGGTGTCGCCAGAGCTTCGTAACTTCGCCCACCTGGATAAGCGCGTGATGATGGTCGGGCAAGGCACCCACTTTGAGCTCTGGGCTGCGGAGGCTTGGGAGCAGCAGCTCGCAGAGCTCGCGGCTCAGCCCGGGCAGGCGCTGCCGCCGGGGATGGAGGACTTTGCCCTGTGACCACCGATCGGATGGCGCCTCGCCCGAGAGTGCGCGGAGGCCGGCAACGGTGATTCATGGCCGCGGGAGACCACGTGCCAGTGCTACGGGAAGAGGCTGTGGACGCCCTGCACGTGCGGCCGGGCGGATGCTACGCGGACTGCACCTTCGGGCGTGGGGGGCACAGCCGCGCCATCCTCGCGCGGCTCGGACCTGCGGGTCGCCTCATCGCCTTGGACCGGGATCCGCAGGCGATCGAAGCGGGAGCCGCTCTCGAGGACGTCCGCCTGACGCTCATTCACAGCGCTTTTTCGCAGCTTGTCGAAGTGCTTGCGGAGCGCGGCGTGATCGCGCTCGACGGGCTGCTGCTGGACTTGGGTGTCTCGTCGCCTCAGCTCGATGCACCCGAGCGCGGCTTCAGCTTTCGTACGGATGGCCCGCTCGACATGCGTATGGACCCCACGCGCGGTCGCAGTGCCGCGCAGTTCCTAGCGGACGCCACGGAGCGTGAGATCGGCAAGGTGATCCGGGACTATGGCGAAGAACGGTTTGCTAAACAGATTGCAAGAGCGGTTGTTGCGGCTAGAGCGCGGGGACCTGTTCGTACGACCCGCGAGCTGGCCCGAATCGTCGCAACGGCCGTCCGTACGCGTGAAGCGCACCAGGATCCGGCGACGCGTACGTTCCAGGCTCTTCGCATTCACGTCAATCAAGAGCTCGAGGAGCTCTCGCTAGCGCTGGCGCGCAGCGTGGATCTACTCAGGACCGGCGGCAGGCTCGTGGTGATCAGCTTTCACTCCCTCGAAGACCGAATCGTGAAGAACTTCATGCGCGAGCAGGCGCGACCTGGGAGTGTCCCCGACTGGCTGCCCGTGCGCGCTTCCGAGCTGCCGCAGCCACGCCTCGTCGCCATCGGCAAGCCGGTGCGGTCCTCCGCTCCAGAGGTGGAGGCCAACCCGCGCGCCCGTAGCGCCGTGATGCGAGTCGCCGAGAGGACGCACGCGCCGTGAGCCGCTTCAACATCCTGCTCGCGATCGTCGCCGTAATCTGCGCGCTCGGCGTCGTCACCGGCCAGCACCGCGAGCGCAAGCTGTTCGTTGAGTTGGAGCGTGAGCAGGAGCTTGGTCGCGGCCTCGAGATCGAGTGGGGGCAGCTTCAACTCGAACAGAGCACATGGGCCATGCACGCCCGCGTCGAGAAGCTCGCGGCCAATCGCCTGCAGATGCGCTCACCGCCGCCTGCCCGGGTCCAGGTCGTCCCGCTCGACACCAAAGTTGCCCGGGCCGCGCAATGAATCCCGCTGCCAACCCCGCCCTGCGCCTGCAGCTGCCGGCTTGGCGCTCGCGGCTGATGCTGCTCCTCCTGCTTGCCGGATTTGCGGTGCTCATCGGGCGCGCGATCTATCTCCAGGGGCTGCACAACGACTTCCTGCGCGAGCGCGGCGAGGCGCGCTATGGTCGCGTCCTCGAGATCACGGCCCACCGCGGAATCATCATGGACCGCCATGGAGAGCCACTCGCCGTGAGCACGCCGGTGGAGTCGGTGTGGGCGAGTCCCGATGACGTGCGCATCACGCCCGAACAGGAGCGGCAGCTCGCGAAGCTGCTGAACCTGAACGTCTCCGAGTTGCGCAAGCGCCTCGAGGACAAGAGCCGCGACTTCGTTTACCTGCGCCGACAGCTGCCACCCGACGATGCGGCGAAGGTGGTGGGCCTGCATCTGCCCGGCGTGTTCCTGCAGCGTGAATATCGCCGCTATTACCCCGCCGGCGAGGTCGCCTCCCATCTGGTCGGTTTTGCCAGCGTGGACGAGACCGGGCAGGAGGGCCTCGAGCTCGCACTCCAGAACTGGCTTGCGGGCAAGCCGGGCAGCAGGCGCGTGATCAAGGACCGGCTCGGCCACATCGTTGAGGACGTGGAGAGCATCCGCGCACCCCAGGAAGGCCGCGACCTGTACTTGTCCATCGACAGCAAGATTCAGTATCTCGCGTACCGTGAGCTCAAGACTGCGGTGCTTGCGCACAAGGCCCGGGCCGGCGGCATCGTCGTGCTCGATGCCAAGACCGGCGAGGTGTTGGGTCTCGCGAACTATCCCAGCTATAACCCGAACAATCGCGACACACGCGACCCCGCGCGCTACCGCAACCGCGCCGTCACCGATCTGTTCGAGCCGGGCTCCACCCTCAAGCCGTTTACCGCCGCCGCGGCGCTTGCGGCTGGCCTCTATACCGCGAACACCGTCGTCCAGACCGCGCCCGGCAAGCTGCAGGTGAACGGCAAAACCATTCACGACGCGCACCCCCAGGGCGCGCTCACGGTAGCGCAGGTGATCCAGAAATCCTCCAACGTCGGGGCGGCGAAGATTGCGCTTTCGCTGCCGAAGGAGAAGCTCTGGGCGATGCTGTCCGGCGTCGGCTTCGGCATCCTGCCAGAAAGCGGACTCCCCGGTGAGGTCGCCGGGCGCCTGCGCCCCTACTCGAGCTGGCGGCCGATCGAGCAGGCGACGCTTTCGTACGGCCATGGCATCTCCGTGAGCCTGCTGCAGCTTGCCCGCGCCTATTCCGTCTTCACCGGCGACGGCGAGTTGATGCGGCTCACCATCGTCCGCGCCGATACACCCACCACGCCTGAGCGCGTGCTCAAGCCGGAGGCGGCGGTCGCGGTGCGGCGCATGCTGGAAATGGCGACCCAGACCGGCGGCACCGCGCCGAAGGCGCAGGTCACGGGCTATCGGGTCGCGGGCAAGACCGGTACTGCGCACAAGCTCGAGAACGGTGGTTACGCGTCGGACAAGTATGTGTCGTCGTTCGTGGGCTTCGCGCCCGCGTCCGATCCGCGCCTCATCGTCGCGGTGATGATCGACGAGCCGCGCAACGGCGAGTACTACGGGGGGCTGGTGGCGGCCCCGGTGTTCAGCGCTGTCATGGCCGGATCGCTCCGGTTGCTCGCGGTGCCACCGGACGCGCCGGAGGCGCTCGGCTCGCCCCTCGACGCCCCGCAGATCAAGGAAGAGGTATGAGCGTGCGCGCTGCACGGATTGGACGCACGCTCGAACCGGCGGCGCTTGCTGCCCTCGGCGTGAACGTGACGCGCCTCGAATCCGACAGCCGCAAGGTGCGGCGCGGTGATACCTTCGTCGCCTATCCGGGCGGGACCCACGATGGTCGCGCGTTTATCCCACAGGCGATCGCTGCCGGGGCGGCTTCGGTGTTGTGGGAGGCAGACGGCTTCCGTTGGCATCGGGACTGGCACCTACCGAACGTTGCCGTTGTCCGCCTGAGGAAACGCGTCGGCGCGCTCGCCTCGGCGCTCGTCGGTTACCCCTCGCGCGCACTCTGGATGGTGGGTGTCACGGGCACCAACGGTAAGACGTCTTGCACGCACTGGATCGCCCAGTCGCTGACGCGGTGCAGGCGCCGGACCGGAATCATCGGCACGCTAGGCAATGGTTTTCCGGGGGCGCTCGACGAAGCGACGCACACCACGCCGGACGCGATCGCGCTGCAATCGCTGCTCGCGGATTTCGTCGCACGTGGCGCGCAGGGCGTCGCGATGGAAGTATCGTCCCATGGTCTCGATCAGGGGCGCGTCAACGGCATCGAGTACGACGTCGCGATGCTCACCAACCTGACGCGCGACCACCTCGACTACCACGGCACCATGCGCCGCTACAAGACGGCTAAGGCCAGGCTGTTTCGCTTTCCCTCGCTCAAGTACGCGGTACTCAACCTGGACGACGACTTCGGGGCGGAGCTCGCGGCGCGCCTCGCCGTCCGAAATGTCGGCGTGATCGGATACGGCTTCCGGCGCGGCATAGAAGTTCCCCCTGCGGTGGCACGCGTGCGCGGGACCAAGCTCACCGTCACTGAAAGTGGCATCGCCTTCGAGGTCACCGGTCCGTTCGGCAAGGCGCAGGTTGTCAGCCGCCAGCTTGGACGCTTCAACGCGGCCAATCTCCTCGGCTGTCTCGCTGCATTGCTCGCGTCCAACGTGCCAATGTCCGATGCGGTCGCCGCGCTTGGCAACGTGAATCCGATTCCGGGGCGGGTGGAGCGAATCGGTGGCGACGGCCAGCCGCTAGTGGTCGTGGACTATGCCCACACGCCGGATGCGCTCGAAAAGATTCTGGTGACGCTGCGCGAGCTGCTGCCGAAGCCACAGCGCGGGTCGGGCGCCCATGCTGCGCGCCTGTTCTGCGTGTTCGGGTGTGGAGGAAATCGCGATGCAGGGAAGCGGCCGCTCATGGGAGAGGTGGCGACGCGACTCGCGGATGAAGTAATCGTCACCAGCGACAACCCGCGCCGGGAAGACGCGCGTGGGATCATCGACCAGATCATCGCGGGCGCGCACGCGAACTACCGTGTGATCGAAGACCGCGCCGCCGCCATTGTGGAGGGGGTAGGCCGCGCGCGGGCCGGGGATATCGTGCTTGTCGCCGGCAAGGGCCACGAGCCCTACCAGGAGATCGGCGCGACGCGGCTGCCATTTAGC
Source organism: Burkholderiales bacterium (assembly GCA_040507665.1). Lineage (GTDB taxonomy): Bacteria > Pseudomonadota > Gammaproteobacteria > Burkholderiales > JAEUMW01 > JAEUMW01. The sequence continues at coordinate 5,685 of JBEVOI010000249.1, forward strand.
GACGTCGAGGTTGCCCTTGTGGCGCTCCGTGGCTTCGGGGGCCGTCCGTGACGGCGACGATGACCCTCGCGGAGGCCGCGCGCGCCATGCAGGCCGTGTATCCGGGACGGGACGGCGAGTTCGTGGCGGTCAGCACAGACTCGCGCACGGCGAAAAGCGCGGAGCTATTCTTCGCCATTCGCGGCGAGCGCTTCGACGGCGCGGACTTCGTGCCCGACGCGCTGGCACGGGGGGTGGCTGCGGTGGTCGTCGCGCGCGCCTCGCTCGAACGTCTCGACCCCACGTCCCGTGATCGCCTCATGCTCGTCGACGACGCTCGGTTCGCGCTCGGCCGCCTCGGCGCCTACCGGCGCGGCCAGTATCGCAATCCGTTGTTCGCGCTCACCGGCAGCAACGGCAAGACGACGGTGAAGGAGATGACTGCCGCCATCCTCGGGGCAGCGGCCGGCGGCGCGGAACGGGTGCTCGCAACCTCCGGCAACCTCAACAACGACATCGGCGTTCCGCTCACACTGATGCGTCTCGCGCCCGACCATCGGTACGCCGTCGTCGAGATGGGGATGAACCACGCCGGCGAGATCCGGTACCTCTCGCATCTGGCAAGCCCCGATGCGGCACTCGTGAACAACGCCGGCACCGCGCACCTGGAGAACCTCGGATCCCGCGAGGCGATTGCCCGCGCCAAGGGCGAGATCTTCGAAGGCTTGAAGGCGACCGGCACTGCCGTCGTCAATGCGGACGACGAATTCGCGCCGCTGTGGCGGGAACTCGCGGGGTCGCGCCGGCAGATCTCCTTCGGCATCGATCATCCCGCGGACGTCCACGGCAAGAGGGTTCCGCACGCGGACCGCAACGTTCTCGAGTTCGACACCCCGACCGGAGGCGGCACCGTCGAGCTGTCCGTCCCCGGTGAGCACAACGCGCGCAATGCGCTTGCGGCCGCCGCTGCCGCCGTCGCGCTCGGGACTGGCGTGGAATCGATCACCGCGGGCTTGTCGGACTATCGCGGCGTGAAGGGCCGGCTCCAGCGCAAGGATGCCGCACGCGGAGCGGCGCTGATCGATGACACATACAACGCCAATCCGGATTCGGTAAAGGCAGCGATCGCCGTGCTCGCTGCGGTACCGGGTACGCGCATCCTGGTCCTCGGCGACATGGGAGAACTGGGTCCGGCCGCGTCGAAGCTGCACGCCGAAGTCGGCGCGTGCGCGAAGGCGGCGGGCATCGACGCGCTGTATGGACTCGGGCCGCTCTCGGTGCAAGCGGTGAAGGCATTCGGCGCCGGCGCCCGCCACTGCGCAAGCCTCGAGGAGATCGTGAGATCGATCGAACCGGAACTCGGGCCACAGGTCTCCGTGCTGGTCAAGGGCTCTCGCTACATGCAGATGGAGCGGGTGGTGGCGGCGCTTGCCGCTGAGCCCGCGTCCGCTTCCGGGACGGGGGTCTAGCGATGCTGCTGCTCATAGCCGAATGGGTCGGCCAGGACGTCAGGGCCTTCAATGTCTTCTCTTACATCACGCTGCGCGCGGTGCTTGCGGCGCTGACCGCGCTCGGCATCTCCTTCGTTGTCGGGCCGAAGGTGATCCGCAAGCTCGCCGCCTACAAGATCGGCCAGTCGGTGCGCGACGATGGTCCCAAGACCCATCTCGCGAAGGCGGGAACGCCGACCATGGGCGGCGCGCTGATCCTCGTGGCAATCGCCATCACCACGCTGCTGTGGGGCGATCCCGCCAACCGCTTCATCTGGGTGGTGCTCGTGGTGACCCTCGGATTCGGCGCGGTGGGCTGGGTCGACGATTACCGCAAGGTCGTGCATCGCAACCCCAAGGGACTGTCGGCCCGGGCGAAGTTCTTCTGGCAATCCGTGATCGGATTGAGCGCGGCGCTCTTCCTCGCCTTCAGCACCAAGCTGCCCGCGCAGACCGAGTTCATCGTGCCCTTCTTCAAGAATGTCGCGTATCCCCTCGGCGTGATCGGCTTCGTCGCGCTCACTTATTTCGTGATCGTCGGCACCAGCAATGCCGTCAACCTCACCGACGGCCTCGACGGACTTGCCATCATGCCGACGGTGATGGTCGCCGCCGGGCTCGGTGTTTTTGCCTATGTCACGGGCAACGCGGTGTTCTCGAAGTACCTCGGTTTTCCTTACATCCCCGGTGCGGGCGAGCTCACGGTGGTGTGCGCGGCGATCGCTGGCGCCGGTCTCGGCTTTCTCTGGTTCAACGCCTATCCGGCGGAAGTGTTCATGGGCGACGTCGGCGCGCTCGCGCTCGGCGCGGCGTTGGGCGTCATGGCCGTGATCGTGCGGCAAGAGGTCGTGCTGCTCGTGATGGGCGGCGTGTTCGTCGTAGAGACGCTGTCGGTGATGCTGCAGGTCACGTCGTTCAAGCTCACCGGCAAACGCATCTTCCGAATGGCGCCACTGCACCACCACTACGAGCTGAAAGGCTGGAAGGAGAATCAGGTGGTGGTCCGCTTCTGGATCATCAGCATGATTCTCGTGTTGATCGGATTGTCGACCCTCAAGCTGCGCTGAGGGCGACGGGACATAGCGCACAGAGAAGCATCGAGGGAGCGAATTCTCATGGGCGCGGACGGGGAGGCACTGCGGTTTGGCTGGTCGGTCAGGACAGGACGAGTGGATCTGAAGGGCAAGAACGTGCTCGTGCTCGGGCTCGGCGATACCGGGCTCTCGATGGCGCGGTGGGGCGTGCGCCGAGGGGCCTTCGTGCGCGTTGCCGACACCCGCGCGACGCCGCCGCGGGTCGAGGACCTCGCGGGTTCGCTGCCGGGTGTGCGGCTCGATACCGGCGCATTTCGCGCCGCGAGCTTCGATGCGGCTGATGTGATCGCCATCAGCCCCGGCATCCCGGTCCAGGAGCCGGAGGTGGCACGGGCGCGCGCCCGCGGTGTGCCCGTGTGGGGCGACGTTGAGTTCTTCGCCCAGGCGGTGCAGGAGAACGCGCGGCCCCACATCCTCGCCATCACCGGCACCAACGGAAAAACCACGGTCACTTCGATGACCGGGGCGCTCTGCCGCGCCGCGGAGATGGATGCCTGCGTCGCCGGCAACATCGCGCCGGCTGTGCTCGACGCACTGATGGAGCGCGAGGACGCGGGGCGGATGCCCGATGTCTGGGTGCTCGAACTCTCCAGCTTCCAGCTCGAGATCACGTACAGCCTGAACGCCACCGCGGCGACGGTGCTGAACCTGACCCAGGACCACTTCGATCGTTACGACGGGATGGAGGGCTACGCCGCGGCCAAGGCGCGCATCTTCAACGGCACGGGCGTCCAGATCCTGAACCGCGACGATGCATACAGCCGCAGCATGGGGAAACCGGGGCGTCGCTGCCTCAGCTTCGGGCTCGGGCCGCCCGAACTGAAGGGCGAGTGGGGCATCGCCGATCACGCCGGTCGCGCGTGGCTCGCGGAAAACGGCGATCGGCTGCTGCCGGTCGACGAGCTCCCGGTCGCCGGTCTGCAAAACGCCGCCAACGCGCTCGCGGCGCTCGCGCTCTGCCGCGCCATCGACCTTCCGTATTCGCCGCTGATCGGGGGTCTGCGCGCCTTCCGCGGCCTTCCCCACCGCGTGGAGCGCGTCGATGAGATCGACGGTGTCGTCTTCTATGACGACTCGAAGGGCACCAACGTCGGCGCCACGATTGCAGCGCTCACCGGCCTCGGTCGTCCGTCCGTGCTGATCGCCGGCGGCGACGGCAAGGGCCAGGATTTCTCGCCGCTGAAGCCGGCCGTGGCGGAGCACGCGCGCGCGGTCGTGGTGATTGGCCGCGACGGCCCCGCGATCGGTCGTGCCCTGGAAGGCTCCGCGCTACCCGTTCTCGTCGCCGCGACGCTTCCCGACGCAGTGCGTCTGGCCTTCGGCGTGGCGCAGTCCGGTGACGCGATATTGCTTTCGCCAGCCTGCGCGAGCTTCGACATGTTCCGCAACTACGAGCACCGGGCGGAGGTGTTCGTGGACGCGGTGCATGCGCTGAGGACGACGCCTTGAGCACCGGTGTCTCCTCGATCAGCGGTTGGAAGCAGACCACACCGCTCGCGGAACATGATCCCGCGCTGCTGTGGGCTGCCTTTTCGCTCCTCGCGATCGGTCTCGTGATGGTGTATTCGGCGTCGATCGCGACTGCGGAGGCAAGCAAGTACACAGGCTACCAAGCGACCTATTTCCTCTATCGGCAAGCGTTGTTTCTCGGTGTGGGCATCACGGCCGGAGTGGTGGCGTATCACGTACCGCTCGCGACCTGGCAGCGCCTCGCGCCGTTTCTATTCCTGGTCGGCGCCGCGCTGTTGGTGCTGGTGCTGATCCCGGGTGCCGGCCGCGAGGTGAACGGCGCCCGGCGCTGGGTGCCTCTCGGCATCGTGAATGTGCAGCCGTCCGAGCTGATGAAACTCTTCGTTGTGCTCTACGCGGCGGATTACACCGTGCGCAAGGCCGCCCACATGGACAGCCTGCGCAGAGGCTTCGCCCCCATGTTCGTGGTCATGCTCGGCACCGGCTGTCTGCTCCTGCTGGAACCGGATTTTGGCGCGTTCGCCGTGATCACTGTCATCGCCATGGGAATCCTGTTCCTCGGCGGCATGAACTGGCGCTTGTTCGTGGGCCTGATCGGCATGCTCGCGGTGGGTTTCCTGGCCCTCATCATCACCTCGCCTTACCGCATGCAGCGCATCGTCGCCTTCATGGACCCGTGGGCGGACCCGTATGGGAAGGGCTACCAGCTCTCCCATGCGCTCATCGCCTTTGGCCGCGGCGAGTGGCTTGGAGTGGGCCTCGGCGGCAGCGTGGAGAAGCTCTTCTACCTGCCCGAGGCGCACACGGATTTCCTCCTTGCGGTGATCGGCGAGGAGCTGGGCTTCCTCGGCGTTGCCACGGTGATTGCGCTCTTCGCGCTCCTCGCGCTGCGGGCGTTCGCGATCGGCAGCCGCGCCGCCAGCGTCGAGCGCTATTTCTCCGCGCTCGTCGCCCAGGGCGTCGGGCTTTGGATCTCGGCGCAGGCCATCATCAACATGGGCGTGAACATGGGCCTGCTGCCGACCAAGGGGCTGACGCTGCCGCTGCTGTCGTTCGGGGGCAGTGGGCTGATGGCGAACTGCGTCGCGCTGGCGATCCTGTTGCGGGTGGACTACGAGGTGCGGCAGTTGATGGGAGGTCGGCGAAAGTGAGTCGTGAGGTGAGAGGCGTAAGGACGAGAAACGCCGACCTCGAACGCGGCGAAAGCGGGCTTCGCTGGAAGAGCAACCCGTGGCACGGACGATTCTGATCATGGCCGGTGGCACTGGCGGACACGTGTTCCCAGCCTTGGCCGTCGCCGACGAGATGCGGCGCCGCGGGTGGGGCGTGGTCTGGCTCGGGGCCGAGGGAGGCATGGAAACGACCCTTGTCCCGAAGCACAATTTCGCGCTCGAGACCATCCGCTTCCGCGGCGTGCGCGGGAAGGGTGTGCTGCGCTGGGCGCTGCTACCGCTGGCTCTTCTCATCGCTTTCTGGCAAAGCGCGAAGGTGATCTTCAGGGTGCGGCCGGACGTCGTCCTCGGGATGGGGGGGTTCGCGGCGTTTCCCGGCGGCATGATGGCGTCGCTCTTCAATCGCCCGCTCGCGATCCACGAGCAGAACGCGATTCCCGGCCTCGCCAACAAAGTGCTCGCTCGGTTGGCGGACCGCGTGTACTCCGCGTTTCCTGATGCACTTTCGAAGTCGATCTGGAGCGGCAACCCGGTTCGTGCGGAGATCGCTGCGGTTTCGAAGCCCGGTGAGCGCTTCGCAGGTCGCAGCGGTCCGCTGCGTCTGCTCGTCGTCGGGGGGAGCCTCGGCGCGCAGGCGCTGAACGAGGTGGTGCCGAAGGCCCTCGCGCTGTTGCCCGAAGGCGACCGCGCACGCGTCATCCACCAAGCCGGCCAAAAGCACATCGAGACGCTCAAGCAGCACTATGCGCAAGCCGGCGTGAGCGGCGAGCTGGTGCCCTTCGTGGAGGACATGGCGGACCGCTACGCAGCGGCGGATCTCGTGATCTGCCGGGCAGGCGCGACTACGCTGGCGGAGCTCGCGTGCGCGGGCGTTGCGAGCGTGCTGGTGCCTTTCCCGTTTGCCACCGACGATCACCAGACCGCGAACGCAAGGTTCCTGTCGGAGCGTGGTGCCGCCCTGCTCTTGCCGCAGTCCGAGCTCACGCCACAGCGGCTCGCGTCGCTGCTCGGCGGGCTCGACCGCGAGCAACTCCTGGATCTCGCGACGAATGCGCGCCAGCTCGCGAAGCCGAGCGCAGCGCAGGTGGTAGCGAATGGATGCGTCGAGCTGGCGCGGTCGCGATGAAGCACAAGGTCAAGCGCATCCACTTCGTGGGCATCGGCGGCGCCGGCATGAGCGGCATCGCCGAGGTCCTGCTCAATCTGGGCTACGAGGTGAGCGGCTCCGACCTCGCCGACAGCTCCACTACGCAGCGGCTTGCGTCGATGGGCGCGAAGGTCTTCCACGGCCACGATGCGGCGAACGCGCAGCGGGCGGATGTGGTCGTGACATCCACCGCCGTAAGGCCGGACAACCCCGAGGTCGCCGCCGCGCGGGCAAAGCGTGTCCCCGTGGTGCCGCGCGCACTGATGCTGTCGGAGCTGATGCGCCTCAGGCAGGGGGTTGCGATAGCCGGAACCCACGGCAAGACCACTACGACGAGCCTGATCGCAAGCGTGCTCGCGGAGGCGGGCATGGACCCGACGTTCGTGATCGGCGGACGGCTGGAGGCGGCCGGCAGCCACGCGAAGCTCGGCACCGGCGAGTTCATCGTCGCGGAGGCGGACGAGTCGGACGCCTCGTTCCTGTACTTGCAGCCGGTGCTGGCGGTGGTGACGAACATCGATGCCGATCACATGGAGACCTACGGCCACGATTTCGCGCGGCTGCGCCAGGCCTTCGTGGACTTCGTCCAACGCTTGCCCTTCTACGGCATGGCGGTGCTGGGCGTTGACGATGCGCAGGTGCGGTCGATCATGCCGATCATCACCAAGCCGATCACCACTTACGGGGTGTGCGACGCGGCGCAGATTCGCGCGGTCGATCTGCGGCACGAGGGGGGGCGCATGCACTTCCGCGTCGTGCGCCAGGCCGTGCCCGGCGGCGTGCGAGAGGGCCCGGATCTCTGCATCAAGCTCAATCTGCCCGGGCTGCACAACGTGCAGAACGCACTCGCCGCGATCGCAGTCGGGATGGAAGTCGGCGCGCCGGACACCGCGATCGTGAAGGCGCTCGCGGAGTTTCGCGGCGTAGGCCGCCGCTTCGAGCGCTACCGCGATCTTCCGCTCGGGGGGCGAGGAAACGCGGCTCTGATCGACGACTATGGCCACCACCCGGTGGAGATGGCAGCAACCCTCGATGCCGCGCGCGGCGCGTTCCCCGGGCGCCGCATCGTGCTCGCGTTCCAGCCACACCGCTACACGCGCACTCGCGACTGCTTCGAGGATTTCGTGAAGGTGCTCTCCACCGTGGACGTCCTGCTGCTCACCGAGGTTTACGCGGCGGGCGAGGCGCCGATCGTGGCTGCAGACGGCCGCGCCCTCGCGCGCGCAGTGCGTGTGCAAGGGAAGACCGAACCGATCTTCGTCGAGCAGGTGAGCGAGATTCCCGAGGCGATTCTGGCGGTCGCGAAGCCGGACGACGTGATCCTCACCATGGGCGCAGGTTCGATCGGTGGCGTACCGGCAAAGCTCCTCGCGGAGTCGAGCGCCGGGAGCGGGCACGGATGAACATGGCCGAGTCGATCTCCATCCTCGCGGGCGGGCTGCGCGGAGTGCTGCGGCGCGAAGAGCCCATGAGCAAGCACACGAGCTGGCGCGTCGGCGGACCTGCGGAGCGCGCCTATCTGCCAGCCGACCTCGACGACCTGTGCGCGTTCCTCGGCGGGCTGCCCGCGGACGAGCCGGTGTACGCGATCGGACTCGGCAGCAACCTGCTGGTTCGCGACGGCGGGCTGCGCGGGACGGTGGTGTTCATGCATCACGGGCTGCAGGTGTTGCGCCTCGATGAGGGTCGCCACGGCCGGCCGCTCGTGTACGCGGAGGCGGGTGTCGCGAGCCCGAAGGTCGCGCGCTTCGCCGCGAACCATGGCTTCGAGGGCGCCGAGTTCCTCGCCGGGATTCCCGGCACCGTCGGCGGAGCGCTTGCGATGAACGCGGGGTGCTACGGAAGCGAAACCTGGGACGTCGTGGAACGGGTACTGACGCTCGACCATGGCGGGCAGCTTCGTACCCGGCTGCCGGGCGACTACGAGATCGGCTATCGCCATTGCCGACGCAAAGGGAACGGGCACCGGGAGTGGTTCGCCGCGGCCTGGTTCAGGTTGCAGCCGGGCGACGGCGAAGCTTCTCGCGAGCGCATCAAGGCGCTCCTCACGCGGCGCATCGCGAGCCAGCCCATCAATCAGCCGAATGCGGGATCAGTGTTTCGCAATCCGCCCGGTGACCATGCGGCGCGGCTGATCGAAGCGTGCGGCCTGAAAGGCCATGTCATCGGCGGCGCCCAGGTGTCGAGCAAGCATGCGAACTTCATTGTCAACAGCGGCACTGCAACCGCTGCCGACATCGAGCAGCTGATGGGGCACGTGCAGGCGACAGTGCAGAACCGCACCGGCATCGCGTTGGTGCGAGAGGTGTTGATTGTCGGGGAGCCATGAAGTCTTGGTGATGCGGGACAAGCTCTGGACACGCCGGCCGAAATTTAAACGGCGTCGGGCCAAGCGATAACGGATGAAGGGGCGCCGCGCCGCGGCGGAAGCAGGTATGGAAAAGAAGGCATTCGGAAAGGTGGTTGTGTTGCTCGGAGGTCGATCGGCCGAGCGGGAAGTGTCGCTCAAGAGCGGGGCGCGTGTACTCGCGGCGCTCAAGTCGTGCGGCGTGGACGCTCACGGCTTCGACCCGCAGGAGCAAGGGCTGCTGGAGCTGATCGCAGGTGGCTTCGATCGCGCCTTCATCGTGCTGCACGGACGCTTCGGCGAGGACGGTACGGTGCAGGGTGTGCTGGAGTGGCTCGGCATTCCGTACACCGGCAGCGGTGTGCTTGCGAGCGCGATTGCCATGGACAAGCTGCGCACGAAGCTGCTCTGGGAGGCCTCGGGGATTCCGACGCCGAAGTGGGCGCGCCTCGAGGCGGGCACCGACTTCGGCGCGGTGGTGCAACGGCTCGGCCTGCCAATCATGGTGAAGCCTGCCCGCGAAGGGTCGAGCATCGGCATGAGCAAAGTGACTCGCGCGCCAGACCTGCCGCTCGCCTACGAGCATGCGGTCAAGCACGACGACGTCATCATCGCCGAGCAGTTCATCGAGGGCATCGAACTCACGGCCGGCGTCCTCGGTGCCACGCCGCTGCCGCTGATCCGGCTCGAGACCCCGCGCACATTCTACGACTACGAGGCGAAGTACCTCGTCGACTCGACGCGTTACATCCTGCCGTGCGGATTGCCGGAAGAGCAGGAGCGCGATCTGCAGCACCTCGTTTTGAAGGCCTTCGCGGTGCCAGGGTGCCGCGGCTGGGGACGTGTCGACCTGATGCTCGACCACGCAGGCAATCCCTACTTCCTCGAGGTGAACACGATTCCCGGCATGACCGACCACTCCCTCGTGCCGATGGCCGCCCGCGCCGCAGGCTACAGCTTCGAGGACCTGGTGCTGAAGATTCTGGAGGCAGCTGCGTGAGCTACCGAGCAGTGGTCCCGCTTCGGGGGGATGCGAGCAAGGCGAAGGATTCCGCCTGTCGCGAACGAGGTAGCACACGTGTGGGATAACGCGCGCTTGCTCAACCAGATTGCGAACGGCCTCATCGCCGCGGCGGTGCTCGCCGTGCCCATAGTCGCTGGCCTGCATGTTGTCCGGCTTCCGCAGTTTGCTGTGCGCGAGGTGCAGGTGGAAGGGCGGCTTGATCACGTAACCCCCGAGCAGTTGGCGGCGGTGGCGCGGCAGGCGGCGCACGGCACGTTTTTCACGCTCGACCTCGAGGGCGCGCGCAGGCAGTTCGAGAAGCTGCCGTGGGTGCGCAAGGTCGAGGTACGCCGGCAATGGCCCGCGCGCCTCGTGCTCGATGTCGAGGAGCACGTCGCGCTCGCGCGCTGGGGCGACTCGGCTCTGGTGAACGATCGCGGCGAGGTGTTCGAGGCCGCAACCGACGAAACGCTGCCGGTGTTCGTCGGACCTGATGGCCAGGCGGACGAGATGGCGCGCCGCTTCCGACGCTTCGCGGCCCAGCTCGCGTCGATCGACCGGCACCCCGCTCGGGTGAAGCTGTCGGCGCGGGGCGCGTGGCAGATCAAGCTGGACGACGGGCTGACGCTGGAGCTGGGACGCTCCGACATGGACGCGCGGCTGGAGCGCTTCGTCATGGTGTACGACCGGACCATCGGGCGCCTGCCGCCGACAGCAATGCAGGCGGACCTGCGCTACACCAACGGCTTCGCGGTGCGGATGCCAGAGACGCGCGGTCGCGACGCGAAATCCAAGAGTTGAAGCAACCGGAGAGCTGGGAAACAGCCCATGACCAAGGCTAAGGAAGGCAAGAACCTGATCGTCGGCCTCGACATCGGGACCTCGAAGATCGCCGCCATCGTGGGCGAGATCACCCCGGAGGGGCGCCTCGAGATCATCGGCATGGGGAGCCATGCGTCGCGCGGTCTGAAGAAGGGTGTCGTGGTCAACATCGACTCCACCGTGGGCGCGATACAGCGCGCGCTGGAAGAGGCCGAGCTGATGGCGGACTGCAAGATTCGCGAGGTCTACACAGGCATTGCCGGCAGCCACATCAAGGGTTTCAACTCGCACGGCATGGTGGCGATCAAGGACAAGGAAGTCACCCAGATGGACGTTGACCGGGTGATCGAGACCGCAAAGGCGGTTTCGATTCCAACCGACCAGCAGATCCTCCACATCCTCAATCAGGAATTCATCATCGACGGGCAGGAAGACGTGCGCGAACCCCTCGGCATGAGTGGCGTGCGCCTCGAGGTGAAGGTGCACATCGTCACCGGCGCCGTCTCGGCTGCCCAGAACATCATGAAGTGCGTGCGCCGCTGCGGGCTGGAGGTGCGCGACCTGATCCTGCAGCCGCTTGCGTCCGCCACGGCGGTGCTGTCGGACGACGAGAAGGATTTGGGTGTGTGCCTCCTGGATGTTGGTGGCGGTACCACCGACCTCGCGGTGTTTTCGGAAGGTGCGATCCGACACACCGCGGTGATTCCGATTGCCGGCGACCAGATCACGAACGACATCGCGATGGCGCTGCGCACACCGACCAAGGACGCCGAGGACCTGAAGCGCGGTTACGGCTGTGCGCTGCGCCAGCTCGCGGACCCTCAGCAGATGATCGAGGTGCCAGGCGTTGGCGAGCGCGGCCCGCGGCAGATGTCGCGTCAGACACTGGCCGAGGTGATCGAGCCCCGGGTCGAGGAGTTGTATTCGCTGGCGCAGGCGGAGTTGCGGCGCAGCGGCTTCGAGGACCTGCTCTCGTCGGGCATCGTCATTACCGGTGGCACCAGCCTGATGCAGGGAGTGGTGGAGCTGGGCGAGGAAGTGTTTCACATGCCGGTGCGGCTCGGCATTCCGGACTACAAGGGAGGGCTCGCGGAGGTGGTGCGCAATCCGCGCTTCTCCACTGGGGTGGGGCTGCTGCTCATCGGTCTGCAACAACAACAACGGCGGGAGCTGGTGAAGATGCAATCGGGGTCGTTCCAGTCGATCGTCGAAAAAATGAAGACTTGGTTCCAGGGAAATTTCTGAAATCCTCAACACGCAACAAGGAGAGAACGAGTATGCAAGGCGAAGGGCTGGGAAACGGGATGCTGCTCAAGGCGCTGTTTGAATCGGGTAAGGACTCAACGAACGGAAAGGAGGCCAGTAACATGTTCGAGATCTTGGATGCCACGCCGCAGGAAGCGGTGATCAAGGTAGTCGGGGTAGGCGGCTGCGGCGGTAACGCGGTCGACCACATGATCAGCCGCGGGGTGCAGGGCGTCGAGTTCATCGTCGCCAATACCGACGCCCAGGCGCTGAAGCGTAACCAGGCGGGGGTCCAGCTGCAGCTCGGGACCGGCATTACGAAGGGTCTCGGCGCGGGCGCGAATCCCGAGATCGGCAAACAGTCCGCTATCGAGGATCGGGACCGCATCGCCGAGCTGATCGAGGGTGCGGATATGCTCTTCCTCACCGCTGGGATGGGCGGCGGCACCGGAACTGGCGCCGCGCCGGTGGTGGCCGAAGTGGCCAAGGAGCTCGGTATCCTTACCGTTGCGGTGGTAACCAAGCCCTTTTCGTTCGAGGGCAAGCGCAAGAAGATCGCCATGCAGGGGCTCGAGGAGCTCTCCACCCACGTCGACTCACTTATCATCATCCCGAACGACAAACTGATGGCGGTGCTTGGTGATGACATCAGCGTGCTCGACGCCTACGCGGCGGCTAATGAGGTGCTGCACGGCGCGGTCGCCGGCATCGCCGAGGTCATCAGCTGCCCGGGCCTCGTCAACGTGGACTTCGCCGATGTGAAGACGGTGATGTCCGAGATGGGGATGGCCATGATGGGATCCGCGCGCTCCTCGGGTGCTGGCCGCGCTCGCCTCGCCGCCGAGCAGGCGGTGGCGAGCCCGCTGCTCGAGGACGTGAACCTGTCGGGCGCGCGCGGCGTGCTGGTGAACATCACCGCGAGCTCGGCGCTAAAGATGAAGGAAGTGCACGAGGTCATGAATACGATCCGCGGCTTCACAGCGGAGGACGCCACGGTGATTGTCGGAACCGTGATCGACGAGTCACTGTCAGAAGACCTGCGGGTGACAATGGTTGCCACTGGCCTCGGTTCTCCGGTTGCCCGCAAGGAGCCGAAGCAGCAGGTTACGTTGGTGGTGAAGAACGGGACGGACGCCGCGCCGGTCGAAATCGTGAATTACGAGGATCTGGAGCAGCCCGCCGTCATGCGACGGCGCAATCGCGACGCCACCCTCGAGGCGATGAAGCAATCGGGCGTGGATATGCTCGACATCCCGGCGTTTCTGCGCAAGCAGGCGGACTGAAGGGCGAGAGGGGACCTGCGGGGGCGGGGTGCCCCCCGCAGTGGTATCATCTAACGCCAATTTGAGGTCTGCGAAAGGAAACAGATGATCAGACAACGCACCCTGAAGACCGAGGTAACCGCGACCGGCGTCGGCTTGCACACGGGCGAGAAGGTGAAGCTCGTGCTGCGGCCGGCCGGCCCGGGCACCGGCATCGTTTTCAGGCGCATCGATCTCGACCCGGTGGTCGAAATCGTGGTGAGCCCATACGCGGTCGGCGATACGCGCCTCTCGTCCTGCCTGGTAAAGGACGGTGCGCGGGTTTCCACCGTGGAGCACCTGATGTCTGCGCTCGCGGGCCTCGGAATCGACAATCTGCGGGTGGACCTGAACGGTCCCGAGATTCCGATCATGGACGGCAGCAGCGCGCCCTTCGTCTACCTGGTGCACTTGGCGGGGATCGAGGCACAGGCAGCGCCGAAGAAATTCGTCCGCGTCCTGAAACCGGTCGAAGTGCGCCAAGGCGATAAATTCGTACGCTTCGACCCGTTCGATGGTTACCGGCTCGACTTCTGCATCGACTTCAACCACCCTGCGTTCGACCCCGCTGGCAACCATGTCGTGATCGATTTCGAGGGGAATTCCTACGTGAAAGAGGTGAGCCGTGCGCGCACCTTCGGATTCATGTCCGACGTCGAGATGATGCGCTCCCAGGGCCTTGCCCTCGGCGGCAGTCTCAACAATGCGATCGTGATGGACGAGTATCGTATTTTGAACGCCGACGGTCTGCGTTACGACAACGAGTTCGTCAAGCACAAGGTCCTCGATGCCATCGGTGACCTGTACCTCCTCGGCTACCCCCTCATCGGCGCCTACACCGCCTTCAAGTCCGGCCATGCGCTCAACAACGCGCTCCTGCGGAAGCTCCTTGAGGACAAGGAATCGTGGAAGTTAGCGAGCTTCGGCGAGGCGGCGGCGGCACCGTTGGCGCTCCAGCAGCAGTTCCGGATGGCGGCCTGACGGCGGCACGGCGCGCCCGTTCTACCGTCCGTGCAGCGCCGCGTGAGCCCGCGGCATGTTGATCCTGCGTTTTGTGGTCGTGGGGGCGCTGCTCATCATCGGCGTCGCGCTGGTCGCCGCTCTGGTGACCCGGAACCCTCGCTGGCTGCGCTTTGCGTGGCAGGTCCTGAAGTTCAGCGCGGTGGTGGCGGCGGCGATCGGGCTGCTGATGCTGGCGGAGCGCCTGCTACTCCCCGTCCTCTGAGCGTCGGTAGCCCCGCGCCGCGAGCCTCGCTACCGCAGCCTTCAGTGGCGACGGGGGAAGGGTTTCCGCCAGAGCCTGGAGCGCCACGATTCCCTGCTCGCCGAGTCTCCTGCGGACGGACGATGGTCTACGGGCTGGCCACCCCCGAACTTGCACGGTCACCCGGATTGCAGTACATTCCGGTGCCTGCTTCCTGAGTTTCGAAAGCAGCAAGGGGGCAAGCTGCCGCAACTTGGCCGCTACCGCCCCGTTTTCAGCGCACAGGAAGAGCGTGCCTGCCTCCAGGTGTGATACGCCGCTGGCCTCGGCCAGCCGGTCCGGCGCCGCCTCGGCGTAGGCGCTTTCCAGCTCGGCGAGTCGCTGCGCGCGGTGGCTTAGGCGACCCAGAGTGGCGCCCGCGTCGAGATAATCCTGAAGCTTTCGCATAGGTTGGGCGAAGGTGATCCGGGGGAGACGATGAACATCATTCTAGTTTCCGAGAATCTATCCACCGCGCGAACCATACACATGAACGGCCTGCACATCCTGCTCGCCGCTTTGGCGTTCTTTGCCGTGAGCTTCGTTTTCGCCGGAGTGCTCAACGTGTTTGCGCTGCGCTATGCGGCAGAGATGAAAAGCCCGCTGCTCAAACCGCTGGTGGCGCCGTTCCTGCAGGAGGAATCAGAGCGCAGCCAGTCGTACGTGCGCGATCAGTTGAACGCGATGGCCGCGAAGGTCGGCGAGATGCAGGCCCAGCTTCTGCGACTGGATGTGCTCGGGGATCGCCTTGCAAGGCTCGGCGGCTTTCGACCGCAGGAGCTCCTCTTCGGTACGCAAGGGGGCGCTCTATCGACCACGCCGTCCGATCCGGCCTCGGTGTTCGATCTCAACCAGCAGATCGCCACCCTCTCGAACGAGGTAGAGGACCGGGGCGACAAGCTTGGTTTCCTCGAATCCCTGTTTACCCGTTCGAAGGCCAAGCGCCAGCTGATCCTGTCCGTCCTGCCGATCGAGGGCGGGTTGTACACTTCCAATTTCGGCTGGCGCACTGATCCGTTCACCGGCACCAAGTCCATGCATGAAGGGGTGGACTTCCTTGCCGAGCCCGGCACGCAGATCCTCGCGGCCGCCGCAGGCGTTGTCGTGTACGCTGATCACCATCCGCAGTATGGTAATATGATCGATATTGATCACGGCAACAATCTCGTCAGTCGTTATGCGCATGCGCGGGCGTTGAACGTCAAGGCGGGGGATGTAGTCCAGCGGGGAGCCATCATCGGCGACGTCGGAAGCTCGGGCCGCGCGACAGGTCCGCATCTTCATTTCGAGGTGAGGGAAAACGGCGTTGCGCAGCATCCGGCGCGCTTCCTGCAGATGCCCGGCTGAGCGAAACGTACTGCGGCGAAACGAAGGGGTGAGGAGTGCACCGACGCTCCTCACCCTTTTTTATTCAGGTCCGATTCGGTAATCGATGCTAGCCAAAATTCTCAAGAAGGTCTTCGGCACCCGCAACGAGCGGCTGATCAAGCAGTACTCGCAGGCGGTACGCCAGATCAACGCGCTCGAGCCCGAGGTCGCGAGCCTTTCCGATGACGCGCTCGCGGCCAAGACCGTCGAGTTCAAGCAGCGCATCGGCGAAGGTGCACCGCTCGACACCGTCCTGCCCGAGGCGTACGCCGTTGTGCGTGAGGCGTCCAAGCGTGCGGTCGAAATGCGCCACTTCGACGTGCAGCTCATCGGCGGTATTGCGCTCCACAACGGCAAGATCGCCGAGATGCGCACCGGCGAGGGCAAGACGCTGGTCGCGACCCTGCCCGCGTACCTGAACGCACTCGCCGGCAAGGGCGTCCACGTGGTCACCGTGAACGACTACCTGGCTAGCCGCGACGCGGAGTGGATGGGGCGCATTTACCGTTTCCTCGGCCTTACCGTGGGCGTCAACCTGTCGCAGATGCCGCACGCTGCCAAGCAACAGGCCTACGCCGCCGATATCACCTACGGGACCAACAATGAGTACGGATTCGACTATCTGCGCGACAACATGGTGTACGAGACGTCCGAGCGCGTGCAGCGGCCGCTCAGTTACGCCATCGTGGACGAAGTCGATTCGATCCTGATCGATGAGGCGCGCACGCCGCTCATCATCTCCGGCCAGGCCGACGACAATACCGATCTCTATTACAAGATCAACGACCTCGTGCCGATGCTGGTACGCCAGCAGGAGGAGGACGGGCCCGGTGACTACCATGTCGATGAGAAAGCGAATCAGGTGTTGCTCACCGAGGCGGGCCACGAGCGCGCCGAAGACCTGATGACCCGGGCTGGGTTGCTGCCCCCGGGCGGGAGCCTCTACGACGCGGCGAATATCAATTTGATGCATTACCTGTACGCCTCGTTGCGCGCCCACAGCCTCTTCCACCGGGATCAGCACTATGTCGTCCAGGACGGGGACGTGGTGATCGTCGACGAATTCACCGGTCGCCTCATGGCCGGCCGGCGCTGGTCGGACGGCCTGCATCAGGCGGTGGAGGCAAAGGAGAAGGTGGCGATTCAGAAGGAGAACCAGACGCTTGCCTCGATCACGTTCCAGAACTACTTCCGTATGTATCAGAAGCTCGCAGGGATGACGGGCACCGCAGACACCGAGGCCTTCGAGTTCCAGCAGATCTATAACCTGGAAACCGTGGTCATCCCGACCCACCGGACCATGGTCCGCGCGGATCGCATGGACCAGGTGTTCCGTACCGCCAAGGAGAAGTACCAAGCAGTCATCGACGACATCAAGGACTGCTACTCGCGCGGACAGCCGGTGCTGGTGGGCACCACCTCGATCGAGAATAACGATCTCCTTTCGCGGCTGCTGGAGAAGGAAAAGCTTCCGCACCAGGTTCTGAACGCGAAGCAGCATGCGCGCGAGGCGCACGTGATCGCCCAGGCGGGACGGCCCAAGATGGTGACCATCGCCACCAACATGGCGGGCCGCGGCACCGATATCATCCTCGGCGGCAACCCGGAGCCGGAGGTCCTGCAGGTACGGGCCGATGAAGGCCTCTCGGCGGAGCAGAAGTCAGCGCGCGTAGCGGACATCCGCGCCCGGTGGCAGCAGTTGCACGACCAGGTCGTGGGAGCCGGCGGCCTTCATATCGTGGGTACCGAGCGCCACGAATCGCGGCGGGTGGACAATCAGCTGCGCGGTCGCGCGGGCCGCCAGGGCGACCCGGGATCGAGCCGCTTCTTCCTCGCGCTCGAGGATCCGCTGCTGCGCATCTTCGCTTCCGATCGCGTAGGCGCGATCATGGAGAAGCTCAAGATGCCCGAGGGCGAGCCGATCGAGCATCCGTGGGTCACGCGCGCGATCGAGAACGCGCAGCGCAAGGTGGAGGCGCGCAACTTCGACATTCGCAAGCAGCTGCTCGAGTACGACGACGTGGCGAACGAGCAGCGCAAGATCGTGTACGCGGACCGTAACCAGCTGCTCGAGTCGAGCGAGGTGACCGAGACGCTCACCGAGTGGCGCAGTGACGTGGTGGACGGACTTGTCACACTGCACGTGCCCCCCGAGAGCCTCGAGGAACAATGGGATATCCCCGGCCTCGAGAAGACACTATCCGCCGAGCTTCAACTGCACCTTCCGGTCCACGACTGGCTGAAGCAGGAGCCGGACCTCGATGAGGAACAGCTGCGCTCGCGCATCCTCGATGCCGCCGCCCAGGCGTACGAAGCGAAGGTCGCCTCTGTCGATCGGAACGCGATGCATCAGTACGAGCGCGCGATGATGCTCCAGAGCCTGGACACGCACTGGCGCGAGCACCTGTCCGCTCTGGATCACCTGCGCCAGGGAATTCATCTGCGCGGCTACGCCCAGAAGAACCCCAAACAGGAATACAAGCGGGAGGCCTTCGACCTGTTCTCCGCCATGTTCGAGCAGGTCAAGACGGAGGTCACGCGCATTCTCATGAACGTGCAGGTGCGCACTGCCGAAGAGGTCGAGGCCGTCGCGGAGCAGGCGCCCGAGTTGCAGAACGTTCGCTACCAGCATGCGGATTTCGACGAGGCACTCGCCGAGGCGAACGCCGAACAAAAGCCGCAGCCCTTTGTGCGCACCGGCGAGAAAGTGGGACGCAACGACCCGTGTCCATGTGGATCCGGGAAGAAATACAAGCAGTGCCACGGGAAGCTTAGCTAGCGCTCCGAGTTTCCAGCCCCGACTTCGGATGCCGTCGATTGGTGCCGGGCGGGTATGGCATTCCCCACGCTCCCTATTCGCGAACAGGATAGGGCGCGCAGTATGCACGCTATAATCGGCGCAGCCCAAGCTCAAGCGTGTTCGCCGATGCCCGTCAACCTTTTGCGCCTCGATCCCGCGAAACTCCTCGCAATTCCCGGCGTTCGTCTCGGCATCGCCGAGGCGGGCATCCGCAAGGCGAATCGAAAGGATCTCCTCGTCATCGCGCTCGACACCGGCGCGCGGGTCGCTGGCGTGTTCACCCAAAACCGCTTCTGCGCGGCGCCGGTTCTCGTGGCCAAGGAGCATCTCGCCCTCGGCACCGAAATTCGCGCACTTCTGGTGAACACGGGTTGCGCCAATGCCGGCACCGGCGAGGATGGTCTCTGGCGCGCGCGTGAGTGTTGCGCCGCGCTTGCCATGCGTCACGATTGCGAGAGTCTCCAGGTGCTGCCGTTCTCCACCGGCGTCATCATGGAGCCACTGCCGGTGGGGCACATCGCGGATGGCATTCCGGCCGCGCTGGCAGACCTCCGCGAGGACAACTGGGCTGCGGCGGCCGAGGCGATCATGACCACCGATACAGTGCCCAAGGCTGCATCTCGGCGCGTTACCATTGACGGCTCCTCGGTGAGCCTGACCGGCATCGCGAAAGGCGCCGGGATGATTCATCCGAACATGGCGACCATGCTTGCCTTCATCGCGACCGATGTGCGCCTCGCTCAGCCACTGCTCGAGGCTGCACTGCGCGGGACCGCCGACCGCACGTTCAATCGGATCACGGTCGATGGCGACACCTCCACCAATGACGCATTCATGCTCATCGCCTCTGGCCGAGCGAGCATGCCCGAGATTACCGAGCCAGACAGCGCCGAGTTCCGCGCTTTCGCCGACGCCCTGAGCGAGCTAGCGATCGAACTCGCGCAGGCGATCGTCCGCGACGGCGAAGGCGCGACCAAGTTCATCACCATCGAGGTTACCGGCGGACGAAGCACGGACGAGTGCGACCGGGTCGCGTTTTCGATCGCCCACTCGCCGCTGGTGAAAACAGCGTTCTTCGCCTCCGACCCGAACCTGGGCCGCATCCTCGCAGCCGCGGGCAAAGCGGGAATCGCCGATCTGGACCAGACGAGGATCGATCTCTACCTCGACGATGTGCTGGTGGTGAGGTCCGGCGGCCGCAACCCCGGGTATCGCGAAGAGGACGGGCAACGGGTGATGAAGCAGAGCGAGATTCGGGTCCGCGTCGATTTGCATCGTGGTGACGCTCGAGCGACGGTCTGGACCTGCGATCTGTCTCATGATTACGTGAGCATCAACGCGGACTACCGGAGCTGAGATTTCGCGTCTGTAGCCCCATGAAGAAGCCGCAGCCGGCTTCCGGCCTTGACTCCGTTCTTGCGCGCCTCGACGCGCTCCTCGCTCGCGCGGAGAGCCTGATGCCTGCACCGGCTTTCGACGCGCCGGACTGGAAGGTCTCGATGGCCTGCCGCTGGCGGAAGCAGAACGGGCACGGCCGGCTCCAGCCGGTGGCGCACCCCCACGCAATCCAGCTGTCCGACCTGCGTGGCATCGAGCGCCAGAAGGAGCTGGTCGATCGCAACACGCGCCAGTTTGTCGCTGGTTATCCCGCCAACAATGTGCTGCTCACCGGCGCCCGCGGCACCGGCAAGTCATCCCTCGTCAAAGCGCTGCTCAACCAGTACGCACGCCGCAGGCTGCGGGTGATCGAGATCGAGAAGCGGGACCTGGGCGATCTTCCCGATATCGTGGACCTTGTCTATGGCCGCGCGGAGCGGTTCATCCTGTACTGCGACGATCTCTCCTTCGGCGCGGACGAGCCGGGCTACCAGGCGCTCAAGGCGGTGCTCGACGGGTCGGTGGCGGCAACCTCGGACAATCTGCTCGTGTACGCGACCTCGAACCGCCGCCACCTCATGCCCGAGTACATGCGGGAGAACCTCGAGGCGCAGCGGGTGGGCGAGGAGATTCATCCCGGCGAAACGGTGGAGGAGAAAATCTCGCTCTCGGAACGCTTTGGGCTCTGGGTGTCGTTTTACCCGTTTACCCAGGACCAGTATCTCGACATCGCCCGCTACTGGGTCGCGTGGCATGGCGCGGGGCAAAAGGACTCCGCGCTCCTCGAACGCGAGGCCCTCCAATGGGCCCTTGGGCGTGGGTCCCGCAGTGGGCGCGTAGCGTTCCAGTTCGCGCGCGACTGGGCGGGCCGGCACCGGGCGCGACCGCCCGCTACGGCTCAGCGGGTTCGTGGCGACTGAGGCCAGCACCGCCTCGACGAACCGTCGCGTCACGGAGGTGGCAGCGGCAGTACTGGTGGATCGGGACGGAAGGTTCCTGCTGGCGCAGCGGCCTGCGGGGAAGGTGTACGCGGGCTACTGGGAATTTCCCGGCGGCAAGGTCGAGCCCGGCGAATCGCTGGTCGATGCATTGCGCCGCGAGCTGCGTGAGGAACTGGGGATCACTCTACGCACCGCCTATCCTTGGATTACACGGATCTACGCCTATCCCCATGCGCAAGTGCGCCTGCACTTCTTTCGCGTCCCCGGGTGGGAAGGCGAGTTTCATCCCCACGAAGGGCAGGCGTTTGAATGGCAACGTCCCGAGCGCCTGACCGTCGCCCCAGTACTCCCGGCGAACGGCACGGTGCTGCGTTTTCTTGCGCTGCCCTGCGTTTACGGCATCACGCGGGCAGGAGAACTCGGCGTAGAAAGGTTCCTAGAACGGCTCGACACGGCTCTGGCGGGCGGGCTGCGACTGGTCCAGCTGCGGGAGAAGGGAATGGACGCAACCGCGCTAGAGGCTTTCGGTCGCGAGGTGGCGAGCCGTTGCCGAGGAGTGGGGGCAAAGCTGTTGGTGAATGGCGGGATCGATCTCGCAGATCGCATCGGCGCCCACGGCGTGCACCTCTCCGCGGCCCGGCTCATGACGCTTGCGTCGCGCCCGGATATCGCCTTCTGCGCGGCCTCCTGTCACGATCGGCGCGAACTCGATCGGGCAGCGGATCTCGGCGCAGACTTCGTGGTGCTCGGGCCCGTTCATCCAACGCCGACGCATCCAGGGTTGCCGACGCTTGGGTGGGACGGCTTCGCACGTCTGGTCGAGGCGTACCCACTTCCAGTGTTTTCCCTCGGCGGCATCGATCCCGATTGCCTCACCGATGCTTGGGCGTGCGGCGCCCACGGGATCGCCATGATGCGGGGCGCTTGGCGCTCCGAATAACGGTGCGATCGCAATGCATCAGTCCCTCGTTTCTGTCCTATTGCTAGTGGCGGCGATCGCGCCCGGATGCAGCAGGCCTGTGCCGTCGGCTGGCGCGGGAGCTTGCCCCGACCCGGTCCGCGGGTGTCTTTTGGATCTTGACGGCGCGACCGTAGCGGTGCGCTTCTCGGAGACACCGCGGGCGATGCGGCCCTTCCTTCTGGAAGTGGATGCCCCCGACGCGGCCTCTGTCAAGGCGGACTTTTCGATGGTCGGGATGGACATGGTGCGCAACCGCTACGACCTGCTCCGCACGCCGGAAGGTCGCTGGCGCGCGCAGGTGGTATTGCCGGTATGCGTTTCGGGACGGCAGGATTGGATCCTCACCCTGGCCGTTAACGATCGGAGTGCGTCCGCGCCCTTTTCCGCCACGAGGTAGAAGAACCCTTCCAGGTTACTCCCCGTCTTCCGGCGCCGGTGCGGATTCGGGGTCAGGGATGCGATATTGTTCGCTCGCCCAGCCGCCGAGATCAATCAGCTTGCAGCGCTCGGAACAGAAGGGTCGGAAACGATTCTCGGCGGTCCACTCGACGGCTGCACCGCACCGGGGGCAGCTTACCAGCTTGGGCTTCGCCTCTTGCGGCAAGATTCCTTCCCTGTCAATCAAAGGCTGCAGAACGTAAGCTCGAACCGCACGTCCTGCTCGACCGCGCGCGCGCGGTCCGGGCCGCCGTGGCCGGTGAAGCGGACGTTGAGCGCGTACTTGTTCGCGCTGATCTCTGGCACGCAGGTGTAGCTGCGAGCGAGCCGCAGGCGCACCAATTGCGCGACCTTGCCGGCGAGCATGAGCTGGAATACGCCCTGCGTTGCGACCTGATGGCTGGTTTTGCCGCTATCGCGCAGCAACCGCAGGACGATCGCGAGGGCATCACAGATTGGCTCGAAGGGCAACATCCAGAGCTTGAGATCGGCGCGCCTGAGCTCGGCATCCTGGTTCAGCCAAAAGTGGTACGACGGTAGATCGAATGCGCAGGCCCCGCCCGGGATAGCCGTGCGCTGCTTGATGCTCATGAGCCATTCGTTGTCCCGCAGTTCCTGCCCTACCTTTCCCGAAGCCGATAGCATGCGCGTGCTCGCACGGTCGATATCCGATAGCACGCCCTCGAGGGCGTCTTCGGCGATCGCGGGGTTGTTGCGCAGCATCTCCAGACTCTGACGCTGGCGCTCCAGCTCCTGCAGGAGATCGGATTTCAGGTCGGCACGGCTCGCGACCTCCAGGATCTCGAATACGGACACGAGGGCGACGTGGTGTTCGAGTACGCCGGGTCCGGAGGCGAAATAGTTGGCTTTTCGATAAAGATCCTCGAGGCGCAGCAGCGTGCGAATGCGCTCGTTCAACGGATATTCGTAGCTGATCACCGCAGCGCGCGATGCCTGGGGGGCGGGGAGGTCGAGAGTCTGCATGGATCGGGCAAAAATAAACGAAAACGAGGGATGAAGCCAGCTTTTCAGCGATCTTTTCGGTCTTGGGCGAGACGCAGGTAGAGGGCGTGCAGGCGCTCTACCTGCGACCGAAGAGCCGACTCTTCTCCGCTGTTGTCAATGACGTCATCCGCTTCCGCGCGACGACTCTGGCGATCGAGCTGTGTTGCGATGATCGCAGCGACTTCGGCGCGCGTCAGGCCGCTTCGCGCCGCCGCTCGAGCCGCCTGCAGTTCAGGGCGGCAGTCGAGCACCAGAACCCGTTGTACGAGTGTGCGGTACGATCCTTTCTCCAAAAGGAGGGGCACCACCAGGACAACGTATGGAGCGACCGCACAACGGGCCAAGCGCTCCGCTTCCTGAAGGATCAAAGGGTGAAGTATGCCTTCGAGACGCTGCCTGGCTTCCGCATCCGCGAACACGACCTCGCGCATCCGGCTTCGGTCGAGGCCAGAATCCGGCCGAATGTAATCGCCTCCAAATTCCTTCCGGATAGCCGGCATCGCGCGGCCCCCCGGCCCGGTGAGCGCATGGGCGATATCATCGGTGTCGACGACAGCGGCACCCAGCGCGGCGAATATTCCGGCCGCCGTAGACTTGCCGCTGCCGATGCCGCCGGTCAGGCCGACGATGAAAGGCATGAAAAGATTCTCATGCCGATTATTGTCGGCGCGAACGCCTTGTCGGAAAACCCCCGCCGTACTGGAAGGGAAGATTCAGGGGCCGGGAAAGTATACCTGTGTCAGAGTATTGCCCCAGAGGAGGGCGATGAGTCCGCCAACGGCGAGATATGGGCCGAACGGGATTGGCGTTCCGCGCCCGTGGCGGGCGAGCGCGATCAGCGCGATGCCGATCACCGCGCCGGTGCCGGCGGAGAGAAGGACCACCGCTGGCAGCAGCTTCCACCCGAGCCACGCTCCGATGGCCGCCAGCAGCTTGAAGTCGCCATAGCCCATGCCTTCCTTCCCGGTCACGAGCTTGAAGATCCAGTAAACGGTCCAGAGGATGAGGTACCCGGCGATCGCGCCGATGACGGCCGACTGTAGATCAGTGAAGGTGCCCGAGACATTGAACACAAGACCCACCCAGAGCAGCGGCAGCGTGATGCTGTCGGGAAGGAGCTGAGTATCGAGATCGATGAACGCGAGCGCGACCAGCGACCATGCAAGGAGCAACGCACCGAAGGTGGCCGCACTGAACCCGAACTGCCACGCGACGACTGCGCTTAACACGCCGGTAAGGAGTTCCACGCACGGGTAGCGGAAGGGAATGCGTTCCCTACACGCAGAGCATTTCCCGCGTAGGACCAGCCAGCTCACCAGGGGTATGTTTTCGAGCGCGCTGATCTGGTGGCCGCAGGAAGGACAGGCGGAGCGTGGGACGACGATGTTGAACTTAGGAGCGTCGAGCACCGGCTCTCCGCGGAGCTCTGCGCACTGGGTTTGCCACTCCCGCTCCATCATCTTCGGCAGCCTGAAGATGACGACGTTAAGGAAGCTTCCGACAAGCAGGCCCGCGATCAGGGCAACGCCTGCCAGAAGCTCGGGCGAAGCCCTGAGGGCGTTGATTACCTCCATCGGGAGGGGGTGCCGGAACGGTTACCCGGGTGCCACGCGACCCGCGTCAGACCACCGCACCCATCTTGAAGATCGGAAGGTACATGGCGATCACCATGCCGCCGATGAGCGTGCCGAGGATCACCATGATGAGCGGCTCCATCAAGCTCGACAGCGCCTCGACCGCATCGTCAACCTCCTGCTCGAAGAAGTCCGCGACTTTGGAGAGCATGGCGTCAAGCGAGCCGGCTTCCTCGCCGATCGACACCATCTGCAGGACCATGTTCGGGAACACCTGGCTGTTCTGCATCGACTGGGTGAGGCTGGTGCCGGTGCTCACTTCGTTCTGGATTCTCTTCGTAGCGACGTAGTAAACGTAGTTGCCCGAGGCGCCGGCGACGGAATCCAGAGCTTCGACCAAGGGGACGCCGGCGGCGAACATCGTGGCCAAGGTGCGCGCCCAGCGGGCCATGGTGGCTTTACGGATGACATCGCCGAAGATCGGCAGGCGCAGCATCAAGCGGTCCATGAAAGCCTGCATTTTCACCGATCGCTTCCAGGTGTAGAAGAAGAACCAGATTGAACCGGCAATGATGCTGAACATCCACCACCAGTTCGCGACGAAGAAATCCGAGATCGCGATCACGACCAGTGTTGGTCCGGGCAGATCTGCGCCGAAACTGCTGAACACCTGCTTGAAGGCCGGGATCACGAAAATCATGATCACTGCCGTTACGAGGAACGCTACACCGATCACTGCTGCCGGGTAGAAGAGGGCTGACTTGATCTTGCCTTTGATCGCGAGAATCTTCTCCTTGTAGGTGGCGAGCCGGTCGAGGAGGTTGTCGAGAATACCAGCCGCTTCACCCGCGCGGACGAGGTTCACGTACAGACTATCGAACTGCAACGGGAACTTGCTGAAGGCCTGGGCGAGGCTGCTCCCCGTCTCTACGTCGGACTTAACCGTGAGCAGGAGCCGCTGCACTGCCGGATTGGAGTGACCCTTCGCGACGATGTCGAAGGCTTGCAGCAGCGGCACGCCAGACTTCATCATGACGGCTAGCTGCCGCGTGAAGAGCGTGATGTCCTTCTCGGTAATCTTCTTCCCGCGGCCGAGGCGCTGCTGCTTGAGCTTCTCGACCCGGATGCCCTGCCGACGCAGGATGGCATTGGCCAGGGCCTCGCCGGGGGCTCGCACCTCGCCCCGAACGGTTTTTCCGGAGCGATCCCGGCCTTCCCAGACGAAGGTGAGTTCTTTGGTCTCTTTCTTCGCGCCGATGGTGGCGGTTGCTGTTGCCATTCTACGTCCTCTGGTGTGCGCACCGGGTCAGCTTTCCAGCGCGAAGTACCGTTAACACTCGGAAGGTTGCCCGGCTGGAAGTGAGGCTTCTGAATCGCTGCGGGCTCGCAACGCGGCGGGCCTTCCGGGGTGGGTTGTCGGATTGCACCCTGCGCTCGCGGCCGGAAACGGCAGCAAGAAATATGCCGCTGGTCAGGTGGGCAAGCGCGGAAAGATGCGGACCGAGCGTATCACGCGTTCCTGTGCCTGAAGGATCTCGATCGGGTAGCCCGCGATCTTAACGCTTGTCCCGGGCTCCGGTATATCCTGAAGGTGCTCGAGCAGGAGGCCATTGACGGTCTTGGGCCCGTCGACGGGAAGGTCGAGACCCAGTTTTCGGTTGAGGTTTCGCAGGGCCGCGTTGCCCTCGACCAGAATGCTTCCGTCCTCCTGAACGCGGAAGGTTCCCCCGTGCAGGGGAGACTGAGTGGTGAACTCGCCGATCAGTTCCTCGAGGATGTCCTCAACGGTGACGAGCCCCATGAGCTCCCCGTATTCGTCCACCACCAAGCCAAGTTTCTCGCGGCTTTCCTGGAACCGCTGGAGCTGGCTCAGCAGCGGCGTTCCGGCAGGGACGTAATAGGGGTCGCGAAGCACCTTGTGCAGGCCTTCGCGGGTGAGGTCGCCATTCTTGACGAGGTTCATCACTTTGCGCACGTGGATGACGCCCACGATCTCGTCGAGGTGACCGCTGTAGGCCGGCAGACGGGTGTGGTAGCTGGTCGCGATTTGCCGCTGGGCGTCCTCTATCGGCCCGTCGATGTCGATCGCCTCGATTCGCTTGCGCGGGGTCATCACGTCGTCCACGGTAATGTCCTCGAGGTCGAACAGGTTCATCAGGATGCTGCGATGCTTCTGCGGAAAGAAGCTGCCCGACTCCAGGACCAGCGATCGGAGTTCCTCCATGCTTAGCTTCTGCGCCCCTTCGGGTTGAGGCTTGATGCGCAGCAGCCAGAGCAGTGCGCGGACGAACAAGTTGACGAACCATACGATGGGGCGCGTAGCCTTGAGCAAGGGCGAGAGAATGTAGCTTGCCGGCAGAGCGATGCGCTCGGGGTAAGTCGCGCCGATCACCTTCGGTGTCACTTCGCTGAACACGAGAATGGCGAAAGTTACCGCGAGCGTGCCGATCGTCACTGCCCATTCGCTATGCCCGAGGAAGCGGAATGTGATTACGGTAACCAGCGCTGCCGAGGCGGCGTTGACCAGGTTGTTCCCCAGCAACACGACTCCAAGGAGCTTGTCGATCTGGGACAACAGTTGCTGTGCGAGGCGCGCGCCGCGATGCCCCTGCCCGGCGAGATGCTTCAGCCGATAGCGGTTGAGCGCCATCATGCTGGTCTCGGAGATGGAGAAAAACGCGGATATGAGCAGGCAGGCGGCGAGCGCAATCAGCAACGCCGATATCGGAATGTCGTCCACGCAGGAATCCGCGGATGGAGATTTCAGGGAGTATCGAGGGCATCGATGCCGGTGTCAATTTGAACCGGTGCCACCACTCAACCCCGACCCAGCAATACCTCGACGACGAATTTGCTCCCTACGTAAGCAAGCACGAGGGTGAGAAATCCGGCCAGAGTCCAGCGCACCGCGACGCGACCGCGCCAGCCGTAGATACTGCGCCCTGCGAGCAGGGCTGCGAAGATAGCCCACGAGAGCCATGCAAACAGCGTCTTGTGGCTCAAGGACATGGGCTTGCCGAATACTTCCTCGGAGAAGAAAACACCACTCACGAGGGCGAGCGTGAGCAGGGCGAAGCCCGCGCCGATGATCCGGAACAGCAGCGTCTCCATGGTTAGCAGTGGTGGCATCGAGCGCAGGCTGCGGGTGAGCGCCCCGCCGTGCAAGCGCCGCTCCACCAGCGCCATCAGCAGCACGTGCAGGGAGGCGATGGTGAACAGGCTGTAGGCGAGCATCGAAAGCACCAGATGGAACTTGAACGCTGGAAACTCCGTGTGCGCGAGGGGCCGCGTGGCCGGGAACACCGCGGGCAGCAGCACGGCGATGGCGGCTACCGGCAGAATCAGGGACTGCAAACCTTCCAGGCGGTAGGCGAGGCTTGCGAGCCAGTAGATGAGCATCGACAGCCACGCGATGGCGGAGAGTGCGGTGCCGACGCCAAGGAACAGCCCTTCCGGCTCGAACATGGTCCGATACAGGAGCCAGGTGTGGAGCGCGAGCGGAAGGAATATAACGAGGTTCTCCCAGGCGGCGGACCGTCCGGAAACCTCCGGAATGGCCGGCTCGGTCGCAGGCCGCCAGCGGGTTCGCCAGAAGTAGGTGGCTGCGCCCGCGTACAGCAGGGCATTGACGAGATGGAGTAAAATGCTGGGCATGAAGCGCACCCGCGCGAACACGACGCTCGGGTAGCCGCAAGAGTCTACACCAAACCCAAACCTGAGGGCCGGGCGCGCGCCCAGCCCCTTCGCTGACTCCCCCCATGCTCGATAACCTTACCCAGCGCCTCTCCGCAGTCGTCAAGAATCTGCGCGGGCAAGCTCGGCTTACCGAGGACAACATCCACGACGCCCTGCGCGAGGTCCGCATGGCGCTGCTCGAGGCGGACGTCGCGCTGTCAGTAGTAAAGGAGTTCGTAAGCGGAGTGAAGGAGAAGGCCCTCGGCCAGGAAGTCTTGGGAAGCCTGACCCCCGGCCAAGCCCTCGTGGGCGTTGTGCATCGGGAACTCACTCAGCTCATGGGCGAGCGCAATGACGCCATCAACCTCGCG
This sequence comes from Burkholderiales bacterium, assembly GCA_040507665.1. Classification (GTDB taxonomy): domain Bacteria; phylum Pseudomonadota; class Gammaproteobacteria; order Burkholderiales; family JAEUMW01; genus JAEUMW01. The sequence continues at coordinate 34,508 of JBEVOI010000249.1, forward strand.
GCGGCCCCGCCAGCCGTGTTGCTGATGGCGGGTCTGCAGGGCTCCGGCAAGACCACCACCTGCGGCAAGCTTGCGCGGTTGTTGAAGGACCAGCTCAAGAAGAAGGTGCTGCTCGTCAGCTGCGATGTCTATCGCCCCGCGGCGATCGACCAGCTCGCCACCCTCGCCCGGCAGCTTGACGTTGAATTCTTCCCGGCGCTCCCCGGTCTGGAGCCGGTCACCATCGCGCGGCAGGCTGTCGATCACGCGAAGCGGCACTTCGTTGACGTGGTGATTGTCGACACCGCAGGGCGGCTCACCATCGACGAGGAGATGATGCGCGAGATCCGAGACCTGCACGGCGCCCTGAACCCGGTTGAAACCTTTCTCGTGGTGGACGCGATGCAGGGTCAGGACGCAGTCACCACCGCCCGCGCGTTTGCCGATGCATTACCACTGACCGGCCTCGTCCTCACGAAGCTCGACGGTGACGCCCGCGGCGGCGCCGCGCTTTCGGTTCGCCACGTTACCGGTACGCCGGTCAAGTTCGTCGGCGTGGGCGAGAAACTTGGCGGGCTGGAAGCGTTCCATCCCGACCGCATGGCCTCCCGCATCCTTGGAATGGGCGATGTCCTGACGCTGATCGAAGACGCGCACCGCAAGGTTGATCGCGACGAGGCCGAGCGGCTCGCGAAGAAGTTCAAGTCGGGCAAGGGTTTTGATCTCGAAGACTTCAAGGGCCAGATCAACCAGATGCGGAAGATGGGGGGCGTGGGTGCATTTCTCGATAAACTCCCCGGGCAGCTGAGCCAGATGGCAAACCAGGTGAGCGTGGACGACCGCAGCTTCAACCGCATTGAAGGCATCATCAACTCAATGACGCCGCAGGAACGCGCGAAGCCGGATCTCCTGAAGGCGTCGCGCAAACGTCGGATCGCGGCGGGAGCGGGCGTAACGGTGCAGGAGGTGAACCGGCTGCTCAATCAATTCGAGCAGGCGCAGAAGATGATGAAGATGGTACAGAAGGGTGGCATGGCGAAGCTCATGCGTGGCATGAAGGGAGCCCTGCCCGGCGCGCGATAGGAGGAATCTACGTCGCTGTGCTCCTCTAGTACGCCGCAACCCCATCTGCGGGTTGGGGATTGCGTTTGTGGGCGAAGCCAAAAGCCACGTTGCCTCGCCCGTACCACGTCAGGCTTCGTACTTGAACGATAGCTGGACGCGGGCCCGAAACGCTACGACCTTCCCGTTGTCGACCTTCATGTCGAGCTTCGCAACCTCGGCTACCCGCAGGTCACGCAATGACTTGCTCGCCGTCTCGACCGCCTTCTTCGCAGCGTCCTCCCACGACGTCTCGCTCGTACCAATGACATCGATTACCCGGTAAACGCCTTCAGTTGAGCCTTTTTTTGCCATGTCTCGCTCCCTCGGTGTGTGCCGCGAATTGCGACTCCAGTATCATACGCCACCCCAACGCTGACAGGGCCGCGAGCGAGACAGCATGTCTGGAATGGATGCGGTCTGCGGTCTACACGTTGAAACGGAAGTGGACCACGTCTCCGTCGCGCACGATGTACTCCTTTCCTTCGAGCCGCATCCGACCCGCTACTTTCGATCCCTGCTCGCCCTTGTAGGTGACGTAATCGTCGAGGGCGATCACCTCCGCTCGGATGAACCCGCGCTCGAAGTCGGTGTGAATGACGCCCGCGGCCTGGGGCGCAGTGTCGCCCTTGTGAATCGTCCACGCCCGCACTTCCTTGTCACCTGCGGTGAAATAGGTCTGCAGACCGAGAAGATCGTAAGCAGCACGGATCAGTCGATTGAGTCCGGGCTCTTCGAGGCCGAGGTCAGCTAGGAACACCTGCTTGTCCTCGTCGCAAAGGTCTGCGATCTGCGATTCCAGCGCCGCACAAATTGGCACGACGGGTGCACGCTCTTGCTTCCCATGAGCGCGCAAAGTCTCGAGCAGAGGATTGTTCTCGAAGCCGCGTTCGTCGACATTGGCGACGTACATCGCCGGCTTCATGGTGAGCAAGCAAAGGGGCGTCAGCAGAACCTCGTCTTCCTTGGAAAGGCCCAGGCTGCGCGCAGGCTTGCCCTGATCGAGATGGGCTTTCACCCGTTCGAGCACGGCGACCTCCCTGACGGCCTCCTTCTCTCCGGATTTCGAGGATTTCGTGGCGCGAGTGATCGCCTTCTCCACGGTCGCGAGGTCGGCTAGCGCCAATTCCGTGTGGATCGTTTCGATATCGGAGATCGGGTCGATCCTCCCCGCGACGTGGGTCACGTTCTCGTCCTCGAAGCAGCGGACGACGTGGGCGACGGCATCGGTCTCGCGAATGTGAGCGAGAAACTGATTGCCGAGCCCCTCGCCCTTCGATGCGCCCGCGACGAGCCCCGCGATGTCGACGAATTCGACGACGGCCGGAATCACCTTCTGTGGCTTCGCGATCTCCGCCAGCTTCTCGAGGCGCAGATCCGGTACTTCTACCACGCCCACATTGGGTTCGATGGTGCAGAAAGGGTAGTTCTCGGCGGCGATGCCGGCCTTGGTGAGCGCGTTGAAGAGAGTGGATTTGCCGACGTTGGGCAGACCCACGATGCCGCACTTGAGGCTCATGGAGGATCGTCCGGTTTGGGTTCTGAGGGCGGCCTCGGCTTCGTGTGCAGCTTGAGCATCGCTGCTTCGAGGTCGCCACGCGCGATCAATGGCCACACGTCGAGGCTCTTATCGATCGAAGCATCGATCGCTTCCCGTTCCTCGTGCCGCGGTGGGTGCAGCACGTAGCTGACAACGTCGGCGCGGTCGCCCGGATGGCCGATGCCGAGCCGCAGCCGCCAGAAGCCGTGGGTGCCGAGGTGCGCGGCGACGTCCTTGAGCCCGTTGTGTCCAGAGACGCCGCCTCCCTTCTTGAGTTTCGCTGTGCCGGGCGGCAAATCGAGCTCGTCGTGAGCGATGAGGATGTCATCAGGCGCGACCTTGTAGAAACGCGCGAGCGCACCTACCGAGCGACCGCTCGCATTCATGAAGGTCTGCGGCATCAGCAACCAGCACTCGCCGCCGCCGGCGATGCGTCCGACGATGCCGTGGAAGCGCGACGACTCGCTTCGCAGGCGCGCGCCGGCGGCCACCGCGAGACGCTCGACGAACCAGAAGCCGGCATTGTGACGGGTGCCGGCATGTTCGGGGCCCGGATTACCAAGACCGACGACGAGGCGCATTCGAGGGGTGGCTCTGCGGTTCGGACGTGAAAAGGCCCGCCAGCGTGCTGCCGTCGGAACGGCGGCTGACGGGCCGGAGTTGGGTCGCAGGGCGCGAACTTACTTCTTGTCGCCCTTCTCGCCCTTCTCGCCTTCCTTCTCCTCCTTCTTCGCCACCAACGGCACCTCGGCCGCGGCCGGCGCGGCGGCTTCGGCTTCGACTTCCTCCTCAACCACGGCGCGCGGCAGCACGCAGTTTGCCACCACCGGATCCTCGCCCGATTGCGCCGCGACCGCCTCGACGCCCGTGGGCAGCTTCAGTTCGGACAGGTGGATCGAGTGACCGGCGTCGAGGTGCGCGAGGTCCACTTCAATGAACGCCGGCAGGTCCTTCGGCAGGCAGGTCACATCGACGTCGTTCATGACATGGCTCACGATGCCGCCCGCGATCTTCACCCCCGGCGCGATCTCCCCGTTCACAAAATGCAGCGGTACTTTCACGTGGATCTTCTTGTCCCGCATGACGCGCTGGAAATCCACGTGCAGGACCTCGGCGCGAAACGGATGCATTTGCACGTCTCGTAACAGTACTTGCTCCTTGGCACCGCTGACGGACATGCTCAGGATCGACGCGTGGAAGGCTTCAAGCCGAAAATGCTGATAAAGCGCGTTGTGGTCGAGCTCGATCGAGACAGGTGCGGTTTCGCCCCCGTAGATGATTCCGGGCACCTTGCCGTGACGGCGCAGGCGGCGGCTCGCACCCTTCCCTTGCGCCGATCGCGGAAAAGCGACGACTTCGATTGCTGCCATTTCACTCTCCTTGTGTTAAGAATCGCCGCCGGCCGCGACCAGCCCGCAGCGTGCTGAAAGATCGTTCGAGAAATCGCTCCGCGAGCACGCTACTCCATGAACAGCGAACTCACCGAATCCTCGTTGCTGATGCGCAGCATCGTCTCCGCCATCAGTTCCGCCGCCGACACGCAGCGGATGCGCTTGGAGCGCTTGGCATCGTCACGCAGCGGAATCGTGTCGGTCACCACGAGCTGATCGAGCGTGGAGTTCTCGATCCGCTGCACCGCTGTGCCCGAAAGCACCGCGTGCGTGCAATAAGCGACCACCCGCTCGGCGCCGTTTTCCTTCAATGCGACTGCCGCCTCGCACAGCGTGTTCGCTGTATCCACAAGGTCGTCCATGATGACGCAAGTGCGCCCTGCCACGTCGCCGATGATGTTCATCACGGTCGCGATATTCGGACGCGGACGACGCTTGTCGATGATCGCGAGGTCGCAGTCGAGACGCTTCGCGACCGCCCGTGCCCGTACCACGCCGCCCACGTCGGGCGACACCACGATCATGTTCGGATATTCGTGCTTCCACAGGTCCGCGAGCAGGATTGGCGTGGCGTAAACGTTATCGACTGGTATGTCGAAGAACCCCTGGATCTGGTCCGAGTGCAGGTCCATGGTCAGCATCCGGTCCACGCCCACGCTGGTTAGCATGTTCGCGACCACCTTCGCCGTGATCGGCACCCGCGCCGAGCGCGGACGGCGGTCCTGCCGCGCGTAGCCGAAATACGGGATCGCCGCGGTGATGCGCCCGGCAGAGGCGCGCTTCAGCGCGTCCACGATCACGAGCACTTCCATCAGGCTGTCGTTCGTCGGCGCGCAGGTGGACTGCAGCACGAACACGTCCTTCCCGCGCACGTTCTCGAGGATTTCCACCATCACCTCGCCGTCGCTGAAGCGGCTCACGACGGCGCGCCCGAGATTGATGTGCAGATGGCGCACCACGTCCTCCGCGAGCTTCGGGTTCGCATTGCCCGTGAACACCATCAGGCTTTCGTAAGCCATGCTCCGCTATCCGCAAAGCGTCTGGGGGAAAGGGTCGGAGAAACCGCGCTGCTCCGATACAAGCATCTGCAGATCTAAGCGATACGACGGGGCAAGCATGCGCCCTCGAAAAGTCGGGGCTGGGGAGGTAGGGATCGAACCTACGAATGCCGGAATCAAAATCCGGTGCCTTACCACTTGGCGACTCCCCAATGGTTCAATCTGCGAGGCGCCGCAGGGGGTGACGGTCCAGACCCTGCGCCACGAATCCGTGCATCGTCGGGGGCAGGAGGCTCGCCAACCGCCGCGCCTCCTCTTCGGTGGAAAATTCCGCGAAGAGGCAGGCACCGGAACCGGTAAGAGCAGCGACCCCCGCTTCACCCACCCGAGCGCGCAGCCAATCCAAGTGGCGACCGACGTCCGGATAAGTCGAACACACCACCGCTTCGAGGTCGTTCTGCCCCTTCACCGCCGAAAAGGCCGACATTGTGACGGGCGTAGAGTTTCGTGTCAAATCAGGATGTTCGAACACTTTCCGGGTCGTCACCATGACCGGCGGAACGAGCACGAGATACCACCGCGGCGGCAGCGCGACCGGCCGCAACTTCTCCCCGATCCCCTCGGCAAAGGCGCTTTCGCCGAAGATGAAGACGGGCACGTCGGCGCCCAGGCGCAGGCCCAGCGCCTCCAGGTCCCGCCGTTTCAGGTGCAGGCCCCAGATGCGATTGAGCGCCAGCAGGACCGTCGCTGCGTCCGAGCTTCCGCCACCGAGCCCGCCGCCCACGGGCAGCCGTTTGCGCACGCGAATTTCGATGCCGCGGCTCACCCCGGCCTCGTGCCGGAGCAACCGCGCTGCCTTGACCACGATATCCTCGTCTGCAGGGATGCCGGGCACACTATTTACGCGGCGGATGACGCCGTCCTGCCGTATCCGGAAGTACAGCGTATCGCCGAAGTCGATAAACCGAAACACCGTCTGCAGGAGGTGGTAGCCATCCGCCCGGCGGCCCGTCACGCGCAGGAAGAGGTTGAGCTTCGCGGGGGCGGGATAGCTGACGAGCGACATGGGAAGCGACTGGAAAGGCCAACGAGGATAAGCGAATTGCCTCTGGCTTGGCGATCGGAACTGCTACGGCTGCACGTCCCAGCGGTCGACTGCCAGGCGGATCTGCAGGCCGCCATACTCGAGGCTTACGAGACCGGGGAGCGCGCCCCACTGCGTATCCACGTAGCGGCGAAACTCGATGTCCCAACCGTCCTGCAGCATGCGCGTCGGGCGCCCGCTCGCCGCATCGTGTTCGATGCGGGTCGGGCCGGAGCCCGGGGCCGGACGCCCGAGCACCCAGTACTCGAGGCCGGCGAGCGGCAGGTCCCAGCCGAGGGCTTCGCGGGTGAGAACCTCCGCCGTATCGGCTCGCCGCACCGCGCCGCTTGCGGTCGTGAGTTCGACGCCATCCTGATCACGCGAAAGCCGGGCGACGCTGCTTCCGACGGGTGACGAGAACCAGAGCTCGTCGCGCCCTGGCGAGTGCAACCAACGCAGCATCCCGGACATGCCCTCGTCGCCGTTGCGGATGCCGATGCGTCCGATGAGCTCGAACCGCACCCGATCGGGAGAGAGATCGGCGGCCGGCTGGGTGGCGGGCGTCCCAGGCGCTGTGGCGCAGGCGCCGGCGAGCAGGATCAGAAGGAGCGCACCGCTACCCCGCAACAGCCGGTCGCGCCGATGGCGACGAAACGCGATCAGGGGAGGAAGCGCTTGACCGCGGTCTGCAGCGCCTCGTTGTCGGGATTTTCCTGAAGTGCCTGGCGCCAGACCTTTTCCGCTTCGTCTTTCTGCCCCTGGACCCACAGCACCTCGCCGAGGTGAGCGGCGATCTCGGGATCGGGGCGCTCCGCGAAGGCTTTGCGCAGGTAGACGAGCGCTTCCTTCGTCTGGCCGCGGCGAAAGAGTACCCACCCCTTGCTGTCGAGGATGAACGGATCGTCGGGCGCGAGCTTGAGCGCCTTGTCGATATAGTCCTCTGCTTCCTTCAAGCGCTCGGTGCGATCGGCGAGCGTGTAGCCGAGCGCGTTGTAGGCATGCGCGTGATCCGGCTTGATGACGATGAGCTTCTTGAGGTTCGCCTCGAGCACGTCGATGCGATTCACCTTTTCCGCGACCATGGCGTAGTCGTAGAGCAGATCCGGATAGTTCGGCAGCTTCTCCAGCGACTTGCCGAGCAGGTCGTAGGCTTCCTGATACTGATTCTGGTCGCGCAGCAACTGCGCCTCAGCCTGGATCAGCTGCACCCGCTGCTGATTATTCTGTACCGGCAGTTGCTGCAGATAGCGGCGCGCACCGGGCAGATCCCCTTCCTTGGCGACAACGCCCGCATAGCGGACCTGTGCCGGGATGAACTGCTCTCCGCGGCTCACTTCCGTATACCAGCGCTTCGCTTCTCCGTACTGCTTGCGCTCCTCATCCACCTGACCGAGGTACATGCGGACGGTATCGGCATCCTTGGGGTTCTGGGCGAGGGCGCGCTTGAGCGTCTTCTCGGCAGCGTCGTAGTCCTTGAGCTGGATCGCCAGCAGGGCGACCGCCATGGTCACGTCCGGATTCTGCGGGAAGTCCTTGCCGAGCCGCTCGAACTCCTGGCGCGCCTCTTCGTAGTTGCGATCGTTCACCAGCAAGCGCGCGTAGTTGAGGCGCACGTCCTTGGCTTGCGGATTCTGCTTAAGGTAGCTCTTCCAGTAAGCCAGCGCCTCCGCGTTGGACCGCCGCTGCAGTGCCTGGCCCTTGACCAGCGCCGCCAGCTCCCACTCGGGCCGCAGCTTCACCGCCTCGTCGGCTTCCTTCGTGGCGAGATCGATGTCATCCGCCGCCATCGCGGCCTGGGCAACGGCGATGTGGGCCTCGGCAATGCCCGGGTAGGGGGTGGCGAGCTCCTGCACCAGCTTCAGCGCAGCCTTCTTGTCGTTGGCCCGGGACAGCAGTCCACCGAGCTGAAGGAACGCCTGCCCGACGTTCTCCTTCTCGTCCCTGAGCAGCTTTTCCAGGTAAGGCTTCGCGTCGTCGAGCTTGTTCGCATTGACGAGTAGCGCCGTCACTGCCTGCTGGGCCCGCACCGACTCGGGATCGGCGGCAAGCCAGATCTTCGCGGCTTCGAGGGCCTGATCCTGGGCCCGGGCGAACAGCGCGATCTCGGTCGCACGCTGGGCGATGCGCGGATCCCTCGTCTTCTTCGCCATTTCGACATAGGCTTGGGTGGCAACGTCGAGGCGGCCGCGCTGGCCCGCGATCTCGCCGATGAGGAACCGATACAGCGTTTCGCTGGTAAGCTCCTGGTTCGGCAAGGGTGGCTGCCGGGGCTGTTCCGGCAGCTTTGCGGCGGTAACTGTCGGCTTTGCCTTGGTCCCATCAGCGTGCTTTTGCGGTGTCTGCGCGCACGCAGACAAAAGCACCGCAAGGAGCGGCAGGGCCACGGGACGGATTCGGCTCATCAAGAACGACTCGAAGGGATCGATGCTGGATTAGAGGCGTACCGGCGCGCCGAGGTTCGCGCGCCGCGTTCGCGGCGAGGCTATATGTGATCCCACATATTAGGTATATTTAGCGCCCGTTTCAATTGACGACGCCTGCCGCGCGGCGACTGGTACCGTCACACCTTCTCCCCTGATGTCCGAACCCGCTCCCCCGCTTACCCTGGACGCACGCGCGCTTTCGCGCAGCTTTGCCGGTCGCTCGGCGGTTCGGGACGTGGAACTGAAGGTGAGCCGTGGCGAGGTGCTCGGTTTCCTCGGCCCAAACGGCGCCGGCAAGACCACGACGATGCAGATGCTCACCGGGAACCTGAGCCCGGGATCCGGCAGCATATCGATCTGCGGGGTTGACCTTCTTGAGCGGCCGGTCGAGGCCAAGCGCCACGTGGGCTATCTGCCCGAGACACCCCCGCTTTACAAGGAGCTCCGGGTCGACGAATACCTCGCACTCGCTGCGCGCTTGCACCGGGTGGCGAAGAAGAGCGTGCCGGGGGCGGTAACGGCGGCCAAGGAACGCTGCGGTCTCGGCACAGTCGGCCGCCAGCTGATCGGCACCCTGTCCAAGGGCTACCAGCAGCGGGTCGGCATCGCGCAGGCAATCGTCCATGAGCCCGACCTCATCATCCTCGACGAGCCTACCGTGGGGCTCGACCCGAACCAGATCCGCGAGATCCGGGCGCTCATCCGCGAGCTCGGCAAGGGTCGCAGCGTGATTTTGTCGACCCACATCCTGCCTGAGGTCGAGAGCGTCTGCGACCGCGTTCACATCATGCACGAAGGCACTCTCGTCTACAGCGGCACCATCGACGGCCTGCGCGCTCTGCGTGGTGGGCGTGCCCTCCAGGTGGGGCTGCGCGAGCCGCCGCCGCTCGCCGAGCTGGCGGCGGTGCCGGGGGTCGGTAATGCCGAGGCCGCCGGCGCTTACCTGTTCCGCGTCGAACCGAACGATGGCGCCGACCCCGGCGAGGAGATCGTTCGACGCTCGGTGGAGAAAGGCTGGCGGCTCTTCCAGATCGGGCCGGCGCAGGCGAGTCTCGAAGAGATCTTCGCTCATCTCACTCAGCGCGAAGAGGACAACGCCGAGGCGTCGAAGTGATCTTCACGGTCGCGGCGAAGGAGCTGAAGAGCCTGTTCGCTTCCCCCCTCGCCTGGGTCGTGCTCGCATTTTTCCAGCTGATCCTCGCCTGGATCTTCCTCTCGCGGCTCGACGCTTTCCTCGCCATTCAGAGTCAGCTGGTCGCCCTGGCGAACCCGCCGGGCGCCACCGAGATCGTCGTAGCGCCCGTGTTCGCGATCGGCTCGATCGTTCTCGTGATGGCGGTTCCGCTGCTCGCCATGCGCCTAGTGGCGGAAGAGCGGCGCAACCAGACCATGACCTTCCTGCTGTCGGCGCCGATCTCGATGGCGGATGTCGTGGTCGGCAAGTTTCTCGGCTTGCTCGTGTTCCTGCTCATCCCGGTACTGCTGATCGGCGTCATGGGCGCGGCGCTCGCGGTCGGGGGCCGCCTCGACTGGGGGCTCGTCCTTTCGAACCTGATCGGACTCGCGCTGCTCGCGGCCGCACTCGCCGCGATCGGCCTCTACACATCCTGCCTGACGGCACACCCGGTGGTCGCAGCAGTGGCGGCGCTCGCGATCTCTCTCGCATTGTGGATGGTCAATCTCGCGACCTCCGATCCGGGAAGCGCGGTCAGTCTGGTCTCGCTGCTCAAGCACTTCGAGCCGTTCACCAAGGGCGTGGTGGACACGGCGAGCCTCGCCTACTTCGCGCTGTTGATCGGGCTTTTCCTCCTGCTCGCGATTCGGCGCCTCGACGCCGACCGGCTGCGCGGCTGAGGAACCTCAATATGGAAGCGGGCACCCATTTGCGCAGACGTCTCCTCCTGCAGAACGGCGCCTTCGTCGTGCTGCTGGTCGCGGCAGCGCTGATGCTCGCGAAACTGGCCCAGGACTACCACCTGCAGTGGGACCTCACGCAAAACCGCCGGAACACCCTGTCCAAATCGACGGTTGACGTGCTCAGGCAGATGAAGGGACCGATCACCATCACGGCCTACGCCACCGAGCAGGATCCCCAACTCGGCGACATTCGCAAGATCATCCAGGACTTTGTCGAGCCCTACCGACGCGGCAAGGGCGACCTGACGCTCAAGTTCGTCGATCCGCGCGCCTACCCGAAGCTGGCGTCGGAGGCGAAGGTGCAGGTGAACGGCGAGCTAGTCATCGACTACGCAGGCCGCTCGGAACACCTCACTAACCTGAACGAGCAGGCTTTCACCAATCTGCTCATGCGACTTTCGCGCGGATCGGAGCGCATCGTCGCGCAGCTTGACGGCCACGGCGAGCGCCGCCTCTCGGGCAACGCGAACCACGACCTTGGCGACTTCGGCAAGCAGCTGCAAAGCAAGGGACTCAAGCTGGGCGCGGTGAACCTCGGCATCGCCCAGGGCGTGCCCGACAACGCGGCGCTGCTCGTGATCGCGAGCCCACAGGTCGACCTTCTGCCGGGCGAAGTGGAAAAGGTGAAGCGTTACCTGGAGAAGGGCGGCAACCTGCTGTGGCTGATTGACCAGGAACCGCTGCACGGGCTGCAGCCGGTGGCGGAGTATCTCTCGCTTGTGCTCTCGCCTGGCACCGTGGTGGACCCCGCCGCGCTTCAGATGGGTCTGCCGCAGGCGAACGCGCTCGCAAGCAACTACGGCAACCACGCGATCGTCCGCGACTTTCCGCTGAACGCGGTATTCCCGTTCGCGCGCCAGATCGGCGTCGTGGAGAGCAGGGAGTGGCGTGCGTTCCCGCTGGTGGAGGTCGCGCAGCGCGGCTGGATCGAGAGCGGTGACGCGACCGACTCGGCGACCTTCGACAAGTCCCGCGACTTCGCGGGACCGGTGACTATCGGCTATGCGCTCGAGCGCGCGATCGACGACCGCACGCAGCGCATCGTGGTGATCGGCACCGCCCACTTCCTCGCCAATAGCTACCTCGGTCTCCTCGGCAACCTGGATCTGGGTGTCAATATTGTGAACTGGCTTGTCGGCGACGACGATCTCATCACGATCCAGCCCCGCGCCACCCTGGACAGCAGCCTGAACCTCGGGCGCGTGAGCCTGTTCGTGATCGCGGCCGGATTCCTCGTCCTGCTGCCGCTGGCGTTTCTCGGCGCCGGCGCGGCCACGTGGTGGCGCCGCCGGCGGCTATGAGCCGCGCTGCGCACCTCAACATCGTCCTTGCGCTGCTGGTCGCCGGACTCGCGCTTTTCCTGTACCTGAGGCCTAAGCCTGGCGCTGTGCCGGAACTGGCGCTTTCGACGCTCGAGCCGGATCAAGTCACCCGGGTTCAGGTAGAGCGGGGCGGGGGATCCATCGTCCTCGAGAAACACGACGGGCGATGGTACCTTTCCGAGCCGTACCGGGCGCGCGCGGATGAGTTTCGTACGAGGCAACTGCTCGAGCTCCTCAACGTGAAGGCAAGCCGCAAGCTGCCCGCGACCGAGCTCGCCCGCTTCGACCTCGACCGACCGACGGCGCGGGTGGTGTTCGACCATCAGCCGATCAGCTTCGGCACCGTAAACGAGATGAGCAACGAACAGTACGTTGCGGCAGACGACGGGGTGTACCTCATTCCAGTGCGCCATGCTGCCGCGCTGCCGCTGGACGCCAAGGACCTGACCGGGCGTCAGCTGTTTGCCGCCGATGAAGAACCGGTCGAGTTAGCGGTCGGCCCGGTGACCATGTCACAGCAGGATGGGCGTTGGCGCCTCAGTCCCGAGACAGCAGGTCTGAGCCAGGACGATCTCAACCGTTGGGGCGATGAGTGGAAGGGGGCATCGAGCCTCCTTACGCAAAAGGCCGAGGGCGCCGCTGGCACCGAGACGATAACCGTGAAGCTGAAAAGCGGAAAGACGGTGCGGCTCGTGGTGCTGCAGCGGGAGCCAGAGCTCATATTGCTGAGAGAAGATGAGGGGTTGCAGTATCACTTCTCCGCAGCAGCGGGGAAGCGTTTGTTGACGGTGCCGTCAACCAGCGCGAAGTAGCCGCACTCCCCGAAGGCGATGCCGGAGTTACCGGAAGTCGAGACCGTTCGCAGCGGGCTCGCACCGCTCATTAGCGGGCACCGTATCGAGCAGGTCACCGTGCGTCATCGCGGCCTGCGGTGGCCGGTCGGACGAAGGCTGGAGCGACAACTGGAGGGACGTGGCATCCAAGGTGTCGGCCGCCGCGGAAAGTATCTGCTGATCTGCTGTGACCGAGGGACGCTGATCGTTCACCTCGGCATGTCGGGCAGTCTGTGTGTGGTGTCCGCATCGATCCCCGCTGGAAAGCACGACCATCTCGATGTCACGCTCGACGACGGGCGTATTCTCCGCTTCAACGATCCCCGGCGCTTCGGCAGCGTCCACTGGATTGAAGGCGATCCCCTTGCCCATCCTCTCCTCGCGCCGCTAGGGCTAGAGCCGCTCGCGCCGGACTTCGACGGCGACTGGCTCTACCGCGCGACGCGCAACCGCAAGGCGGCGATCAAGCACATCCTCATGGACAGCCACCTGCTTGCCGGCATCGGCAACATCTATGCGAACGAGGCGCTATTCCGGGCCGGCATCCACCCCGCCCGTTCCGCGCAGCGCGTGAGTCTCGCGCGTTATCGGCGACTCGCGGCAGCAGTCCGCGATACCTTGGAGAAAGCACTCGCCGCCGGTGGAAGCACGCTGCGGGACTTCGTGGACGCAACCGGGAAGCCCGGCTACTTTCAGCAGTACTACGAGGTGTACGGAAGGGCTGGCGCGCCGTGCCGAGTGTGCGGCGCAGCGGTCAGGGCGATGCGGCAGGGACAGCGTTCGACGTTCTACTGCCCGCACTGCCAGCGGTGACGGGAACCACTACGTAATGCCTCGTCTGGGTGGGATATACCAGGATGTCCGAGGCGTCGTGTACGAGGCTTCCGCAAATATGCTCCCCGTTAGCAGTACCTGAAGTGACTGCCCAAACCAGCCGTGAGGGCCGCGGACCTCAGGCGGTCTTCTGAGCCATCAGGCCCTCGTATTTCGCCTTTAGTTGCTCCCTGGACTCCACCACATCCGGATTCAGGATGATGCAGTCCACCGGGCAGACCTCGACGCACTGGGGCGTATCGTAGTGACCGACGCACTCAGTGCAGAAACTCGGTGTGATTACGTAGATCTCTTCCCCCTGGGAGATCGCGCCGTTTGGGCACTCGGGCTCGCAAACGTCGCAATTGATGCAGGCATCGGTGATCAGCAGCGCCATCGGGGAAATTCCCAGGAGGTTGATCAGGTATAACCCGCCATTTTTTCACGCAGGCGCTGCGCGATCAAGGGTTGCACAAAATGGCTCACATCTCCGCCCAGGGAGCCGATCTCCCGGACCATGCTCGCGGAGATGAACATGTACTGCTCCGACGGGGTGAGAAAGAGCGTTTCGACGTCGGGATGCATGATGCGGTTCATGCCCGCCATCTGGAACTCGAACTCGAAATCGGACACCGCCCGCAGGCCGCGAAGGATGACGCGCGCATTCTGATCGCGGATGAACGTCATGAGCAGGCCGCTGAACCCCACCACCTCGACGTTCGGGTAGACAGCGAGCACCGCTTTCGCCATCTCGACCCGCTCCTCCACCGTAAACACGGGGCGCTTGCCGCGACTGTCGGCGACGCCCACCACGACGCGGTGGAACAGCCGTGCAGCGCGGCGCACGAGGTCTTCGTGCCCGAGAGTAATCGGGTCGAACGTGCCGGGGTAGATCACCACGTGGTTCATGGGCCCTCCAGGGCAAGGAGCTGGTAGTGCACCTGGCCCGCCTTACCCCGGCGCAGCACCTGCCAGGGAGTCTCTACCAACACCGGCGCCGCGCTCTCGACGTATACCCTAGCGTCGGGCGCAAGACGGGAGCGGACGAGGGGCAGGATGGCAGGGATCAGGTTCTTCGAAAATGGGGGGTCGAGAAACACGACGTCGTAGAGGCGGACGTCGCGCCGCACGAATTCTAGCGCATCGCCTTGCACGACTTCCACCTGCGTCGCGCCGAGCCGCATTGCGTTCTCCCTCAGGGCCGCAGCCGCGGCGCGGTTGGATTCGACGAGCACTACCGGATCGGCACCGCGGGAGGCGGCCTCCAGGCCTAGGACTCCGCTGCCTGCGAAGAGATCGAGGCAGGCGCGCCGGATCAGACCCTGGCCGAGCCAGTTGAAGAGGGTTTCGCGCACCCGGTCTGGCGAGGGGCGCAAACCGTTGGCATCGGGGAAGGACACCAGGCGACGGCGCCAGGCGCCGCCGATGATCCGCACCCGATTCGCGCCCACCGCCAGGCAGCGCGCCGCTTCAGCGGTGCGCTTCGCTCGTTTTCGTTTCCGGAGCGCCCACCACCACCGTCACCAGCGCGTCCGGATTCACGCGCTTGCGAAACGCGGTCCTGACGTCCTCGACCGTCACCGCCTGCACTTTCCTGGGAAACTCGTTCAGGTAGTCGAGCGGCAGGTTGTAGAAGCCGATGAGGGCGAGATAGTCGTGAATCTTCTTGTTGCTGTCCACGCGCAGTGGAAAGCCGCCGACGATATTCTGCTTTGCCGCCTGCAACTCTTTCTCGGTCGGACCGTTCGCGATGAAATCCTTCAGGGTAACCCGAACGACCTCGAGGGCTTCCCCCGCCTGATCCTTCTTCGTCTGCAGACCGATCTGGAACGGTCCTTCGTAACGCATCGGGCTGAACGTACTGTACACACTGTAGGCGAGACCGCGCTTGCTGCGCACTTCTTCGGTAAAGCGCGACACGAAGCCGCCTCCTCCAAGAATGTAGTTGCCCACGAAGAGCGGGAAGTAGTCGGGATCGTCGCGGCGTATGCCCGGCGCGCCCATGAGGATATGACTCTGGGTCGCCGGATGGGTGATGCGGTTCTCCGACGCCTTGGTGAGGGGCACCACGTCGGGCAGCACAGCGCCGTCCTGTGCTTTCTGCAGGCCATCGGTGAGTCGGCGTGCGATTGCATCCGCCTGCTCGCGCGTGATGTCGCCCATGATCGCCACCACTGCCCGGTTGGACGTGTAGTGCGCGCGGTAGAAGTCGACGAGGGTTTCGCGGCTGATGGCGGATACGCTCACCGTGTTTCCGGAACTGGGCAGCGCGTACGGATGGTCGCCGTAGAGCATTGAGTAGAACGTCTTGGATGTAATGGTCTCGGGTTTCGTGTCCGCCTCCTTGAGACTCGAAATAGCGCGCGCCTTTTCCCGTTCGACCGCGGCCTGCGGGAACGACGGAGTCTGCAACACCTTTGCCAACACGTCGATTGCCGCGTCGCGTTCCCGCCCGCTCGACAGCGTACGCACGCCCACGCCCGCCCGGTCGAGATCGAAGCGTCCCGAGAACTGGGCGCCGACATCGGCGAGCTTCGTCGCGATCTCGTCTTCCGTCAGGCGGTCGGCGCCGAAGCGCAGCATGTACTGGGTGAGGCCGGCCGCCCCGGAGGTTGTCTTCGAGTCGAAAGACGAGCCGGCGGGAAAGTCCACGCTCACGTCGATCATCGGGAGGTCGTGGTTCTCGACGAAGTAGACGCGGGCGCCCAACGGTGTGGTCCAGGTCTGAATTGCCGGCAGCGCGAGGGCCGGGCCAGTGACGAGCGCGAGCAACAGCGCGAGCAAGAGCTTCGCATGAATGCGAGAACTATTCCGCATGTCGCACTCCCGCTACCTGGGGCACCCGCTTCTTGGCGTCGAGGGGTTGGGGGTCGAGCACTGCGACGGTCAGCGTGTCGTCTTTGAAGTATTTCTTCGCCACCTCCTGCACCTGGGCGGAGCTGACTTCCTTCAGCTTTTCCAATTGCACGTCGAGCGACTGGTGCGACAGTCCGATCGTCTCCAGCGTGCCGATCTGCATCGCCTGGTAGAACATTGAGTCGCGCTGATACACCTCCCCGGCGATCACTTGCGCCTTTACCCGTGCGAGCTCCTCCTCGCTGACTCCGTTCTCCGCAACGTTCCGGATCTCCTTGCGCAGCGCCGCCTCCAGTTCCTTCACCGTCCTGCCTTCCGAGGGCGTGCCCTCGACCAGGAACAGCGCCGGACCGCGCGCGACGCTCTCGTAGTTCGCCCCAGCGCTCGAGGCGATTCGTGATTCGCGTACCAGCGAGCGCTGCAGGCGCGCCGCTTCGTGCCCATCGAGGATGGCGTCGAGCACCTCGAGTGCGTAGGGTTCCCAGTCCTTGTCGACGTCGCGCAACTTGGGTACATGCCACGCCAGGACCACATGAGGCAGTTCCGCCGGCGCCTTCACCGTCAGGCGGCGTTCGCCCTTCTGCGCCGGTTCGTCCTGCGGCTTGCGCGCCGGCAGCGGCCGCGACCTGATACCGCCGAAGTATTGTTGCGCAAGCTTGAAGACCTCAGGCGCCTGCACGTCTCCGACCACGACGAGGGTCGCGTTGTTCGGCGCGTACCAGGCCTTGTACCAATCCCGCGCGTCCTCCGCCTTCATATTGTCCAGATCGTTCATCCAGCCGATCACCGGCGTCCGATAGGGATGGGCGTTGAAGGTGCTGGCCATCAATTCCTCGTACAGCGACGCGCGCGCCTTGTCGTCCGTGCGCAGCCGGCGCTCTTCCATTACCACCTTGATCTCCTTCGCGAACTCCTCGTCCGTGAGATTCAGGTTGGCCATTCGATCGGCCTCGAGCTTGAACATGAGCTCCAGTTCCGATTTCTGCACCTGTTGGAAGTAGGCGGTGTAATCCCGGTTCGTGAAGGCATTGTCGCGGCCGCCGGCGGCAGCCACCTGTCTGTTGAACTCGCCTGCCGGGACATTCTTCGTACCCTTGAACATCATGTGCTCGAGCACGTGCGCAACGCCCGTCTTTCCGTTTACCTCGTCCATGCTGCCCGCGCGGTACCAGACCATGGATACGACGACCGGTGCCCGGCTGTCCTCCTTCACGATCACGCGCAGCCCGTTCGCGAGTGTCGTCTCGCTCGTCTTGGAGAAGGCGGGGGCGCCTGTGAAGAGCAGCAACATTCCGGAAACGAGCGTGACCAGGCGGAACCTGCAAGCAGCAAAGCGTTGGGACAAGCGATGACTCCTCGGGATAGGGATGGCGGGCCTGGGCGCTGGCGCGCCGGTTGTTTGGCCCGGGGGCGCCATTCCGACTAGAATTGCGCCCTGCTTTTCACGAAGCACATTCTGACAGGCCCCCCCATGCTAAGTTTCCTTAAGAGCGCGAAGGAAGGCTGGACTGCGCGCTTGAAGCAAGGCCTCGCCCGAACGCGGGAGCGACTCGGCCGCGAGCTCTCCGGTCTGTTCAGCCGCCATACCCGCGTTGATGAAGCGCTCTTCGAGGACCTCGAGTCGGTGCTCATCACGTGCGACGTCGGCGTGCCCGCCACGGAGCATCTGCTGAAGCAGGTTCGAGAGCGCGTGAAGCGGCAGAAGCTTACCGAGCCGGAACAGGTTCGGCAGGCGCTGAAAGCCGCGTTGCTCGAGTTGCTGCAGCCGCTGGCGGTTCCGGTCGACGTCAGCGCCGCCCGGCCTTTCGTGATCATGGTGGCCGGCGTGAATGGCAGCGGCAAGACCACATCCATTGGCAAGCTCGCAAAGCATTTCCAGAACGAAGGGCGTTCCGTAATGCTGGCCGCCGGCGACACCTTTCGCGCGGCCGCGCGCGAGCAGCTCAAGATCTGGGGCGAGCGCAACAATGTCGTTGTGATCTCGCAGGAGTCCGGCGATTCGGCAGCCGTGATCTTCGACGCGATCCAGTCCGCCAGGGCGCGCGGCATCGAGGTGCTGCTCGCGGATACCGCGGGGCGGCTTCCGACGCAGCTTCATCTCATGGAAGAGATTCGGAAGGTGAAGCGCGTGATCAGAAAGGTAATCCCCGAGGCGCCCCACGAGGTCCTGCTGGTGCTCGATGCGAATACGGGCCAGAATGCGGTCGCCCAGGTCAAGGCGTTCGACGACGCCCTCGGCGTCACCGGCATCGTGCTCACCAAGCTCGACGGCACTGCGAAGGGCGGCTGCATCGCGGCGATTGCCCGCCAGAAACCGATCCCGATCCGCTTCGTGGGCGTGGGCGAGCAGATCGATGATCTGCGTTCCTTCGACGCCGGGGATTTCGTGGATGCGCTGTTCGACTGAGACCCGTGAGAGTGCGGGGGTGCGGCCCACGCCTCCCCCTTCCCAGTCGCAATTCGGCCTCGTATTACAGGGCCTGAGCTCGTTGGGCATTGTCGCCGGGAGTGTTCACTCACTTGGTCGAGGTGTGGCGGAGCTCAATACACTGTTCGGCTGGGGTTACGCTTCCGCGAACCGGGCCTGACGGAGGGCCGCCTTGCGATGCTCGCCTCCGCGGTGGTTCTCGGCTGGCTAGGAGTGGGGCTGTCAGCATCTTGCCGCTTCCGCACGCTGCGCCAGTGGGTCAAGCCTCTCGGCGGCGAAACTATCTGTTCATTTGGCACTCTGAAATCCTGAGTGCTAAGATTCAATTTTTGGAGGTGATCTACTAGATGACCACTGCTATTGCTTCCCCCCTGCCTTCACCCGTTGCAAGCCTGGATGCCTATATCCAGACCATCAATCGATTCCCGATTCTGAGCCAGGAACGGGAGACGGAATTGGCTTGGCGCTGGAAACGGGACAGCGAACTCGAGGCCGCGCGCGAACTGGTGTTGTCGCACCTGCGTGTGGTGGTCGCGATCGCCCGGGGTTACCACGGTTACGGACTGCCGCAGGCCGACCTGATTCAGGAGGGTAACATCGGCCTCATGAAGGCCGTAAAGCGCTTCGACCCCGAGCGGGGGGTCCGGCTCGTGTCGTTCGCCGTGCACTGGATCAAGGCGGAAATCCACGAGTTCATCCTGCGCAATTGGCGCATCGTGAAAGTCGCGACCACCAAGGCCCAGCGCAAGCTCTTCTTCAACCTGCGCAGCATGAAGCGTGGGCTGGGCGCCCTTGGCTCCTCCGAGGCCACTGCCATGGCACGACAACTCGGGGTCAAGCCGGAGGAGGTGTTCGAGATGGAGACCCGCCTCACGGGTCAGGACATCGCGCTCGAGCCTGTGAGCGACGACGAAGAAAGCTTTGCTCCGATCTCGTACCTCGCCGACCCGGACGCGGAACCCGGCCGCATCCTAGAGCATGACGAAACCGAGCGCGGGCGTGCTGCGGGTCTGGAGCGCGCCTTGGGCGAACTCGATGCGCGCAGCCGTCGCATCATCCAGGCGCGCTGGCTGACCGAGGACAAGAGCGCTACGCTGCATGATCTGGCAGCGGAGTTCGGGGTATCTGCCGAGCGCATCCGGCAAATCGAGCAGAAGGCGTTGCAGATGATGAAGGCTCTGATGGCCCCAGCTGCCTGACTGGGGTTTCTGCACAAACATAGCGCCGCGATTGTT
>JBEVOI010000275.1:0-27063 GCA_040507665.1 Burkholderiales bacterium
GTTTCGGGGGTTTGCGGGGTGCGAGCTCTCGTATCTCTCTGATTCTGCGACCCGCTGTACCCTGTAAATCCCCTGTAAAATGGTTCGAATCCAATCGCGCCTACCAGCCTTTTCGAGAGCAGACCTGAATGGATCTCCGAACTCCCTCAACCGAACGCAGTCAGTTCCGCTGAACCCCGTTTTCCGTATGCACGACAAGTGCGGTTCAGCCGCACTTTTTTTTGAGGACGTTGAAGTCCAATGCCGGTAATCCGACTTCCCGATGGATCCGAGCGCCGCTTCGATCAGCCGGTGACGGTCGCCCAGCTGGCGTCGTCGATCGGACCCGGGCTCGCGCGCGCCGCTGTGGCCGGCAGGGTCGATGGTCGGCTGGTGGACATGTCTTTCCCGATCGAACGCGACAGCGAGGTGGCAATTGTCACCGAAAAGGATCCAGAGGCGCTTGCGATCATCCGGCACTCGTCCGCGCACCTTCTCGCGCACGCGGTGAAGCAGCTCTTCCCGCACGCGCAGGTAACGATCGGCCCGGTGATCGATAACGGCTTCTACTACGACTTCTCCTACAAGCGCCCCTTTACGCCCGAGGACCTCGCGGCGATCGAAAGGCGCATGGCCGAGCTCTCTGCACGGGACTTTCCCGTGAGTCGGGAGGTGTGGGACCGCTCCGACGCCATCAGCTTTTTCAAGGGCGAGGGCGAGCACTACAAGGCGCAGATCATCGAGAGCATCCCGGCGGGCGAGGCGGTATCCCTGTATCGCCAAGGCGACTTCATCGACCTGTGCCGCGGTCCCCACGTCCCGTCGACTGGCAAGCTCAAAGTGTTCAAGTTGATGTCCGTGGCCGGGGCATACTGGCGCGGCGACTTTAAGAACGAGATGCTGCAGCGGATTTACGGCACGGCGTGGCTGCGCAAGGAGGACCAGGACGCTTATCTGCGCGCGCTGGACGAGGCCGAGAAGCGCGACCACCGCAAGCTCGCCCGCCAGCTCGACCTTTTCCACATGCAGGAAGAGTCGCCGGGCATGGTCTTCTGGCACCCGCGAGGCTGGGTGATCTGGCAGCAGATCGAACAGTATCTGCGCGGCGTGCTGCGGGACAACGGTTACCATGAGATCCGCACGCCGCTGGTGATCGACCGGTCGCTGTGGGAGAAATCGGGGCATTGGGAGAATTTCCGGGACAACATGTTCACGACAGAGTCGGAATCCCGTGACTTCGCCGTGAAGCCGATGAACTGCCCGGGCCACGTGCAGGTGTTCAATCAGGGCATCAGGAGCTATCGTGACCTCCCGCTACGGCTCGCGGAGTTCGGCTCGTGTCATCGCAATGAACCGTCGGGTGCGCTGCACGGCCTCATGCGCGTGCGCGCCTTCACCCAGGACGATGCCCATATCTTTTGCTCCGAGGGCCAGGTCGAGGGCGAGGTGATGCAGTTCATCGACCTGCTGGAGCGGGTCTACGCCGACTTCGGGTTCGCCGAGATCCTGATCAGGCTGTCTACGCGTCCGCCAAAGCGCGTGGGTTCAGAGGAACAGTGGGATGCCGCGGAGGCGGCGCTCGCCTCGGCGCTGCAGAAGAAAAAGCGCGCCTTCGAGATACAGCCTGGCGAGGGGGCGTTCTACGGGCCGAAGGTCGAGTTTTCCCTGAAGGACAGCATCGGCCGGCTCTGGCAGTGTGGCACCATCCAGCTCGATTTCTCCATGCCGGGGCGGCTGGGGGCGGAGTATGTGGCGGAGGACAATAGCCGCCGCGTTCCGGTAATGCTACATCGTGCCATCCTCGGGTCGCTGGAGCGCTTCATCGGCATTCTCATCGAGCACCACTCCGGCGCCTTCCCGTTGTGGCTCGCCCCCGTGCAGGCGGTCGTGATGAATATCTCCGAAGGGCAGGCGAATTATGTGGCTGAGGTGGCGGCGCAGCTGAGGTATGCTGGCATGCGCGTCTTGGCTGACTTGAGGAATGAGAAAATTACCTATAAAATTCGAGAACATAGTTTGCAAAAGCTGCCTTACCAGCTGATCGTCGGCGAGCGTGAGGTGGTCAATCAGACGGTTTCGGTTCGCGCCCGGTCCGGCAAGGATTTGGGCGCGATGTCGCTGGAGACTCTGGTCGCGCATCTGAAGGCGGAGATCGCCATCCGCGGGGCGCCGGCGGGGTAGGGCGGATAAAGGGGGGGTTGAGCACGGGCGCGCGAGCGCAGACCCGGCGACCCGAGGAGAACTAGCCTGGAGGAATTCGCATAAGTCAGGAAAAGGAACTGCGGATCAACGGTGAGATCAACGCACCCGAGATCCGGTTGGTCGGTCTGGAAGGTGAGCAACTCGGGATCGTGAGTCTTGCGGTCGCGACCACCATGGCCGAGGAGAAGGAGGTCGATCTGGTGGAAATCGCGCCGACGGCGCAGCCTCCGGTTTGCCGACTGATGGACTACGGCAAATACAAGTATCGGGAGAGCAAGAAGCGCCACGAGGCCAAGCTCAAGCAGAAGCAGATCCAGGTCAAGGAGGTCAAGTTCCGGCCGGGAACCGATGAAGGCGACTACCAGATCAAGCTGAGAAATCTCATCCGGTTTCTGGAGGAGGGCGACAAGACCAAGGTCACCTTGCGCTTCCGGGGCCGGGAAATGGCGCACCAGGAATTCGGGGTTCGGCTGCTGGAGCGGATCAAAGCCGAGCTCGAGCCGTACGGGGTCGTTGAGCAGTTTCCTAAAATGGAAGGGCGGCAGATGATCATGGTGCTGTCGCCGAAGAAGAAGTAGGTATCGCAGGCAGCAGCAGCGTCCGGCGTGAGCCGGAAAGAACAAGTGATGTCCGGGTCACCAAGCGCTTCGCCAGGAGCCGCCCGGCGTCAGGCTAAAACGAAGGAGCAGTCATGCCCAAGATGAAGACCAAGCGGGGCGCAGCGAAGCGTTTCCGAGCCCAAGGCAGCGGCGGGATCAAGCGCACGAAGGCGTTTCTCCGCCACATCCTCACCAAGAAGAGCACCAAGCGCAAGCGCAACCTGCGCGGGACGACCCAGGTGCATGCATCGGATGTGCGCGGCGTTCGCGCGATGATGCCCTACGCCTAAGGGAGGATCACCATGCCACGAGTGAAGCGAGGTGTAACGGCGCACGCACGCCACAAGAAGGTGCTCGACGCGGCCAAGGGCTTTCGGGGTCGCCGCAAGAACGTGTTCCGCATCGCCAAAGAAGCGGTGATGAAGGCGGGGCAGTATGCTTACCGCGACCGTCGCGTGAAGAAACGCGAGTTCCGGGCATTGTGGATTGCGCGCATCAACGCGGCGGCCCGCGAGTGCGGACTGTCCTACTCGGCGTTCATGAATGGTCTCAAGAAGGCCGCGATCGAGGTCGACCGCAAGGTGCTCGCGGACATTGCCGTTCATGACAAGGCGGCGTTTGCCCGCTTCGTGGCGCAGGCGAAGACCAGCCTCGGTCTCTAGAACCCCTGAAGAAGCCCACCCGAAGAAGAAGGAGGCGCAAGCCTCCTTTTTTCATCCGGGTGTGGCGGCTCCCGATTCAACACGGATGCCATGCAAGATCTCGACGCCATCTTAAGCGAAGCGCTCGGTCTCTTCGCCGCCATCGACGATCCCGACGAGTTGGAGCGGGTGAAGGCGCGGTTTCTGGGGAAGACCGGAATTCTCACCGACTTGCTCAAGGGCTTGGGCAAGCTGCCGCACGCTGAGCGCCCTGCAGCGGGCAGCCGCATCAACGAGGCGAAGGAGAAGCTCGAGGCCGCGCTCGCCGCCCGCCGCGAAGCGATACGTATCGTGCGCTTGGAGGCGCGGCTTGGCGAAGAGGCACTCGACGTCACGCTTCCGGGCCGTGGCCCGGGGCTGGGCGGTCTGCATCCCACTACCCGCACCCTCGATCGCATCGCGTTTCTGTTCGGCTCCCTCGGATTCGAGATCGCGACCGGACCCGAGATCGAAACCGACTTCTACAACTTCACCGCGCTCAACACGCCGGAGGACCATCCCGCGCGGTCGATGCACGATACCTTCTACCTCGAAGGAGGCGAGTATCTGCTGCGCACGCATACCTCGCCGATCCAGATTCGCTACATGGAAACCCAGCGACCGCCAATCAAGATCATCGCGCCCGGACGCGTCTATCGCGTCGACTCCGACGCGACCCACTCGCCCATGTTCCATCAGATCGAGGGCTTGTGGATCGACCGGCAGGTCAGTTTCGCCAACCTCAAGTTCGTCCTCACCGACTTCCTGCAGCGTCTATTCGAGCGTGACGGCCTGGAGGTGCGGTTCCGCGCGAGCTACTTCCCGTTCACCGAGCCGTCGGCCGAGGTCGAGATGGCCTGGGGCGAGGGCCGCTGGCTCGAGATCGGCGGCTGCGGAATGGTGCATCCAAACGTGCTGCGTCAGGTGAACATCGATCCCGAGGAGTTTCAAGGCTTCGCGTTCGGCATGGGGCTCGATCGCATCACGATGCTGCGGTATGGCGTGAATGACCTGCGGCTGTTTTTCGAGAATGATCTGCGCTTCCTCAAGCAATTTGCCTGAGACAGCGTGTCTATGATGTTCGCACACAAACTGTGGCGTCATCCGGGAGGCGCAACGATCTGCCGGCCTCGCGGCGCTGCGGTTGACCTGGTGAGGCAATGAAGTTTTCGGAGCAATGGCTGCGAAGCCTGGTGAATCCTCCGCTCGACACGGATGCGCTCGCACACGTGCTCACCATGGCAGGACTCGAGGTGGACGGGGTCACCCCGGCGTCCGCGAAGTTCTCAGGCGTCCTCGTCGCGCAGGTGCTCGACGTCGCTTCGCACCCGACCGCGGATCGCCTGCGCATCTGTCGCGTGGACACGGGAACCGGAACGCTGCGCACCATTGTTTGCGGCGCCCCGAACGTCGAGGCCGGCCGCAAGGTGCCTTGTGCGCTGCCCGGTGCGAAGTTACCGGGAAAGGACGTCCACGAGGCGAGCATTCGCGGTGTTGCTTCGTCGGGCATGCTGTGTTCCGCGCAGGAGCTCGGCCTGAACGAGGAATCGTCCGGGTTGCTGCTCCTGCCTGCGGATGCTCCGGTCGGAGCCGATTTCCGCGTCTACTACGAGCTCGATGATTGCCTGATTACGCTCAAGCTCACCTCAAACCGTGGCGACTGTCTGAGCGTTTCGGGTATCGCCCGCGACGTGGCCGCGCTGACCGCGACCCCGCTGCACCCCGTCGAGGTCAATCCGGTCGCTGCGTGCCTCCCGGACACGGTTTCGGTGCGCGTCGAAGCTGCGGATGCGTGCCGCCGCTACTGCGGTCGCGTCATTCGCGGGGTGAACGTAGGTGCCACGACGCCGCTTTGGATTGCGCGGCGTCTCGAGAAGAGCGGTGTGCGTTCGATCAGCGCTGTGGTGGATGTCACCAACTACGTCATGCTGGAGCTCGGCCAGCCGTTGCATGCATTTGACCTGGCGAAGCTGGGCGGTGGCATCCACGTGCGGTTCGCGCGTCCAGGCGAGCGACTCCGCTGCCTGAACGAGCAGGACGCGGTACTCTCGCCCGATTACCTCGTGATTGCCGACGATGCTGGCCCGGTGGCGCTTGCAGGGATCATGGGCGGGGCGAGGACGGCGGTGGGGGCGGAGACCGTTGACCTGTTCCTCGAAAGCGCATTTTTCGACCCGAGTGCAGTCGCCGGCCGCAGCCGCAAGCTCGGCTTCGCCACGGATTCTTCCCACCGCTTCGAGCGCGGGGTCGATTTCGAGATTACCGCACGGGCCATGGAGCGGGCGACCGCGCTGGTCGTCGAGTTCTGCGGCGGCAAACCGGGTCCAGTGACCGATCTGACGACGCAGCTGCCGGCGCGGGCCCCAGTGCGATTGCGCAATGCGCGCGTGCCGAAGTTGCTCGGTCTCGACCTCGGCGCGGACGCGATCGCGGCGATATTCGATCGACTTGCAATGCCCATACGTCGAGACGGCGATATCATCGTCGTGACACCGCCCTCCTACCGGTTCGATATCGCGATCGAGGAAGATCTGATCGAAGAGGTAGCGCGCGTCCACGGTTACGACCGCATCGAGCCCCGCCCCGTGGCTTCGAATTCGGCGATGCTGCCCTTCTCCGAGACGCTGAGAAGCGTCCGCGAGCTCCGGCTGGCGCTGACGCTGCGCGACTATCAGGAAATCGTAACCTACGCATTCGTCGATCCTGCGTGGGAAACGGACTTCGGCACTGCCAGCGCCGTCAGGCTGGCGAATCCGATTGCGGCACAGATGAGCGTCATGCGAACGACGCTCCTCGGCGGCCTGCTCGACCGCCTCCGCTTCAATCTCAACCGGCGGCAGGGACGCATTCGTCTGTTCGAGGTCGGCAGTGTGTTTCTGGGGACGAGCGACGAGCAGCAGCCGTTGCGTCTCGGCGGCATCGCCTTTGGCGCCGCGCTCCCAGAGCAATGGGGTGTCGCCGCACGCAACGTCGACTTTTTCGATGTGAAAGCTGACCTTGAGGCGGCGGGTTACCCGCTTGTGCTCGCGTTCGAGGCGGCACCCTACCCGACACTGCATCCGGGCCGCTCCGCACAGATTGCCCTCGACGGTCGACCGGTCGGGTGGATGGGGGAGTTGCATCCACGGTGGCAGCAGAAGTACGAGTTGCCTTTCGCGCCGATTGTGTTCGAAGTGGATTTTCACCGCCTGCAACAGGTTCGGGTGCCGAGCTTCCGGGAGATTTCGCGCTTCCCGCAGGTGCGCAGGGACGTCGCGCTTGTCGTCGACGAAAAGATAACCGCCCGCTCATTGCTCGACTGCCTCGAGCACGCCGCTCCGGAGGCCGTTGCGGAGGTGTCGCTGTTCGACGTATATCGCGGTAAGGGCTTGGAAACTGGGAAGAAAAGCCTTGCGTTCAAGGTTCTCTTGCAAGATACTCAAAGAACGCTCACCGATGAGGAAGCCGACGCTGTGGTTGCACGTTTGGTCGCGGCGGCGGAACAAGAACACGGTGCAAGCCTGCGCAAATGACAGGCTGCCAAAGAAGGGGAAGCGATGACGCTTACTAAGGCGGATCTTTCGGACATGTTGTTCGAGAAGGTGGGGCTGAACAAGCGCGAAGCGAAAGACATGGTCGAGTCCTTCTTCGAGGAGGTGCGTGTTGCCCTCGAGGCGGGCGAAGGCGTGAAGCTCTCCGGCTTTGGCAACTTCCAGCTGCGGGACAAGCCGCAGCGCCCCGGCCGCAATCCCAAGACGGGCGAAGAAATCCCGATCACCGCCCGCCGCGTGGTGACCTTTCATGCGAGCCAGAAGCTCAAGTCAATGGTAGAGGAGAACTTCGGTGGAGCCGACGCGTCCTAAGGGACCGTTACCTCCGATCCCCGCCAAGCGCTATTTCACCATCGGCGAAGTATCCGAACTGTGCGGCGTCAAGCCCCATGTTCTGCGCTACTGGGAGCAGGAATTCTCTCAGCTGAAACCCGTCAAGCGACGCGGCAATCGCCGCTACTACCAGCACCACGAGGTGCTGCTCATCCGTCGCATTCGCCAGTTGCTCTACGAAGAAGGCTTCACCATCAGCGGCGCCCGAAACCGCCTTGACGCCGCTATGCAAGAGGGAAGTCGGAAAACGGTAGCATCGTCCGGTCCCAAGCTCGATTTCGCGCAACTCAAGCGCGAGTTGCGCGGCGTACTTGACCTTTTGCGATCCTGACGCCGCGGGCCGCGCGGGCTTCGTTTCCGCTCTGGCCGGCGCGGCTCCTCGCTCGAGGCTTCTGCTATAATCGCGCGCTTTCGGGGCGTAGCGCAGCCTGGTAGCGTACCTGCATGGGGTGCAGGTGGTCGCGTGTTCGAATCACGCCGCCCCGACCAAGTTTTTACACGCAAGCCGTGGCCCTTGGCCGACCTTTCTGCCTCCTTGCGCCGACCGCCGTCGTGCTTTTGGGTGATTCCCCCCGAGTGCTTGCGCCCGTTACTGCTCGGTCGGTGCTCCCGCCGCGAACTAACGCATCCGCGATAGAATTCCCGCTTACTTGATCTGGCGCGTCCTCGCCCATGCGGATTCTCCTTTCCAATGACGACGGTTATTTCGCGCCCGGGCTTGGCGTCCTCGCGGAGGCCCTTTCGCCATTCGGCGAGGTAACCGTGGTGGCGCCCGAGCGCGACCGCAGCGGCGCCAGCAACTCGCTCACCCTCGACCGGCCGCTCACGGTGCGCCAGGCGGCGAACGGCTTCTTCTATGTGAACGGGACACCGACCGACTGCGTTCACCTCGCTGTGACCGGATTGCTCGATCATCTGCCGGACATGGTGGTCTCGGGCATCAACGACGGTGCGAACATGGGCGACGACACGATCTACTCCGGCACCCTTGCAGCCGCGACCGAAGGGTTTCTCCTCGGCATTCCCTCGTTCGCCGTGTCGCTCACCAGTAAAGCGGGGCACCACTACGGCACCGCCGCGCGCATCGCTGCGGAAATGGTCGCGCGGTTCCGCGCCAATCCGATCGCGGTGCCGGTGCTGCTCAATATCAACGTGCCGGACGTGCCTTTCGATTCCCTCGCGGGAATTCGCACCACGCGTCTGGGAAAGCGGCACAAGGCGCAGCCGGCAGTGAAGTCCCGGGATCCGCGGGGCAATGTGGTGTACTGGGTCGGCGCTGCGGGTAATGCACAGGATGCGGGCGAAGGCACTGACTTCGACGCGACGGCGCAGAACTTCGTCTCCGTCACACCGCTGCAGATCGACCTCACGCACTTTGCGCAGCTCGACAGCGTGCGCGCGTGGATGGGATGAACGCTCCGCGCGCCGGTATCGGCATGACGTCCCAGCGCACCCGCATGCGCATGGTCGAGCGATTGCGCGAGCGCGGCGTGAAAGACGAGATCGTCCTCGCCGCGATGGCGGAGATCGCACGTCACGCGTTCGTGGATGAGGCCATTGCGAGCCGGGCCTACGAAGATATTGCGCTTCCCATCGGTTTCGGGCAGTCCATCTCGAATCCTTACGTCGTCGCGCGCATGAGCGAGATCGCCCGCAACGGAACCTCGCTCGGTCGCGTGCTCGACATCGGTACCGGCTGCGGCTACCAGGCCGCTATTCTGTCCAGGTTCGCCCGCGAGGTGTATTCCGTCGAACGCGTTGCGCCGATGGTGTCGAGGGCCCGGGTGAGGCTGCGGGAGCTGCGAATTCACAACGTGAAGCTGCGCCATGGAGATGGCCATCTCGGACTTCCTGAGCTGGCGCCTTTCGATGCGATCGTGATGGCTGCGGCGGCGACCCATGTGCCCGAGGCGCTCCTCGCCCAGCTCGCTGCGGGCGGGCGGCTGGTGTTTCCAATCGGCACGTGCGCCCAGCGTCTCTGCCGTATCACCCGCGCCGCGCGCGGCTACGACGAAACGGTCATGGAAGAAGTGAAATTCGTGCCACTGCTCCCGGGAGTCACCTAGGATGTCATCCACGCTGATTGGGTCGGCACGACGGGTTGCTATAGTCGTCGGATTGATCACGGTCGCGCTTCTGTTAGGCTGTGAGAGTCCTTCACAGCGGCCAGCCCCGGTCGTGGATCGGGGCGCCGAAGCCGGAAGGAAGCCTGCGCTTAGGAAGCCCGGAGACACCCTTCCCGAGTTCTACACTGTAAAGAAGGGGGACACGCTCTACGCCATCGCTGTCGACCACGGCCTTGACTACAAGGATCTTGCCGCCTGGAACGGGCTTACGATCCTGAATCGCCTCACCGTCGGCCAGCAGTTGCGCTTGCGTCCGCCTGGCGCGCCCGCCGGCCCGGCTTCAGCGGCCACGCCGTTCCCGCGGGACGGAGGCGACGCGGTAACGGTCGCGCCGCTGGCGACCGTGCCCAGCGTGGAGGGCAAGCCCCTCGGCGCGGAGCCCGCAAAGATACCGCCGCCGGGTGGAGCGAAGCCCTCAGAAAAGGCAGCAGCCGGCGAATTGGTGAAGGGACCTCGGGCGCAGCGCCTGCCGTACTCCGAGGAAGCGGTGGCCCAGCTCAAGGCGGCGCCGTCACCCTTCGCCGCGCCAGCCATCATTGCCGCCGCGACTGCCGCCACGACGAAGCCGGCGAAGACAGAAACGCTACCGGGGACACCGGAAGCTGCCAAGCCTGAGGCGGCCAAGCCCGACGGACCGAAGGCGGAGGTTGCGAAGATAGACCCGAAGCCGGATTCGCCACCGGAATCCCCGGCGGGTGACGACGAAGATCGCGTCGACTGGTCGTGGCCCACCAACGGCAAGGTCGTGTCCCCCTATTCCGAGGGGTCGAATCTGAAGGGCATAGGCATCGGCGGTAGAACCGGCCAGCCTGTGCTAGCGAGTGCGGCGGGCCGCGTGGTCTACGCGGGCAGCGGGTTACGCGGTTATGGCAAACTCGTTATCATCAAGCACAACAAGACCTATCTAAGCGTGTACGCCCACAACAGCGAGATTCTGGTGAAGGAAGGGCAGAACGTCACAAAGGGCCAGAAGATCGCCGAGATGGGGAATTCGGACGCGGATCAGGTGAAGCTCCACTTCGAGATCCGCCGTCTCGGAAAACCGGTCGATCCGCTCAAGTTTCTGCCGGTAGCGAAGGGCTGATGACAAACAGCCAGTTTCCTGCCGAGGAGGAGCCAATCGAGGAGCAGCCCGCGCTCGCGGTCGAGGAACAGCTTGGTCTCGAGCCCGAGGGACTGAGCGGCGACCTCCTCTCGGATGTCACACAGCTCTACCTCAACGAGATTGGTCACAACGCGCTCCTCTCTCCCGAGGAAGAGCTGCGCTACGCCCGCCTCGCGAAGCAGGGCGACTTTGGCGCGCGACAGAAGATGATCGAGCACAATCTGCGGCTCGTCGTGAACATCGCCAAGCACTATGTGAACCGCGGTGTTGTGCTGCTGGACCTGATCGAAGAGGGAAATCTCGGCCTGATGCATGCGCTCGAGAAATTCGACCCCGAACGCGGCTTTCGCTTCTCCACCTATGCCACCTGGTGGATCCGCCAGAACATCGAGCGCGCGATCATGAACCAGTCCCGCACCATCCGGCTCCCCGTGCATGTGATCAAGGAACTGAATGTGATTCTGCGGGCAACGCGGCACCTCGAAACCCATGGCGATCGCGAGCCGACGACGGAGGATGTGGCGCATCTGATCGGACGTACACCGGACGAGGTGCGGCACGTGCTCGCGCTGAACGAGCGCATGACCTCGCTCGACGCGCCGCTCGATATCGATCCGATGCTGTCGATCGGCGAGTCGATCCCGGACGATGCGACGTTAACGCCGGACCGGCGTCTGGAGAGTGCCGAGATGGAGGCGCATGTTCAGGACTGGTTGGGGCAGCTGACGGACAAACAGCGGCGCGTGATCGAGTGCCGCTACGGTCTGCACGGGAATGAGATCTGTACCCTCGAACAACTGGCGGAGGACCTCAACCTCACGCGCGAACGCGTGCGCCAGATTCAGCTCGAAGCGCTGCACAGCCTGCGCCGCATCCTCAAGCGAGAGGGCGTGTCGAAGGACGTGCTCCTGTAGCGCAACTGTATCTTCGAGTGCTTCGATGTCTCCCGGTGCAAGGGTGCACGTCCCTGCAAGCTCCCCCCGGGGCTTCAAACCCGGAATGCGGCCACCAGCATCTTCAGCTTCTGCACGTCGTCCGTTCCCGACCCGCGCCCATAGCGCAGCTGCACGTAGAGGTCGCTGATGGTGCTGACCTCCCCTGCTTTTTGCGGGACTTGATGCGAGATGCGCTGCGCATAGGTCACCGGCCCCTCGCTCTTGTACCGCGCCGCGCCGCGCCGTGCGAGCTTTCTGCAGAAGCTTTGCCATGCCCGCTGCACCGGATCGACTTGCTTTGAGCGCAGTTTGAACAGCAGCAGGCCGGTGAGCATGAGCAGCACCACCCCGGTCGAGCCGAGCAGTACCGTTGCCATCGTACGCCAGGTCGCATCGTCGAATCCCACTCGCGACAGGAAGTTGCGTTGGCGCTCGGGGTTGTAGCCCAGCACCCACTGGTTCCAGGCGTTCGCGATGGCGTCCAGGCGATAGAGCGTATGGCGCAGCCAGGCGACGTCCTCCCGCGCGAGCAAGGGAACCGGGTCCTCCGCCGGCAGCGCCGCGGCCATGCCAGAATCCAGCCGCTGCGGCGACACTGCTGCCGTGGGGTCGACGCGCACCCAGCCCTGGTCGTCGAGCCAGACCTCCACCCATGCGTGCGCATCGGCCTGGCGCACGATGATGTAATCGCCCACCGGGTTCAGACTGCCGCCTTGGTAGCCTGTGACGACTCGCGCCGGTACGCCCGCCGCGCGCATCAGGAAGGCAAACGCCGAGGCGTAGTGCTCGCAGAATCCACGCTGAGTATTGAACAGAAACTCATCCACGGGATCGCTGCCGAGGATGGGTGGGCTGAGGGTGTAGAAGAATGGACGGGTCTTGAAGAAATCGAGCGCGCGCACCAGCGTGTCGTGGCTATTCGCGGCCTCGGAACGGATGCGCTGCGCAAGCGCTCGGGTCTTAGGCGCCACTGCAGGCGGCAGTTGCAGCCCTCGCTGCAGCTCTTCGCGCCTGACCATCTTCGGTGCCATCCGGAACGAGACGTACGACGTCATCTCGTATCGGATGCGGTTGCGCACCGGCTTCGAGTTCAGGATCTGGAAGTCGGGCGTGAGGTGGCTGCCTTCCGGCGTGACCGCAGGCAGATCGATCGCGAATAGCCAGCTCAGGTTATGTGGCTCGACCGTGACCACGTATTGGACGGGATCGCCCAGACCCAGGTATTCCGGCGCGCTGCCGCCGATCGGGTTACCTCCGCGCCACGTCTTGCCGTCGAAGTCCCACAGAACCGGACCGCGCCAATAGAGGCGCGCGCGGTTCGGCGGCTCGGATTCGAAGCGGGCGCGAAACGCCACAGCATCCGAGAGACCGAGTTTCGACAGGCTGCCGGGCGACATCGAATCAGACAATCCGGTGCTGCCCGAGTATGCATCCTGCGGCAATCCCCACAGCGGCCCTTGCACACGGGGAAAAAACAGGAACATTACCAGCATCAGCGGCACGGCCTGCGTGAGCAACAACGCGGATGTCCGCGCGGCCGTTTTCCAGCCGATGCGCGGGGCGCGTTGCTGGAATCCGATCATGGTGAGGGTGATCAACCAGACTACCGACAGCAGGTAGGCGCCAAAAAGCACCGTCTGCGAGTAGAGAAAGTTTGTGATGACCAGGAAGTAGCTGAGGAAGATCACGATCATCGCGTCGCGCCTGGTTTTCGTCTCCAGCAGCTTGAGCGCGAGCATGAGCGCGAGCAACGTTACACCTGCCTCGCGGCCGAAGAGGCTGCCGAAGTGGAAGTAGACGCCGAGGGCGCCGGCGAGAGTGAAGGCGCCGAGTAGCCAGCGGTTGGGAAGGCACAGGTCCCGGTGCGCAA
This sequence comes from Burkholderiales bacterium, assembly GCA_040507665.1. Lineage (GTDB taxonomy): Bacteria > Pseudomonadota > Gammaproteobacteria > Burkholderiales > JAEUMW01 > JAEUMW01. The sequence continues at coordinate 13,360 of JBEVOI010000275.1, forward strand.
TGTAGATGCGCCAGAGCCAGAGCGAGGCGGCAAGTAGCGTCACCCACTCGGGAAGGTGGTGGGCATGGGGCGCGCACGCGAGCAGCACTGCGAAAAGCAGCAGATACAGGCTGAACGGGTCGAGCTCGCTATTGCGCGTCATTGATCGCCGTCGTTGTGTTGAACCGCGCCAACGCCTCCAGGCAGCGCTGGCGCTGGTGCTCCCCCGCCCCCGGAGAGAAGAGTTGTCCTGGAAGGCGGAGCCCGTAGTTGATGCGCATGCGATCTGCCTGTATCACCCAGCCTGCGAGCCGCGAAAGGCGCGCCTCCACGTCGAGGTGCGCAGGCAGATCCGCCCAGTCGAGCCAGAGTTCCTCGGCCGCCTGCCCGACAAACTGCTTCGTCAGCAAGGCGCGCCCCCGCGCTACCGCCTTCCACGCGATGCGCCGCGGCGAATCCCCGGGATGATAGGGCTTGAGGCCGGCAAAGTCGTCGTCGCCGGCGGCTGCATTGTTCGTCTCACCACGTTCCGCGTTCCCCGCCGGCTGGGGCAGCGGCGCCTCGTCCGGGCGGGGATAGACGAGACAGGCTGCCGGCAACTCGACGGGAGCCCAAGCGTAGAAGAGCCCGATGGGGTAACGCGTGAAGAGGGTGAACCGTCCTGCGGTGACGATGCCACGCCGGGGCGCCGGCACCTGGAGCTCGAGCATCGCGTCGCTGCCGGGCGGAATGTCAGCGAAGTCCTGTTCGTCGCGCTGGCGAGCGAGCCCTACGGAGAAACGTCCCTGGCGCGACGGATTCTCCAGGTGGAGGGGAAAGCGCGCGGTCTCGCCGGCAAATACCGGCTCCGCGCGCGCGAGGCTGACCCTAAGCTCGGCGAGGTTGCGGTAGGCGTGAAGGATCGACACGATCGCCATCGAGCCGAGGAGAAATGTGAGCACGAAACCGAGGCTCAGAGCATAGTTCACGGAGCCCATGAGCATCACCATGAGCACCACTGCGAACCCGAAGCCGTAGCGCGTAGGCAGGATGAAGATGCGTTGCTGCGTCAGCGCGACCGGGCCGCTTTCCGGTCCCTTCGGCCGGAGCAGCCAGTCGTCGATGAAGGGCTTGAGAGCCTGGATCAAGGCGGGCGGTCCCGTCGCGACGGGCGACCGGTCAGGGAATGGCGACCTCGGAGACGAGCTTGCGCGAGAGTTCGGAACCATTGACGCGCGAAAGCTCACTGGCGGCGTGAAGACGATGGCCGATCACGCCTGGAAGCACCGTCTGCACGTCTTCCGGCAGCACCCGATCGCGACCTTCCATCAGTGCCCAGGCGCGGGCGGAGCCGAGCAGCGCGAGCCCGGCGCGGGGCGATAGGCCCGCAACGAAATCCGGAGACCGGCGCGAATGTTCGATCAGGGCCTGCACGTAGTCGAGCAGCGCGGGGGAGGCGTGCACGCTCAACACCTGCCGCTGCAAAGCGATGAGTTGCTCGGGGCGCAGGCGCGGCTGCAGGTTTGCGATCAGGTCGCGGCGGTCCGCTCCTTCCAGGAGCGAGCGCTCGGCCTTGCGGTCCGGATAGCCCAGGGTGATACGCATCAGAAAGCGGTCGAGCTGTGACTCGGGCAGGGGGAAGGTCCCGACCTGATGCGACGGATTCTGGGTCGCGATGACGAAGAACGGTTCGGGCAGCGGCCGGGTCTTGCCTTCGACGGTGACCTGACGCTCCGCCATGGCCTCGAGCAGAGCGCTCTGGGTCTTCGGGGTCGCGCGGTTTACCTCGTCGGCCAGGATCACCTGCGCGAAGATCGGACCGGAGTGGAAGCGGAACTCGCCGCTTTCGCGGTCGAGGATCGAGACGCCGAGAATGTCGGCCGGCAGCAGGTCGCTCGTGAACTGGATGCGCTGGAAGTCGAGCCCGAGCGAGATCGCGAGCGCGTGGGCGAGCGTGGTCTTGCCAACACCAGGGAGATCCTCGATCAGCAGGTGACCGCGGGCGAGCAGGCAGGCGAGCGCGAGGCGGATCTGCTGCTCCTTGCCGAGAATGACAGCGGAGACCTGCTTGACGACGATGTCTACAGGTTGTGGCATGGGAGCGGGCCGGCTAAGCAGCATGGAGGAATCGGTTCGTCGGGCGCAAGTTTGGTGCCACGCGGCGGACTCGTGGCCGTGGTGTCACAAGGTGTTGACCACCCCTGGAAGAGCCCGGTTCAAAGAGAACGCACGCAGCGTTTCAGGTCGGGGTCTTCCTCGTTGGGCAGCGCTTCGAACCCGAGCTTCTGCACGAAGCGCAACATGTTGCCGTTCGCCGTGAGCACGTCGCCTTCGATACGGCGCAAGCCTTTTTCCCGCGCGGCATCCATCAGGCTCACCATGAGCCGCCCGCCTATGCCCCGCTTTTGCCAGTCGTCGGCAATGGCGACGGCGAACTCGCAGCTGTCGCCGCTCGCGTTGATGACGTAGCGGGCGACACCGATCTGCGCGTCCTGGTCGTTTTGCCGCGTCACCGCCACGAGTGCCATCTCCCGGTCGTAGTCGATCTGCGTGAAGCGCACCAGCATCCTCTGGGGGAGCTCGCGGACGGTGCTGATGAAGCGGAAGTACTTCGACTCTTCCGACAGGTTGCGCACGAACTGCTGCTCCATCTCCGCATCTTCCGGGCGAATCGGGCGGATCGTGATCTCGGTGCCATCCGCGAGGACCAGGGTTTCCGTCAGATGCGCCGGATACGGATAGATTGCCATGTGGGCATAGCGCCCGAAAAGGTCCGGCGACGGGTGGTCGACCATGACGCGCGCGTCGACCGCGATGATGCCCTCTTCGTCCAGGATGAGCGGATTGATATCCATCTCGAGTATCCAGGGCAGTTCGCACACCATCTCGGACACCCGCTCCAGGACCTCCACCAGCGCGTCCAGTCGCGCAGCCGGCAGGTTGCGGTAGCTGTCGAGAGTTTTCGCGATGCGCGTGCGGCCGATGAGGTCGCGCGCGAGAAAGCCGTTGAGCGGTGGCAGCGCGACGGCGCGGTCGGCCAGCACCTCCACCAGAGATCCGCCCGCGCCGAAGGTGATCACGGGTCCGAACTGCGGGTCGGTCGCGACGCCAACCGTGAGCTCGCGGCCGTTTTGCTTGATTCCCATCGGCTGGATGGCAATGCCTTCTATGTGCGCGTCCGGCGCGATGTGCTTCACGCTTGCGATGATGTCGGTATAGGCGGCGCGCAGCTCCTGGGCGTTCCGGATGTCGAGCCGCACCCCCCTCGCCTCGGACTTGTGCACGATGTCCGGGGAGCTGACCTTCATCGCCACGGGGAAGCCGAGCTGCTCCGCATTGACGATCGCCTCCGCCAGCGAGCGCGCCACCACGGTCTTTGCGACTGGAATGCGGAAGGCGGCGAGGAGGGCTTTCGACTCTGTCTCTGTCAGCGTCTTTCGCCGCTCCGCGAGCACCGCCTCGATCAGAATCCGCGCGCCCTCGACGTCGGCGGGCTGTTCCTGCGCAAGCGGACCGGGCACCTGCATCAGCAATTGCTGATTCCGGTAGTAGCTCACAATGTTCTTGAAGGCTTCCACTGCGGGTTCCGGTGTGCGGAACAGGGGTATGCCCGCGTCCTGCAAAGCCTGGCGCGCGGCCGCGACCTGGGTGTCGCCCATCCAGCACGTGACGAGCGGCTTGCTGCTCTCCTGACGGACCGTGATCACCGCCTCTGCGATCTCGGTCGCATCCGAGATCACCTGCGGCGCGTGGATGACAAGCACGCCATCTACATCGGGATCGGCGAAGCAAGCGCGAATCGCCGTCGTATAGCGGGCGCCGCCGGCGTCTTCGCAGATGTCGGCCGGATTGCTCGCCGGGTGTCCCGGCAGCAGGGTCTTCTGTATGGCCTCGATGGTCTCCGGCGCGAACTCGGCGACGCGAATGCCCGCGTCGATGGCCCAATCGGCCGCAATCACACCAGGTCCGCCGCCGTTGGACACGATGGCGAGCCGGTCGCCGGCAGGCTTGTACCGCGAGGAGAGGCACTTGGCGGCGGAAAAGAGCTGCGTATACGTCATCACCCTGACCGCTCCGGCACGGCGCACCGCCGCATCGAAGACGTCGTCGCGACCGACCAGAGCGCCTGAGTGGGTGCGGGCCGCCTGCCTGCCGGCAGCATGCCGCCCCGCCTTCACGACGATCACTGGCTTGAGGCGCGCCGCTGCCCGCAGCGCGGAGAGGAATCGTCGCGGCCGGTGAAACCCTTCCGCATAGATGAGGATGCTCTCGGTCTGAGGGTCGCCGGTCAGGAAGTCGAGCACGTCGGCGAGGACGACATCGGCCCGGTCGCCAAGGGACACGATGCTGGAAAAGCCGATCTCGTCGGTACGCGCCCAGTCGACCATCGAGGTGAGCAGCGCGCCCGACTGGGAAACGAGCGCGACGCTGCCGGGCCTGACGGGCCCCTGGATCAGGGCGCCATTCAGGCCGATGGACGGCCGCATCAGGCCGATCGAACTGGGGCCTAGGATGCGGATTCCCGATTTTCGGGCGAGGTTGAGGGTGGCCTCGAGCAGCGCCTCCGATTCGGGAGTCACGGGCCGCAGGCCGGCGGACAGGATCAGGACGGCGAACACCCGCGCCTTGCGGCAGGACTCCATCACTTCCGGCACCGCATCCGCGGGAGTCGCGATGATCGCGAGGTCAATGGGCTTGCCGATCGCGTCGACGGTCGGATGGCACGGCGTTCCGAGCACGGTCTCGTGTTGCGGATTGACCGCAAAGAACTCCCCCTTGTACTCGCCATGCAGGAGGTTCTCGAGCAGGACGCGGCTCGGACTTCCCGCCCGCTCGCTTGCTCCGACCAGGGCGACCGTATTCGGTGCGAAGATCTGGGAGAGGTACCGGCGTTCAACCGTGTGGAGCGGGCTCATGGACACTTCCTTGCAACCAGGCCGGCCAGTTTACCGGCAAAGCTCGCGAGCGGCTCGCGTGCATGCGGTACGCATGCAATGGCTGAAGAGCGTCGATCTGGGAGACGGTTAGGCAAGAGGGCACCTCTTGTTGCAATTGAAGAGGACAAAATGCTGCAGCGCGACATTCTACCCGGATCATAATGGACTTTGCCCCACTCTGACTTTACCATCTAAAAACAAGACAAATTTGTCACAGAGAGTGCCCGACCGCGCCTCACGAGGAGCCGACTTGACCACCGCCTTTATTACCCATCGGGACTGCCTCGGCCACGATATGGGGTCCTACCATCCGGAGAGTCCCCTGCGGCTTCGGGCGGTCGAAGACCAGCTCATCGCATCGGGTTTGATCAGCTATCTGGACCACGTCGATGCACCGCTCGCCGAGCGGTCTCAGCTCGAGCGGGTCCACGCACCGGGATATATCGATAGCATCTTCGCGGCGGTGCCGCAGGCTGGGATCCACCACCTGGATCCCGACACGGCGATGAACCCGCATTCCCTCAAGGCGGCGTTACGGGCTGCCGGGGCCGTGGTTCACGCCGTCGACCTGGTGATGTCCAGGAAGAACAAAACCGCATTCTGCTGCGTGCGACCTCCGGGGCATCATGCGGAGCGGGCGCGGGCTATGGGGTTCTGCTTCTTCAACAACATTGCGGTCGGCGCCGCGCACGCGCTGGAACACCACGGGCTGAAACGCGTGTGCATCGCGGACTTCGACGTTCACCACGGCAACGGGACCGAGGACATCTTCCGAGACGACCCGCGGGTGCTCATGGTTTCCACCTTCCAGCATCCGTTCTATCCGTACAGCGGGGTCGAGGGTCGGTCGGAGACGATGGTGAACATTCCGCTCCCGGCCTACACCACCGGAGATCGGTTCCGGAATGCGGTCTCCGAGTACTGGCTGCCTGCGATCGATGCCTTCAAGCCCGAGCTCATCCTCATATCCGCAGGATTCGACGCCCACCGGGACGATGACATGGCCTCGTTCGGACTGGTCGAGGCGGACTACGCGTGGGTGACCCGCCGTATGCTCGAACAGGCGGAGAAGTATTGCCAGGGACGCATCGTGTCGGTGCTGGAAGGCGGTTATGAGCTTCACGCGCTGGGCCGAAGCGTTGCCACCCATCTCAAGGTGATGTCGGGACTCTAGACCGAAGAGCCGTCTTCGAAACGGTGACCCGGGGCGGCGGACCACCCCATATTCTTTCCAGGAGTGGATGGTCAAGCCAGCAGGATCGCCGCCGCGACCTTGCGGCCTTCGGTCGCCAGGATGTTGTAGGTCCTGCACGCGGCGCTCGCATCCATTACCTCGAGGCCGATGCGGGAGCGCAGAACGATACTCTGCAGCGCAGGGGAGGGGAAGCGCAGGCGCGGCCCGGTCCCGAGCAGGATGACTTCGACCGCCAGCTGCGAGAGAAACTCGAAATGGGCGGGCCCGAGCGCGTCGAACCCCGCTGCGTCCCACGGGTTGATGATCCGCTCCGGAAGCACGACAACACTGGACTCGCAACGCGCGCCGTTGATCGCAACGTAGCCCTCTCCGTAACCGGTGAAGACGTTGAGTCCCGCTGCGCTGGCAAGATGGAATTTCACGGAAGACGGGTTGAGCTTCGAATTGCGGCATGGCGCGTCGCGCAATAGAATCATAGCCTTTTTGCCTCGGTCGTCCCAACCCGAAATTCCCCATGGAAGAGTTCAGCCGCATCCGGCGCCTGCCGCCCTACGTCTTCAACATTACCGGCGAGCTCAAGGCGGCCGCACGCAAGCGTGGAGAGGACATCATCGACTTCGGGATGGGCAACCCAGACGGCCCGACGCCGAAGCACATCGTGGACAAGCTGATCGAGTCGGTGCAGCGGCCCGACACCCATCGCTATTCGGTTTCGAAGGGGATACCGCGCCTGCGCCGCGCCATCTGCAGTTGGTACAAGCAGCGCTACGACGTCGACCTCGATTTCGATAGCGAAGCGATCGTCACCATCGGCTCCAAGGAAGGAATCGCGCATCTCGCGCTCGCGACCCTCGATACCGGCGACATCGTTCTCGTCCCGAACCCGAGCTATCCGATCCACATCTACGGGCCGGTAATTTCGGGCGCCGACATCCGCCACGTGCCAATCGCGCGGGGCGTGGATTTCTTCGACGAGCTGCAGCGGGCGATCAAGGACAGCTATCCGAAGCCCAAGATGCTGATCCTGAACTTCCCGAGCAATCCCACCACCCAATGTGTCGAGCTCGCTTTCTTCGAGCGCGTGGTCGAGCTCGCCCGCGAGCATCATATCTATGTCGTGCACGACCTCGCCTACGCCGATATCGTGTTCGATGGTTATCACGCGCCCTCGATCCTGCAGGTTCCGGGAGCACGCGAAGTCGCAGTGGAGTTCTTCACGCTTTCGAAGAGCTACAACATGCCTGGCTGGCGCGTGGGCTTCATGGTGGGCAACCGCGAGCTGGTGGCCGCGCTCGGGCGCATCAAGAGCTATCACGACTACGGGACGTTCACGCCGATCCAGGTCGCTTCCATCGTCGCGCTCGAAGGTCCGCAGGATGCCGTAAGGCAGATCTGCCAGACCTACCAGAACCGGCGCGACGTGCTGTGCAAGGGCCTGCAGCAGGTGGGCTGGAGCATTGAGGTGCCGAAGGCAACCATGTTCGTTTGGGCGCCCATTCCCGAACCCTACGGAGCGATGGGTTCGCTCGAGTTCTCGAAGAAGCTGCTCAACGACGCGAAAGTTGCCGTTTCGCCGGGGGTGGGGTTCGGCGAGTACGGCGACGACCACGTACGCTTTTCGTTGATCGAGAATGAGACCCGTACCCGTCAGGCACTGCGCGGAATCAAGGAAATGTTCAAGAAGGACGGCTTGCTTTAGGTTCCTTGGGGAACGCAGCGGGAACGCGCGCACCGGTTCTACTTTCGCGCAGGGTATACCATCAGAACTTTCGGCTTCAAGAAAGCGCTATGAAACCCATTAACGTAGGCTTGCTTGGCATCGGCACCGTCGGCGGCGGCACGTTTACGGTGCTGAGCCGCAACCAGGGCGAGATCGCGCGGCGGGCCGGCCGCGACATCCTGATTCGTACCATCGCCGACAAGGATGTCGAGAAGGCACGCGGCATCGCCAACGGCGCGGCGCAGGTCACTGACGATGCCTTCTCCGTGGTGCGCGATCCGGAAATCGACATCGTGGTCGAGTTGATCGGCGGCTACAGCATCGCCAAGGACCTGATCCTTGCGGCTATCGAGAATGGCAAGCATGTGGTGACCGCCAACAAGGCCCTGCTCGCCATGCACGGCAACGAGATCTTCGCGGCGGCGCAGTCGAAGGGCGTCATGGTTGCCTTCGAAGCTGCCGTTTGCGGCGGCATCCCGATCATCAAGGCGCTGCGTGAAGGCCTGACCGCAAATCGCATAGAGTGGATCGCGGGAATCATCAACGGCACGAGCAACTTCATCCTCACCGAAATGCGCAACCGGGGCGTGAGCTTCGAGCTGGCGCTCAAGGACGCGCAGGCGCGCGGCTACGCGGAGGCTGATCCGACTTTCGATATCGAGGGCATCGACGCCGCTCACAAGCTCACGATCATGGCCGCGATCAGCTTCGGCATCCCGATGAAGTTCGAGTCCGCCTACACTGAGGGTATCTCGAAGCTGACCCGACTCGACATCCGATATGCCGAGGAGCTCGGTTACCGCATCAAGCTGCTCGGCATCACGAAGCGCAAACCCGAGGGCATCGAGCTGCGCGTGCACCCGACGCTGATCCCGGTACGCCGGTTGATCGCGAACGTCGACGGGGTCATGAACGCAGTGCTGGTCAAGGGTGACGCCGTCGGGCCGACACTCTACTACGGCGCGGGAGCGGGCGCGGAGCCCACGGCATCGGCCGTCGTGGCGGACCTGGTGGACGTGACCCGCATGCACACGGCGGATCCCGAACACCGCGTGCCGCACCTGGCATTCCAGCCTGACAAGGTGACCGATCTGCCGATCCTGCCGATTTCCGAAGTCCAGAGCGCCTACTACCTGCGCATGCGCGCCTGGGACAAACCCGGCGTCCTGGCGGACATCACCCGCATCCTCGCCGACGTGGAGATCTCCATCGACGCGATGATGCAGAAGGAGCCGCAGGAAGGCGAGGAGCACGCGGACATCATCATGCTCACGCACGTCACCCGCGAGAAACACGTGAACACTGCGATCGGCCGCATCGAGAAGCTGCCGACTATCGCGGGCAACGTGACGCGGATCCGGATGGAGGAGCTGAGCGCGAAGGATTAAGGTCCCTGGCCGGTCCGTCAACCGAGCGCGACCGAAGACTCGCGCCGCGTTTCTTCCATGATGAGTCCCGATTGAAATACATCTCCACTCGCGGCGGCATGCCGCCTGCACCATTCACCGACATACTCCTCGGTGGCCTCGCTCCCGACGGAGGGCTGGCGGTGCCCGATCACTATCCACAGGTCGCGCCTGCCGAACTCGCGGCGTGGCGTGCGCTCGGCTATCGCGAGCTCGCCTTCGAGATCCTTTCGCGGTTCATCGACGACATTCCTCCGGCGCATCTGCGCGATATCCTGAGCCGGACCTATACGGCCGAGGCTTTTGGGTCGGACGAAATCACCCCGGTGACCACGCTGGAGCCGGGATTGCATCTGCTGCACCTCTCGAACGGACCGACCCTCGCGTTCAAGGACATCGCGATGCAGTTGCTCGGCAGCCTGTTCGAATACGTCCTGGCGAAGCGTGGCGAGGAGCTGAACATCCTCGGTGCCACTTCGGGAGATACTGGCTCGGCGGCGGAGTACGCGATGAAGGGCAAGCGCGGCGTGCGCGTGTTCATGCTCTCGCCGGAAGGCAAGATGAGCCCGTTCCAGACCGCGCAGATGTATTCGCTCCAGGACGCCAACATCTTCAACATCGCGGTGCGCGGTGTGTTCGACGATTGCCAGGACATGGTGAAGGCCGTGTCGAACGACCTCGCGTTCAAGGCGAAGCACCGCATCGGCACCGTCAACTCGATCAACTGGGCGCGCTTGATGGCCCAGGTGGTCTACTACTTCCAGGGCTACTTCGCCGTCACCGCGTCGAACGAAGAGCGCGTGACGTTCTCGGTGCCGTCAGGCAACTTCGGCAATGTCTGCGCGGGGCACGTAGCCCGCATGATGGGGCTGCCGATCGCCAAGCTGGTGGTTGCGACGAACGAGAACGACGTGCTCGACGAGTTCTTCCGGACCGGGCGCTATCGCGTCCGCGCCTCCCGGGATGTCGCGCAGACCACGAGCCCGTCTATGGACATCTCCAAGGCGTCGAACTTCGAGCGCTTCGTCTACGACCTTGTGGGTCGCGATCCGCGCGTGGTCGCGGATCTCTGGGCGCATATCGACCGCGGCGGCGAATTCGATCTCGCGCCGACGCCGTACTTCCGGAAGATCCGAGACTTCGGCTTCGTATCGGGCCGCAGCGTGCACCAGGATCGGGTTGCGACGATTCGTCGCGTGTACGAGCAGCATCGCGTGATCGTCGACACGCATACGGCGGACGGCATCAAGGCGGGTCTGGAGCAGCGCGAGCCCGGCGTTCCGCTGGTGTGCCTCGAGACCGCGCAGCCGGCCAAGTTCGCCGAAACCATTCGCGAAGCCCTCGGACGCGACCCCGACCGCCCGGCCGCATTCGTGAACATCGAACGGAGACCTCTGCGCTTCGATACGATGAAGGTCGATCCCGCCGCGATCAAGCGCTACATCGCGGACCACACCCACGGCTGACGCATGCCCGGATTCGACGACGCGCGAGAGGTCTGGGACAGCCGCTTTGCGACCGATGAGTACATCTTCGGCACGGCGCCGAACCGTTTTCTCATCTCCCAAGCGCATCTGCTGAAGCCCGGACAGCGCGCGCTGAGCGTCGCCGACGGCGAGGGGCGCAACAGCGTCTGGCTCGCGCAGCAGGGTCTCGAAGTAGACGGCGTCGAGATCTCTCCGCGTGCGGTCGAGAAGGCGTGGAAGCTCGCCGCCGAACGCGGTGTTCAAGTCCGACTGGAGGTGGCGGACGTTCGGGCGTGGAACTGGCCCGCGGCGCGCTACGACGTGATCGCCGCAATCTTCATCCAGTTCGCTTCGCCGTCCGAACGGGCGACGCTCTTTCGCGACATTCGTCGCGCGCTGACGCCGGGTGGATTGCTCATCCTCGAGGGCTACGGTGTCAAGCAGATCGAGTACGGTACGGGCGGCCCGCCGCGGGTGGATCACCTGTACACTTCGAGCCTGATACGTGAAGCCTTCGGGGACTTCGAGATGCTGCTGCTGCAGGAGCGCGAGGATTGGCTCGAGGAGGGGAGCAAGCACGTCGGTCGCTCGGCGCTGGTCGATCTCGTCGCACGCAAACCGGTCGGAACAGACCTTTCCTGAGACTTTACACGGCAGACGAATTCGGAGCCGTCGCTGGCTCCTTCGTAACAAGTTCGCAACATGGTGACGATACCGTAACCGGCTATTCGCCGGTCACATGACTGCCCAGTCCCACATGCCGATCTCCGCGTCGCGCTCCCCATGCGTCCTAGGCTTTGTTGTCGCCTGCGCGCTGGCCACGGGATGCTCGGTGATCGGCCCGCGGTCCCTGCAGCAGAGCCGGATGCAATACAACGAAGTGGTCAAGACCACTTCCGAAGAGGAACTGCTCCTCAACATCGTCCGCCTGCGCTATACCGACACCCCGAGCAGCATGCAGGTGTCCAACATCGCGGCTCAGTTCGAACTCGTGAACAGCCTCGGCATCACGCCCTTCTTTACCGCTTCTGGCGCGGAGCCCAATCGCTCCTTCACCTCGCTGCTGCCGCAGGCGAGCGTCGCGGGCGCCGACCGGCCGACCTTCAGTCTCACGCCGCTGGACGAATCGGAGTTCGCGAAGAAGCTGTTCACGCCGCTGTCGCTGGAGGGTGTGATCTATCTGGTAAAGACGACGTGGCCGGTCTCCACGGTCTTCCGCCTCTATCTGGAGAACCTCAACTGGGTGCCGAACGCGCAGTTCGCCAGCGGACCCACGCCGAGGGTAGTGCCGTCGTATACGGATTTCCTCGGTGGCATCAATGCCCTGCAGGTGCTGCAGGACCGTGGCCAGATCGTCTTCGGGATCGAGGAACGGAGCGAGAGCCTGGGCGGTCCGGTGCCGGCCGCAAGCGTGACTGCCGCAGATGTGATCAATGCCGTCAAGGAAGGCAACGAGTATCGGCCGGACCCGGGCGGGCTCACATGGACGCTGCGCAAGAAGGTCCGCCAGCCGGTATTGCGGATCGACCCGCGGGCGCTCGACACTCCCGAGACGGAGATCCTTACCCGAACCTTTCGGCTCGAGCGCGGGCTGACGCAATACGACGTTTCGGAGGAGGCGCTGAATCCGTTCCCGTCCACCTACCCGCCAGAAGGGGTAGCGAACATCGATCTGGAGACCCGTTCGCTGCTGCAGGTGCTGTTCTTCGTTTCCCACGGCGTTGAAGTTCCGCCTCAGCATGCAGAGGGAGGCGTCGCCCGTACGACCGTCGACGAAACAGGCCAGTCGTTCGACTGGCGGCAGGTGCTGGGCGGGTTGTTCCAGGTACGGTCGACGGCCGCCAACCAGCGACCCCCTGGGGCGGCTGTGGCGATCCGGTACAAGGGCTTTTGGTATTACATCGACGAGGCCGACCACGAGACCAAATCGACCTTCACCCTGTTGATGGAGCTTGCCCGCTTGAACCTGGTTGACAAGCCAGGCATCAAGCCGCTATTGACGCTCCCCTTGGGCGGGCGCTGACGCGGTCGCAGCTTGCAAGGAATTCTCCCAATTCCGGCTCAGCGCTTTCACGCGAAGCGCATCGACAGGTCCACCGCCTTCACATCCTTCGTGAGCGCACCCACGGAGATGCGGTCCACACCGGTTTCTGCGACCGCGCGCAGTCCGTCGAGGCTGATCCCGCCCGACGCCTCCAGTTCCGCCCGGCCTGCGTTGATCCGCACGGCCTCGCGCAGTCGGTCGAGGCTGAAGTTGTCGAGCAGGATAAGCTTTGCTCCAGCCTCCAACGCTTCCTCGAGCTGCTCCAGCGATTCGACCTCGATCTGCACCGGCACACCCGCGTTCAAGCGCGCCGATGCCTCCAGCGCCGGCCGGATTCCCCCTGCGGCGGCGATATGGTTCTCCTTGATCAGGATGCCATCGTAGAGCCCGAGCCGGTGGTTCCGGCCGCCGCCCGCGCGCACGGCATACTTCTCCGCGAGCCTCAGGCCCGGCAGGGTCTTGCGCGTGTCCACCACGACCGCCCGCGTACCGCTCACGGCATCGGCATACTGCCGCGTCCGGGTCGCGACCGCCGATAAGGTCTGCAGAAAATTGAGCGCTGTCCGCTCGCCTGTGAGCAAGGCGCGGGCGGGACCGTCGAGCGCGCAAACCGTTTCGCTCGCGTGTAGGGCGTCGCCGTCGCGGTGGCGCCATGTCACGAGCACGCGGGAGTCGATCCGCCGGAATACCGTATCGAACCACGGTGCGCCTGCTAGCACGGCCGGTTCGCGGCTGATGACCGCGGCGTGCGCGGTCTCGTCCGCGGGTACGAGGAGAGCGGTAAGGTCGCCGCTTCCGATGTCCTCTTCGAGCGCGGCGGAGACATTGCGCTCGATCACCTGCTCAAGCCCTGCGGCGTCCACGCCATCCTTCCTTGCTGATTCGCGGTCGATCGGATAAGGCACGATTATGGCGGCATTTTCTGGTGTCCACCAATGATAGGAAGGCATGGCCGGATGGTTGTCGCGACCGCCACCG
>JBEVOI010000346.1:0-13256 GCA_040507665.1 Burkholderiales bacterium
GACGACCCCATCCGGTCGTGGCGAGAGTTTTAGCTCCTGCCCCTGGTGCAGCGCGTTCATCACCGCCAGCCACACGGGCGCAGCGCCGCTCACTCCGGACACATTGCGCATCGGCTCGCCGCCGAAGTTCCCGACCCAGACCCCGACCGTGTACCGATCGGAGTACCCCACGCACCCGTTATCGCGCATGTCCTTGCTGGTACCGGTCTTGACCGCGCTCCAGAAGCGCGTGGCAAGCGGGTTGTCGAGGCCGAACGTGAGGCTGCGTGCACTGCGGTCGGACAGTATGTCGGAGACAATCCATGCCGCCGCCTGATCGAGCGTGCGCAATCCACGTGTACCCCCGACTTGGGGTTGCAGCGTCAGCGCCGACGCCACACCGCCGTTCGCAAGCGTGCGATACCCGTTCACGAGCTCCCATAACTCGACCTCTGCGGATCCGAGCGCGAGCGAGTAACCATAATAATCGCCGTCCTCGGTGATCTGCTGAAAGCCCAGGGACTGAAGGCGCGCCACGAACGGATCGGTGCCTACGAGCATCAGCGTGCGCACGGCGGGTACGTTGAGCGAAGCGGCGAGCGCCGTGCGCACCGTTACCGCGCCGTGAAATTCCCTGTCGTAGTTCTGGGGCACGTACAGGCCCGCAGGTGTGACCAAGTTGACCGGCGAGTCGTCCATCAACGATGCCGCCGTGAGCAGACGCTGCTCGAGCGCGAGCTCGTAGAGGAAGGGTTTCAGCGTCGAACCGGCCTGGCGCGGTGCGCGCACACCGTCCACGTAGCGCGCGCTGGAAGCCGTTGCACCGTTGCCGACGTAGGCAAGCACCTCGCCCGTTCGGTTGTCCACGGCCAGCACCGCACCGTCCGCGACGTTGCTCGCTGCCAGTTGCGAGAGTTGCTCCCCAAGCGCAACGACGGCCGCCTGCTGAATTCTGGCGTCGAGGGACGATTGCACGCGGCGCTCGCCGGCCGCAAGCAGTTGGCGCGCGACGTGCGGCGCGAGATGCGCACCCGATGCAACCTGCGGAGTCCGGTTCAGGCTGGGGGCCGCAAGCGCGCGCGTCGAATCGCACGGGACCTGCGTTCCGAGCGCCACCCCAAGCCGGCATGCCCGCCGTGCCACCGACTCGACGCTTGCGTTCGGCGAGCGCAGCAGCGCCACGAGCAGCAACGCCTCGCCTTCGTCCAATCCCGCCGACTCCTTGCCGAAGAGTCCGCTCGACGCCGCGCGGATGCCGGTCAGCTCTCCGCGGAACACTGCGAGGTTCAGATACGCCTCGAGAATCTGCGGCTTCGTCCACGTGCGCTCGATCTCCCACGCCGCTCGCATCGGGCGCCACTTCTGCGGGAGGCTGCGCCGCCCGCCGGCCGGCTTGAGCGCGGGATCGAGCTGCGCCGCGAGCTGCATCGTGATCGTGCTTCCACCGCGCTTCTCGGTGGCAAACGCGTTCTTCCATGCGCTCGCAGCGAGCGCGAGCCAATCCACGCCGCCGGGATTGTGGAAGCGCCGATCCTCCGCCTGAATCAGCGCGCGCACCAGCACCGGAGAGACCTGATCGAGCGGCGTCCACGGCAATACGCGCCGCCTGTCGTCGACTCGGAGTACGTGGATCACCTCGCCGTGGCGGTCGAGCAGCACGCCTTCGGACACGGGGTAATCCGCGCGGACCCGTTCGTAGACCGGTAGTGCAGCTTGCGCCAGCGGCGTAAACGAGATCAGACAGGCGAAGAGCAGGAGTGCTCGCAGGGGTCGTCCCACCGCGTGCGTCAACGCATGACCCACAGCGTACCCTCCAAATCAAAAGCTATCGACACCGAGCACACAGAGAAGAGAGGAGAACACAGAGAATCTAGATTGGCGTCTCTCGGTATCGCGCAATTTTGCTCGGTGATCTCTGTGTTCATCTTTCTGCGCGCTCAGCTTTCGAATTCAAGCTCAAGCCAGGCACAGGGTGCATGGAGAAAAACGGGAGAACACAGACAACCCAGGTTGAGATTCCTCGGTGTCCTCCCGGTTCTTCTCTGCGATCTCTGTGTTCATGCTTTTCCCGCGTCATGGCCTTACCTCCAACGCAGCATTAGGCGCCGCCCCGAATACTTCCGGAGCGTAGAGCGCTTCGACCCGCGTCGGCGGGAGCTCGAAACGCCCGGCATTGTTGAGGCGCACCATGTACTCCGCCGACCAGCGCCCCTGCGGCACGAAGTCGTAGTAGGCGCGGAACGCTTCGAAGGTGCGCTCGGTGAAGGCGGGCGAAGCGCCGCCGCTTTGCCGCGCTCCGGCAGACGCGATGCGCGAGTCACCGCCGAGACCGCTGCCGAGGATGGTCGCACCCGCGGGCACGGGGTCGCTCACTACAACCCACGTCATGTCCTGTTCCGCCTCGAGATCGAGGCGCACACGGGCGATGTCGCCGGTCGTCCACCCGCCGGCTGTCTTCTGCGCCACCGGCGTCACCGTGCGCACGATTCGGTAACCGCTCGCAAGCGGCGCATTCAGCGGGACCGCGGCCCGGCTCAGTACGGTGACCCACGGCTTGCCGCTTCCCGCTTGCGTCAGCGCGAGCTCAGCGATGGCCTTCGGCCACGGAAATGCGAACGTTCCACCGTCCTTCGCGGTGCCCCAATCGAGGCTCCGCTTATCTGGAGCGAGCTCGGCGTCGGTGTTGCCCGTCACGGCCTCGTTCTCAAAGCGCGCGGAGAACTTGTCCATCGCCACCACACCCCACGCGTTCGCGAGCGTCGTGTCCCAATGGCCGCGCTGCTGCCGCCCAAGTGCACCGCGCGCGAGGCGTCCGACTTCGGGCTGAGCGCCCGGATCGTCGAGCAGCAGGATCAGTGCGCGGTTCGCGTTCGTGTCCGGCGAGGCCATCAGCCACCACAGAAAATCGCGACGCTCGGTGGAAAACCCGAGCAACGTGCCCTGCATGGTCATGCGCGCGCGCAGGATGCGCTTGGCCTCCGCGAGCCTTGGTTCGCGCTCCGGCACGCCCTGGACGCGTGACAGCAGCGAAATCCAGTCGAGCAACGCAGAGGTCGGCCACAGGTTCGGCTCGATCGTGATGGAATCGAGGAGCCGCGGCGAAACGTCCTTGCGATAGCGCGAGAGCGCGTCGATTGCAGCGAGTTTGCGCAGTGCGAGATCGGCCGCGCCGACGTTCAACGATCGCTGTACGCGTCCGGCCGCGAAGGCCGCGAGCCCGTCGAGCATCCGCGCGCGTGCCGCGTCGGGCAACGGCATGCCCGCCTCGTGCGAGATCGAAAGCAGATACGCCGTCAACACGTCGCTGCCCTCGCCCATGCTCGTGAAGTACTTAGCCAGCCCGTCGCCGTCGAGCTGCGCTGGTAGCGTTTCCGCCACGTGCTGCCAGCGCTCGCGATCGCGCAGCGCGATCGCCTGCGAGGCCCGCTGTTCCAGGCAGGTGTAGGGATAGGTGGACATGTATTCGCGCACGCCCGGCAGATCGCCTGCAATGCGCGGCGCCAGCGTCACCTGAATTCCGCCACGACCCGGTAGGGCACCCTGCGGCGACTGCAGCGGAAGCCGCAGGCTCGGATCGAGTTGCGCGATCGTTGCCTGGTGCGTCGTCACTGGCACCGCGGGTAGGACCCGCTGCTCGATGCGAATCGCGTCCTTCGCCGCAGCGATGCGCGGGTCGCGCGCAGTCACCTCCCAATCGAGACGCGCTGCACCACCTGGAACGGCAACATCCCAGGCGATCGCCTTCGCCTCCCCCGTAGCCAGGTTCACGCGCTGCGGTTTCAGCGGGGGCACCGTGAGCGGCTTGTCCGCCGGGTCCAACACACGGAGCGTAGCCGTCACGTCGAGGGAGAGCGGCTTGTCGGTCGCGTTGCGCACCGTGTATCCGCTCGCGACGCGGTCGCCGTCGCGCACCAACGGTGGCAGCCCGGAGATCAACATCACGTCCTGGGTAGTACGTATGCGCGCCTCGCCCGTGCCGAAGAGTCCCGCGTCCGCGTCAGCGACGGCGACGATGCGGAAGCTCGTGAGCGAATCGTTCAGCGGGACCTCGACGCGCGCTTCGCCACGCTCGTCGAGCTGCACACGCCCGCGCCAAAGAAGCAGTGTCTCGAACAGCTCGCGCGCGTTGATGCGACCCCCGCCGCCGCCCGCGGGTAGCGCCTTGCGTCCGAAATGCCGCTTGCCGATCACTTCCATCTGCGCGGTGGCGGTCTCCACCTCGATACCGCGCTTGCGCATCATCGCCTCCAGCAGGTTCCAACTGCTGTTGGGCAACAGCGAGAGCAGCCCCTCGTCCACCGCTGCGAGCGCGATCTCGGCATCGGCAGGAACCTTGCCCCCATCTGCGCGGGAGGCGCGCACGATTACCGTCGCCTTCTCGCGCACGCGATAGACGTCGCGCTCCGCCTGCACCGCCACCTTGAGCTCGTGGGCCCGGTAGCCGACGCCGATGTCCGCGATGCCGAGCCGGAACGCCGGCTTGCCGAGATCCACCATCGCTGTAGGCTGGATGTCGCTGACGCGCCCGCGCACCGCGAGCACCGAAACGTAGATGTTGGGCGCGTGCTCGCCCTTCACCGCAACGTCCACCACTGGCGCCTGGCCGTCGAGCTTCGTCACGAATCCGTCGAGGACACCTTCGCGCTCGACCGTCACAAGCGCGGTCGCCTCGCGGAACGGCATGCGCACCTGGAGCCGCGCGGTCTCGCCCGGCTCATAGCGCTTGCGCTCCGGTAGCACGTCCATCCGGTCGCCATCCTTCTGGTCGAACCACCACTCGTCCCTGCCCGCAACCCATGCTTCACGGTTCGCATAGGCGACGTTGCCCGCGTCGTCCTTCACCTCCGCGCGCAGCACGACGTTGCCGGATACACCCGGCTTGACGTCGCAATGCAGGAGCCCGAAACGATCCGTCCTGCCCTCGCACGCAGTGCCGATCCGCTTCACGTCGACCACGCTGTCGTAGGCATAGAAGCCACCCACGAGACGCTTGCGGTGCGTGTAGTAGGTGCGCGTCAGCAGATCCACGCGGATCGTCCTCCCGGCCGCCGGTTTTCCGTGGACGTCCACCGCGAGGGCATCAAACTTCAAACGATCTTTCGCGGCGACCCAACCGTCGAGCTTGAGACCAGGCAGCAGCCGCGACGGCCAGAGCGGGATCGTCGTCGCAGCGGTCAGGCGCTCGCCGTTCGGGTCGGGAAATTCGAGCTCCGCGATCAGGACCTGCGGCGCGTCGTACTGCGGCAGCCCATCGAGTGTGAAGCGTCCCCCGCCCGCTTGATCGAGCGTGTACGAGCGCGCCGGAAGCAGCCGCTGTCCCTCCCCTACCCACACCTCGGGCTCAGGTTCCTCGTCCTCCTCCGCGTAGGCTTCCCCCTGCTCCTGCACGCCCTGCTTCACGTCGCCGTTTGCAATCGAGAAGCCTTCGAAGTCGGAAAATTGAACCGTCTTCGGCTCCACGAACCCGCGCAGCCGCACCGGCAGCAGCGCCGCGCTCCCGCCCGACAGGTAGCTCACCTGGGCATCGATGGCGGCACTGCTCGCGCGCACCAGGGGTTCCTTAGGCGGCACCAACACCGCCTTCATCGTCGGAATGCGGAACGATTCGACGCGGAAGCTGCCGGCAACGCGCTCGCGCGGCCCGTCCTTCGCCGATGTAGCATCGAGGCGGTCGAGCACTGACACCGTGTACGCGCCCTGCTTCGCCTCCTTCGGAATCTCCCAAATCGATTCCGCGATGCCGCGCGCGTCCCACGTCACCGGCACTTCGAACCGGTCATCGCTGCCAACGTGGCGGATCACGATCCGGTCCGCCAGCGCGTGGGCGGGGACGTACTCCAGTCCCTGCTCGCCGTGACGCCGGACGAAATGTTTCATGTGCGCGGTCTCGCCGGCGCGCAGCAGCGTGCGGTCGAACACGGTGGTCGCGATGTAGGGACCGTCCCACGCACCGGTCTCGAGATTGAAGCGCCACGGCGTGATGCCTTCGTTCCAGCTCGAGAGCACGAATCCCGCGTCGTCGCCGAACCTTGCGGTCACGAGATACTGCCGGTCGCCCGCCGCCGTGCAGTCGGGCAGTTTGTCCCGCGATGGCAGCGCCTTCGCGATGCGCAGCAGTCCCTGCGCGTCGGTCCGACCCTGGAAATAGCCGCGGCCCTTGCAGTCGGCAACCATGACCTCCGCGCCGGCAACCGGCTGGCCGCGGTCGAGACTCGTGACCCACACGAGCGACGAGGCGCGCCCGAGTTTCAGATGCACCGCAAGATTGGTCACCAACGCGGCAGCCTGCACGTAGTAGGGCTGCGGCTTGCCGAGCAGCACCGCCCCGAGTCGCGGACTCGCGAGCTCGACGACGAACAACCCTGGACGCTTCAACGGTATGCCGATCACCTCCATTGTCTTCGGGCCGGCGATCGCGGGGACCTGAAACGCCGTCGTCTTGTCGCGCGCGCTGAAGATCGAGCGCTCGCCGACGCGCCGCACCGGGACATTGGTGCGAGTCTTCGGATCGTAGCGCCACTCGCTGCGCTCGAGCGTTTGGAGTCGCCGCAGCCACTCGGCCACCAACGCTGGCGACGCAGGGTCCAGCCGCAGCACGCGACCATCGATGGCAGGCGCGCCCTTGCCCTTCGCCGATTCGATGTTTCGCACCGTTACCGGCAGCGCGGCGCCGGCGTTCGCCTCCACGATGCCGAAGCGCGCGGCGAACTTGGCGAGCGGCGGGTTCTCATCGGTTTTCACCCCGAGCGGAAAGCTCGCTGCGTTTGCGAGCGCCCGGCCTGCGTCATCCTTGAGCCCCGTTGGCAGCTCGATCCTGAACGCGGCCTTTTCTGGGAACGGACCGTTGAACCCGACGCGCTGCACGAAGTTGTCGTTTTGATCGACGATCGCCGGGTATGTCTTGCCGTCGGCGCCGCGCAACATCACCTTCTCCGCTTCCGCCCGCGCGACCGGCGCGTTAAAAGTGAGGGTGATCGGCAGCACCGGGATGCACTGCGCCGTCTTCGAGGCGCGCGTACACGTGAGCCGAGCGCGGAAAGCAGGCCGCGTCTTGAACGCGAGCGTCTGGTCTTGCGCTGTGGCAACACCGCTGGTGGCGGCGATGCCCCTTCCCCATACAAGCCGCACCTGCGCGTCGTTCGGCAGGCGGCGCCGGCACTGAGCAACGGCGATCGGCAGGTCGGGCGAATTCAGTGCGGCGGTCCAATCGCTCTTACGGTACGCGCGGCCAGAGGGGCGGAAATTCCGGCGCAGATGATCCTCGACGAACGCGCGATTCGCTTCCAGCACCGTTGCCCGTTCCGAGCCTTCCAGAAGCTTCACGCCGATGCGCTCGCCGATGCCGGCGATGTCGCACCACGCGTGTTCGAGCACGCTCTTCTCGCTGGCGAACGCATCGACCGCGAGGAGGAACGCCTGCTCCTCGTCGATCGCGCGCGCGCCCTCAAAGGGCACGGACCCGATCACCGAGGGACCGCCGGTAGAAAAGGCGAAGGTCGCCGCGTCGACCGGCTGCGCGGCGAGATCCACGAGACCGCTCCTCGACTTGAAGGTGCAGCGCAACCCGGCAGGCAGCGCGCGGCTGAAGTCGTACACCCAGTTGCGGTCATCGATCCAGCGGCCGCTGCCCTTCACGCCGCAACTCACCTCGAATGGGTCCGGCAGCCGCGGCTCGCCGAAGGGAACCATCGACGCCGAGAAGCGGGCGGCCGCCTGGCGCACGCCTTTCGCGGTGCCCGAAGGCGAGAACTGTTCTACCCGGGGAGACTCGGCATTGGCAAACGCGGTGAAGGCAGCGAGCAGCAGTGGGAAGACGGAGCGGAAAACAGACATGTGGCGGCCCGGCGGAAACGGCCGGCTACGCTATCATGGACCCCGTTCGAGCGCCAGCCGGCAGCATGCCGCGACCGGCATGGGCAGCCATAACCCTCGATGGTTTACCCGCGCCCGACGCTCAAATCATCGACGCCGTTCACTCATCCCAAGCAACTCAATCGATCAGACGCAACTCGCGCAAGCGAACGATCACCATGTCCGCCGCCTCGTCTGCAGTAGAGCGCGCCGAGGACAGTCGCAGTTCGGGCGCCTCCGGTACTTCATAGGGCGAATCGATCCCCGTGAAGTTGACGAGCTCGCCGCGCCGCGCTTTGCGATACAGGCCCTTCGGATCGCGCTGCTCCGCCACCTCGAGCGGTACGTCCACGTGAATCTCGACGAATTCACCTTCGCAGAGCAGGCTCCTGGCAAGCTCGCGCTCGGCCCGAAAGGGCGAAATGAATGCGGTGATCACGAGTAACCCGGCATGCACCATCAGCCGTGCGACCTCGGCGATGCGCCGAATGTTCTCAATTCTGTCGACCTCGGTGAAGCCCAGGTCGCGGCTCAGACCGTGCCGAATGTTATCACCGTCCAAAAGGTAGGTGTGTTTACCCATTGCGTGCAGCTTCTGCTCCACGAGATTGGCGATCGTCGATTTGCCCGCTCCAGAGAGACCCGTGAACCAAAGCACCCCCGGGCGCTGACCCTTCTGCGAGGCGCGCGCGAGCTTGTCCACCTTGAAATGCTGGCGATGGATGTTATGGGAGCGCCGGAGCGCGAAGTGCAGGATGCCAGTACCTACTGTGTGGTTGGTCAGACGATCGATCAGGATGAATCCACCCGTTCGTGGGTTGAGCGCGTATGGATCGAAGGCCACCATTTGGCCGAGTGACAGGTTGCATACCCCAATGTCGTTGAGGTTCAGCTGCTTCGCCGCGACATGTTCCAATGTGGACACGTTCACGCTGTATTTCGCCTCATTGACCGTCACCGTTGTCGTCTGCGTCCCCAACCTGATCCAGTAGATTCGGCCCGGAAGCATCGGTTCCTCGGCCATCCACACGATCGTGGCCTCGAATTGGTCGGCCACTTCGGCCGGGTCGTCCGCAGCGGAGATCAAGTCGCCGCGCGAGATATCGATCTCGTCTTGCAACACCAGCGTGATCGCCTGGCCAGCCACGGCGACCGGGAGGTCGCCGTTGGCCGTGACAATGCCGCTGACACGCGCAGTGCAGCCGGAAGGCTGCACCCGAATCTGGTCTCCAGCCCTGATCATCCCGCTGGCGACGGTGCCCGCGTAGCCACGGAAATCAGGGTTTGGGCGGTTAACCCATTGCACCGGCATGCGGAAGGCGCCGCCCTTTCCCGGTCTCTTCTCGATATCCAGGGTTTCGAGCAATCCCAACAGCGTGGGGCCGCTGTACCAAGGCGTGTTGACGCTCCTCGTGACGACGTTGTCGCCATTCAGCGCGGACAACGGAATCGGAACCACGTGCTCGAGCCCGATCTGCCTCGCGAAGTCTCGATACTGGTCGACGATCTTCGTGAACACGCTTTCGGAGTAGTTCACGAGATCCATCTTGTTGACTGCGAGCACGACATCACGAATGCCGATCAGGGAGACGAGGTAGCCGTGACGACGCGTCTGAGTGAGTACCCCACGGCGTGCATCGACCAGGATCACCGCCGCGTCGGCGGTTGACGCCCCGGTGATCATGTTGCGGGTGTATTGTTCGTGACCGGGTGTGTCGGCGATGATGAACTTGCGCTTTTCCGTCGCGAAGAAGCGGTGCGCGACATCGATGGTGATACCTTGCTCGCGCTCGGCGACGAGGCCGTCCACCAGCAAAGCAAGATCAATCCTATCGCCCTGCGTACCCCATCTCTTCGACTCGGCCTCGACGGCAGCGAGCTGGTCTTCGTAGAGCATGTGCGACTCATAGAGCAGCCGCCCGATTAGCGAGCTCTTGCCGTCGTCAACGCTGCCGCAGGTGATGAATCGCAGAAGGCCCTTGTGCTCCTGCTGCCGTATGTATCGCTCGATGTCGGCTGTAGCCATATCAACGAGACGGTCCATCAGAAGTAGCCTTCCCCTTTCTTGGTCTCCATGGACGCCACCCCATCGTGATCAACCAATCGGCCTTGGCGCTCCGAACTGCGAGCACTCAGCATCTCCCAGATTATCTTCGGGAGCGCATCAGCGCCGGACTCCATGGCTCCCGTGAGCGGATAGCACCCCAGGGTGCGGAACCTGACTTTGCGTTGCGCTGGGGTCTCACCCGGGGCAAGCGGGAATCGGTCGTCGTCCACCATGATCAGCATGCCGTTGCGCTCGACTATGGGGCGCTCCTTCGCGAGGTAGAGAGGTACGACGGGAATATTCTCCCGGTAGATGTACTGCCAGATATCCAGCTCTGTCCAATTGGACAGGGGGAACACGCGGATTGACTCGCCCGAGCGTTTTCGAGCGTTGTAAAGATTCCAGAGCTCCGGACGCTGGCTCTTGGGATCCCAGCGATGCTCGACACTGCGAAAGGAAAAGATCCGTTCCTTCGCGCGCACCTTGTCCTCGTCGCGCCGAGCGCCACCGAATGCGGCATCGAAGCAATGGATATCGAGCGCCTGCTTCAATCCCTGAGTCTTCCACATGTCGGTGTGGACCTGAGAGCCGTGCTGAAAGGGATTGATACCCAAAGCCTGAGCCTCGGGATTGCGGTGCACGATGATCTGCATCCCCGATTCAGTGGCCAGCCTGTCCCTCATCTCGTACATCTCGCGAAACTTCCATGTCGTATCGACGTGCAGGAGGGGAAAGGGCGGAGTCGCTGGATAAAACGCCTTCCGCGCGAGATGCAGCATGCACGCACTGTCCTTGTCGATCGAATAGAGCATCACCGGGTTCTGGCACTCGGCCACAACTTCGCGCATGATCTCGATGCTCTCCGCCTCGAGCCGCTCCAGGTGGGACAGCGGGGTGGCGATGGCTTGGCCTGCTGACGACGCAGCGCTAAACGGTGACGTCCCGGCTGCCGGTAACGGATTCGGGCAATCATTCACACCCATAGCCGAGCACCTCGTTGGTTTGTCCCGCGCGCCTGATGAAGAATTCGAGCGCTGTCGGCGTGAGCTCTCGCCGCCAACGCTCATCCAATTTGATGTGATGCTGACGCTTGAAGCGAATGTCGTTACCGTTGATGTTGTGATGGACGCGTTGACCGAAGCTCAGCATCTGCTCCTCGAACGGCACCGCAAGAAAGTCCGTGATCTTCCGCAGGGTCCGCTCCGGGTCCGTTGCCAGGTCCTCATACCTGACATCGAGGATTGCATCAGGATGAACAAACCGTCGGAACAGAGGTCCAGCCCGCTCGTAATGGCATTGCCATGCCTTGACTGAGCGCTCTGGATTGAAACCATGCCGAAGGAAGCTCGCGTACACCGCGCGCCCGTCGCGGACGAGGTTGACGATTTTCACGCGACTGGTGATCGTGAGATATTGATCCACCGCCAACAGGTAGTTCTTCGACGAGTTGACCAGAAGTCGCTTTCCTGTGATCCGAGCCACGTCCTCGTAGAGCTCGGCGGTTCTCTGCAGCCCGTCCCGATAGACCTGCCCCGCCAGGATGGGCGATTCCAGCCCCGCGCGCAGCTCCCCGAAGCGCACGCCATGACTGAGCTTCCGGCGTGCCGCATAAACCGTTCGCTCGACGCGGCTCTGCGAACTGTGGGCCGGCATCCATCCCAGATTGATGGTTTCTCTCGATCTTCCCGTGCGTTCGGCGTAGCGTGAAAGAATGCGGCTCCACAGCTCGCACCGCCCCACCGGAGCACCACAGGTGCATGGTGCATTTTTCTGCAGCTCGTAGCGAAGCAGAGAGACTTCCCCCAGCGACTGAGCGTAGCTCGCGTTCCCCAGCATCATGTCCAGAAGGGTCGATCCCGAGTGACCCGAGGAACTGATGTATACGGCCTGCCATGGGCTCCGCGCCGATTCGCGCCTGGCATTCTCGACCATTCGATCGAGGAACTTCTGACTTGCAGCAGTCGATGAAACGACACGACCTTGCCTGTCCGCGATGAGATGAGATTGGCTATGCATTGGAGTCTGACCTTTTCCGCCTGTTTGTTGGCAACACTCGCCTGAGGTGAGGCTAGATCACTTGCGTGAAACTAGTGTGACTCCGCAGTGACAACGACAAGAATGCGTCAGGCGGCCGCCGAACTCGGCATGAACGAACGTAACAGGCCACACGCGACGACGCAGCGGGGGATCGGCATGGGGCAAGCAAGGGGGGCCGGCTACGCTATCATGGACGCCATTTGAGCGCCAAGCTCAAGCCGTCCGGTCAACACCTCGACTCCGAATGAATCCGCCGACGACTCTGCCACATGCTCGGGTTGGATTGCGGGTCACGTAAGTCATCTGTAAGTCCACCACGTGGAGAATCGATATCGAATCAGTGTCGTTAGGGTGCCCTCCCAGAAAGCAGCTCCTGTAACCGATGCCCCGCTCGGGCTCACGGTGGAGTCAGAACGAACGGCCCGACCCACTGTTTCCGTGCCTGCCACTGTCTCCGAGCGATGCGGCTGCATGGGAGCGGGCACCTGATCTGGTCATTCCTTTGGGGTCGGGAGATCCCGGGTGAGAAGCTGTAGCTCATCCGGTTCTTCGCGGATATTCGCCGCCATGACCCCGTTGATTGCTGCTTTTAGGAGAAACGGCTCATGAGGAATCACGCTCGAATCGCGACTAGAGTCTTACTTGCTGCAGGGGGATCGGCAGCTTTGCTGATGACGCAGGGGTGCATCGCAACGCGGGACTGGGTCAAGACCCAGATGGACCCGGTTGCAGCGCGAGTTGGAAATAATGACCAGCGTCTCACTCGGGCAGAGGGTCAGATCAATAGTCTGGGCGGACGCGTGAGCGGAGTCGAGGGCGCCCTCGACGGTATGGAAGGAAAGCTCGGAGCGGTTGATGCCAAGACTGAGAAGGCCTTGAACGCCTTGGCCAATCTCAAAGTGGAGCGACGGGTCGTGATCGACCTGAAGGACGGCGCCACCTTCGGATTCGACTCGGCCACTCTGCCGAAGCAAGCGAAGAAAGAGATCAATAACGTGCTGAGTGACCTGAAAGCCCAGCCAGGCGGTCTGGAGGGGATGGCCATCGTCGTGGCGGGCCATACGGACAATGCAGGAGTGACAGATTACAACTACGAACTCGGTCAACAGCGCGCAAACGCTGTGGCGCGATACTTGACCACGCAGACGGCGACGGACCGAATTCAGGTGATCCCCGTTTCCTACGGCGAGAGCGCCCCTCTGTCGGCGAACACCACGACCAAGGGGCGAGCCAAGAATCGAAGGGTGGAGATACTCGTCTATCGAGAAGAAATCACTTCCACTCCAACCGCTGCGGCGGCTCAACCGCAACCGGGCGACGCCAACCAGCCGCGGGCGCGACT
>JBEVOI010000362.1:0-13938 GCA_040507665.1 Burkholderiales bacterium
GGGGAAATTATGAGAAGCAGCTTCAAGAACGTTCTGGCAAGCGTCCTCATTTCTGCTTCGCTTCTTGGGGTGAGCGCGGGTCATGCCGCGGACACTAAAGTGCGCACTCTGAAATTTGCGTTCGTGCAGCCGAAGGATCATCCCTGGGGCTATGGCGCCCAGAGGTTTGCCGACCTTGTCGGTGAGAAGAGCGGCAAGAAGATCACTGTGAAGACTTTTCCGGGCGGCACCCTGGGAGGCGACATACAAATGCTCTCGTCGCTCCAGGGCGGTACGCTCGACATGACGATGATGGCCGCGGGGTTACTCGTCGGACTCAAGCCGCAATTCGTCGTTTGGGACCTCCCCTTCCTCTTCAACGATTTCAAGGAAACCGACGCCGTTCTGGACGGGCCGATCGGCAAGAAGCTCATGGACACGCTTCCGGAAAAAGGACTCATCGGGCTGTCCTATTGGGATCACGGGTTCAGGAATGTCACGAACAGCAGGCGCCCGATCGCGAAACCGGAGGATATCGAAGGGTTGAAGATTCGGACCCTCCAGGCTCCGATTCAGATCGACATCTTCACAACGCTGGGCGCGAACGCCGTGCCTTTGTCGTTCCCCGAACTCTATGCTGCGCTCGAGCAAAAGGCGGTGGATGGGCAGGAAAACCCTCTCGCCGTGATCGAAGCGAACAAGTTCTACGAGGTGCAGAAGTATCTCTCCCTGACCCGTCACACATATAACCCGCTTATCGTTTTGGTCAGCAAGAAAACCTGGGACCGTCTGTCGAATGACGAGCGCAAGATTCTGATGGATGCCGCGGCCGAAACACGGGCGTATCAGCGCAAGGTATCGCGGGATTGGGAAGCGAAGGCGCTCGAGACCATGAAGGGCAAAGGCATGCTCGTGAACGACATCTCGCCTCCCGAAAAAGCGCGGATGCGCGAGAAACTGAAGCCTGTGACCGACAAGTACTCCAAGGAGGCGGGAGAAGCTCTCGTGAAAGAGGTCAACGCAGAAATCGAAAAAGTGCGCAGCGGCAAATGACTCCCAAGGGGCCTTACGTTATTCCTATCCACTGTTCATGACATGCACATCCACCTCGATCCGCTCGGCGGCATCGCCGGCGATATGTTCATCGCCGCGGTGCTCGATGCCTGGCCCGAATGGCAGACCGATCTCTTCGCCGCACTTGAGGGGTACGGAATGCCAGCCGGCTGGGAACTTTGCCTGAGTCAACGGCGCCAGCAGTCGATCGCGGGGAAACAGTTCGCGCTCGACGCGCTGCGCAAGCACGTGCATCCCCCGCATCGGCACGAGAGCACCGAGCATGGACACCATAGTCGCCGTGGTGGGCACTCCGGCCCCGATAGCGGTGCCTTCCACGAGATTCGCGGTAGGCTCACCGAGAGTGCCCTCGATTCGGCGGTAAAGACCCATGCGCTCGGCATCTTCGGCGTGCTTGCCGAGGCTGAGGCGGCGGTGCATGGAGTAGAAGCCGACGATGTGCATTTTCACGAGCTTGCGGATTGGGATTCGATTGCCGACATCGTCGGCGCCGCGTGGCTGATAGCGCGCATCGGCCCTGCATCCTGGTCAGTGGGACCGCTCCCTCTCGGTGGGGGAATAGTCCGGACCGCCCACGGCGCGCTGCCCGTGCCTGCGCCCGCGACTGTGCGTCTCCTGCATGGCTTCCAAATGGTGGACGACGGCATTTCCGGTGAGCGGGTCACGCCGACCGGGGCCGCCATTCTGCGCTACCTTGCGCCGGTGTCGCGCGCAGGCGTTGCCGGCCAAATGCTGCGCAGCGGTCATGGTCTGGGTACGCGCGAACTGCCGGACCGCCCGAATCTGCTGCGTTTGCTCGTGCTCGAAACGGATCCCACGGCAGCACTCGGCGCCGATCGAGTCGCGGTGGTGAGCTTTGACATTGACGATCAGACCGCCGAGGATCTTGCGCTTGCGCTCGAGCATCTGCGTGACCTGCCGAGCGTATACGATGTCACCGTTTCCGCAGTATTCGGGAAAAAGGGTCGCCTCGTTCAGCGCGTGCAACTGCTGTGCGCACCGGCATCGGTCGATGACGTGCGCACCCGCTGTCTCATCGAGACGACGACCATCGGGCTGCGATGGCGGCTGGAGCAACGCAGCGTGCTCGCCCGAAGCGAAGTCGAGGCGGGCGGCATGCGCGTGAAGCGTGTGGTGCGTCCGGACGGGCGCACGACCGCAAAGACCGAAATCGAAGAAGTGCGTGGGCTGCCGTCCCATGCGGAACGCAGCGCGCGGCGGACCGATGCCGAGCACACCGTCTTGGGAGATGAGGGCGAATGAACGATCCTGTTTGCAGGATGGGCGAGATCCGCTTCGACTTCGGGCGCGAGGCGCGCACCGGCCTGCCCGAAGCCATGCTGTGCACGGGCAAGACGGCCGAGCAGATCACCGCCCTCTTGGAGCAGGCGCGCAGCCGCGAGCATCCAGTGTTGTTCACGCGGATGTCGCCGGAGCAGCGGGCCCAGGTCGCATTCGAGCTCGACTACGACCCGCTTTCGCGTACGGCGTGGTTCGGTCGAGGCCCGCGCGCCGACGGCCCCGCGCGCATCGCGATCGTGACCGCCGGCACCAGCGATCTCGCGGTGGCCCGTGAGGCAGCGCGTACGCTGCGCTTTTTCGGGCTGGCCAGCGACGAAATCGCCGATGTCGGCGTAGCCGGCTTGTGGCGGCTGATGGATCAGGTGGAGACGTTGCGGTGCTATGCGTTGATCATCGCGGTTGCCGGCATGGAGGGCGCGCTCTTCAGCGTGCTGGGTGGTCTGGTGCCCGGCGTGGTGATCGCAGTGCCGACGTCGATCGGGTACGGCGTGGCGCGCGCTGGCGAGACCGCGCTGTTTTCGGCGCTGTGCGGGTGCGCGCAAGGCATGCTGGTCGTCAACATCGACAACGGCTTCGGCGCCGCCTGTGCCGCTCGCCGCATTCTGCTCAATGCTGACCGACTGGCGCCCGCCTGCGCGACCATGCAGGCGAATGGATGAGAGTGCAGCCGTGATGAGCGTCCTGTTGGACCAGGAGAGGACCATGTCTCTCAAGCAAACGTGGGTCGGCGTCGTTGTGCTTGGTTTTCTTCTCGCAGCGGCGACGGGCGGCAGTCTCGCGGCGGATATCAAGGAACGTACGATCAAGTACGCGGTTCTTTACGATATCGACCATCCCCATGGATTGGGCGCGAAGAAGTTCGCGGAGCTCGTGGGCCAGAAAAGCGGGGGCAAGATCAAAGTCAAGACTTACGCTGGAGCGACGCTGGGTGGAGAGATCGCCGTGGTTTCGTCGATGCAGGGCGGAACGATAGAAATGTCGGCCATAGGGACACCGCAATTGGTGGGATTGGTAAAGGAATATTCGGTTCTCGACTTTCCCTTTCTCTTCAACGACGAGAAGGAAGCCGATGCCATCGTCGATGGTCCCATCGGAACGAAGCTCCTCGACCGGCTTCCCGAAAAAGGCCTGATCGGCCTCGTCTTCTTCGAGCATGGATTCAGGCAACTCACCAACAGCAAGCGCCCGGTCGGCAAGCTGGAGGATCTGCAGGGACTCAAGATCCGCGTGCAACAGAACGCAGTCGCCATCGATACCTTCAATGCCTTGGGCGCCAATGCCGTGCCGATGCCGTTTCCTGAGCTGTACACGGCTCTCGAGCAAAAGGCGGTGGATGGGCAGGAGAACCCCTTCAACTCCATTGAAGTCGCCAAGTTCTACGAGGTGCAAAAGTACTTGAGTGTGACGAAGCACAACTACACTCCGCTCGTTCTGCTGGTCAGCAAGAAGTTCTGGGACAAGCTTACGCCGGACGAAAAGGAGATCTTGCGGGAGTCCGCAACCGAGGCGAGAGCCTACCAGCGCAAGGTAAGCCGGGAACTGAACGAGAAGTCGTTGCAGAACCTGAAGGCCAAGGGCATGGAAGTCACCGTGATTTCTCCCCAGGAGAGGGCGAGGATGCGGGAGAAGACCAAGCCGGTGGTGGACAAATACACGAAGGAAGTCGGTGAGCCTCTCGTGAACGAGTTGTACGCTGAAATTGACAAGGTGCGAAAGCAGAAGTGATTTTTCGGATCCAGCACAGCTTGCGCTGAAGGAGGAAACAGCTATGCATGCCTATGAAGAACGATCCTGGGAAGCGACACACGTGGACGAAGGGCGGCCCGCCCCATCCCCCGTCATTCGGCTCCATCCGAATGACGACGTGGTGATTGCACGCCACCAGCTGGTGGGCGGCACGTCCCTTCCCGATGAGAACCTGCGGGTGACGGGCCTCGTGCCACCTGGACACAAGGTCGCCACGCGGCGCATCGCTGCGGGCACGCCAGTGCGGCGCTACAACCAGATCATCGGTGTCGCCAGCCAGGACATCGAGCCGGGCCAGCATGTGCACACCCATAACGTGAGCATGGCCGAGTTCGAGCGCGATTACGCGTTCTGCGCCGACGCCAAGCCGACCCAGCTGGCTCCGAATCCTGTCACGTTTTCGGGCATCGTCCGTGCTGACGGGCGTGTCGCCACGCGAAACTACATCGGCATCCTGACCAGCGTGAACTGTTCGACCACTGCGGCGCGGGCGGTTGCGGATCACTTCCGGCGCGACATTCATCCCGAGGCGCTGGCGGACTACCCCAATGTGGACGGGGTCGTCGCGTTGACTCACGGGTTCGGCTGTGCGGTGGACCCGGACGGAGAGGGTCTCTCCGTGCTCCGGCGCACGCTGGCAGGCTACGCGCGTCATGCCAATTTCGCTTCCGTGCTCATCATCGGGCTCGGTTGCGAGACGAATCAGATCGGCGGAATTCTACAAGCGCATGGCTTGTTGGAACACGCACGGCTGCGGGCCTTCACCATCCAGGAAACCGGCGGCACGGCGAAGACCGTGGCCCACGGCATCGCGGTCATCAAGGAAATGCTCCCCCAGGCCAACGAGGCGACGCGCGAACCGGTTTCTGCCAGCCATCTCGTGGTGGGGCTGCAGTGCGGTGGCTCCGATGGCTACTCCGGCATTTCCGGCAATCCGGCGCTGGGCGCGGCTGTCGACCTGCTGGTGAAAAACGGCGGCACGGCGATCCTGTCGGAAACGCCAGAGATCTATGGTGCAGAGCATCTTCTGACGCGGCGAGCGGTAACGCGAGAAGTCGGGGAGAAGCTCATCAGGCGCTTCCACTGGTGGGCGGACTACTGCGCTCGCAACAATGCCGAGCTGAACAACAATCCATCCGCCGGCAACAAGGCGGGCGGCCTCACCACGGTTCTGGAAAAGTCCCTCGGCGGGGTTACCAAGGGGGGCACGACCAATCTCGTCGATGTTTACGAATACGCTGAGTCCGTCACTGCCAAGGGTTTGGTGTTCATGGATACGCCGGGCTTCGACCCGATGTCCGCCACCGGTCAGGTTGCGGGCGGGGCCAACATGATCTGTTTCACGACCGGCCGCGGTTCCGCCTACGGCTGCGCGCCCTCACCGTCGCTCAAGCTGGCTACGAATACCGCGCTCTGGGAGCGGCAGCAGGAGGACATGGATATCAACTGCGGCGAAATCATCGACGGCAGTGCGACCATTCAGGAGGTCGGGGCTCGCTTCTTCCAGATGATGCTCGACTGCGCTTCAGGCACGAAATCGAAGAGCGAGTTGCACGGCTACGGTCAGAACGAGTTCGTGCCGTGGCAGATTTCGGTCATCACCTGACCGGTTCCTGCGCGGCGCCTGCGCCACCTGAGGTCGTAGTTGCCCGGCTGTTTTCAGAAGAAGGAGGAGGCCATGAACCGGATCGTCAAACGCCTTTTCGCGAGCCTGTGCGTCGCCGCAATCCTCGTGACTGCTGCGGCCGCCGCGCAGGCGCAGACGTACAAGCTGGGATACGGGATCGCCGAAGAGCATCCGCTGGGGCAGGGGGCCAACAAGTTCGCCCAGATCGTGGCCGAGAGGAGCGGGGGCAAGATTAAACTGAAGAACTATCCCGCCACGCAACTGGGGTCGGAAGCACAGATGATCTCGGCGACGCGGGGCGGCGTCCAGGATATGGTGATCCCGTCCTCGGCACCGCTCGTCCCGCTGGTCAAGGAGTTCGCATTGTTCGATCTCCCTTTTCTCTTCGCTGACGAGAAGGAAGCGGATGCGGTGCTCGACGGACCGGTGGGGAGGAAGCTGCTCGACAAGCTCGCCGAGAAGGACTTGATTGGCCTGTGCTACTGGGAAAACGGCTTCCGTAACGTCACCAACAGCAAGCGGGCGATCGCCAAGGCCGACGACCTCCAGGGGCTGAAGATCCGGACGATGCAGAGTCCGGTGTACATCGATACATTCAACACCCTGGGGGCGAACGCGGTGCCGATGGCCATGACCGAGGTGTTCAGCGCGCTGGAAACGAAGGCGATCGACGCGCAGGAGAATCCCTATCAGATCATCTACGCGTCCAAGTTCGAGGACGTGCAGAAGTACCTGAGCGCTACGCGGCACGCCTATGCGCCGTATGTGATCATCGCGGGGAAGAAGTTCTGGAACAAACTCAGCCCCGATGAGAGGAAGATCCTGCAGGATGCCTGCGTCGAGGCGCGCGATTACCAGCGCAAATTGAGTCGGGAAGCGAACGCCAAGGTCCTCGCGGAGTTGCAGGCCAAGGGCATGCTTTTCAACGAGGTTCCACCGGCGGAAGCGGCGAAGATGCGGGAACGGATAAAGCCGGTGGTGGAT
Organism: Burkholderiales bacterium; assembly: GCA_040507665.1. Lineage (GTDB taxonomy): Bacteria > Pseudomonadota > Gammaproteobacteria > Burkholderiales > JAEUMW01 > JAEUMW01. Next base: position 6,713 of record JBEVOI010000362.1, read on the forward strand.
AAATACACGAAGGAAATCGGGCAGGACTTGGTGAAGGAGACCTACGCCGAGATCGAGAAGGCGAAGAAAAAACCGTAGGTCACGATCGGCCACGATCACGACAGCCATCACAAGGAGGAGTCACCCATGAGCGAGCAGAAGCGGTACCGCAGCCAGCTCTGGTTCAACGACACGCATTATCCCGACATGACCGCGCTCTACATGGAGCGCTACCTGAACTACGGTTTGACCCGCAAGGAGCTGCAATCGGGACGCCCGATCATTGGCATCGCCCAGACCGGAAGCGATCTCGTGCCCTGCAATCGCCATCACCTGGAACTGGCGGCGCGGGTCAAGGACGGCATCCGCGATGCCGGTGGTGTTCCTCTGGAATTCCCGGTGCACCCCCTGCAGGAAACCGGTAAGCGCCCCACTGCCGGGCTCGACCGCAACCTGGCGTATCTGGGGCTGGTGGAAGTTCTTCACGGCTATCCCCTGGACGGGGTAGTGCTGACCACGGGGTGCGACAAGACGACGCCGAGTTGTCTGATGGCGGCGGCGACGGTGAATCTGCCAGCCATTGTGCTGTCCGGAGGACCCATGCTCAACGGCTGGTTCCAAGGCAAGCGGACCGGTTCCGGTGCCGTTATCTGGTACAACCGCCAGCTGTTCGCCGCAGGCGAGATCGACTACGAGGAGTTCATGGAGCGCGCCGCCGCTGCCGCTCCCAGCGTCGGTCATTGCAACACCATGGGCACGGCTTTATCCATGAACGGCATCGCCGAAGCCCTGGGGATGTCCCTGCCGGGCTGCGCGGCTATCCCCGGACCCCATCGCGAACGCGGCCAGATCGCCTATGCCACCGGACACCGCATCGTGGCCATGGTGGAGGAGGATCTCAAGCCAAGCAAGGTCATGACGCGCAAGGCCTTCGAGAACGCCATCGTGGTGGCGTCTGCCATCGGTGCCTCCAGCAACGGCCCGCCCCATCTGATCGCCATCGCCCGCCACATGGGCGTGCCGCTCGACCTCGACGACTGGCAGACGATCGGCCACGATATTCCGCTGCTGGTGAACTGCCAGCCAGCCGGCGAATACCTGGGCGAGGACTTCCATCGCGTTGGGGGCATCCCCGTGGTGGTCGCGGAGCTACTGCGCGCCGGCAAGCTCCACGGCGACGTGCTCACGGTCACCGGACGCACCGTGGCGGAAAACCATACCGACGTTCCGCTGCCGGATGGCGACGTCATCTATCGCCACGATCGGCCGCTGATGGACAAGGCCGGCTTCCTGGTACTTTCTGGCAACCTGTTCGACTCGGCAGTCATGAAGACCTCCGTGATCGACGCGACCTTCCGCGAGCGATATCTCAGCCGCCCGGGCGACGAGAACGCCTGGGAGGGCCGGGCCATCGTCTTCGACGGCCCCGAGGACTACCACGACCGCATCGACGACCCGTCCCTGGACATCGACGAGCACTGCATACTCTTCATCCGCAATTGCGGGCCGGTGGGTTACCCGGGCTCCGCCGAGGTCGTCAACATGCGGCCGCCAACGACCCTCATCAAGCGCGGCATCACCTCGCTTCCCTGTGTTGGCGACGGGCGCCAAAGCGGCACCTCGGGCAGCCCCTCGATCCTCAACGCCTCTCCGGAGGCCGCGGTCGGCGGAGGTCTCGCCCTGCTGCAGACGGGCGATCGGGTTCGCATCGACCTCAACAAGCGGCGTGTGGATGTTCTGGCGGACGAGACGGAGCTGGCGCGGCGCCGGGCGGCATGGCAGCCACCGAAGATGACGCATCAAACGCCCTGGCAGGAGATGCTGCGGGGGTCTGTGGGCCAGCTCGGCAGCGGCGCCTGTCTGGAACTGGCCACGTTGTATCAAGACATCGTCGAGACGCGGGGCAATCCTCGACATTCCCACTAGGAACTCGGAGCATGCCTGCTCAGTCGCCGGAAGGCGAAGCCGGGGTTGCACTCCGTCGAGCTTTGCCTGAAGCCCATGCCCGTGCACGGGCGAAGTTCCCGGAGCTGTCGCGACCACAGCTTCTGGAGGTTTTCGGGCTGATCAGCATCGCGAATCGCGCCCGCTATGCCCGTGGCTTTTTGGCACCAGCCTTGGGTGCCGCCGTCGCAAGCTTGCGGGCAAACTCGCCACCCTCGCTGTGCCAGAAATCCCGGTCGGCGGCCGTCACCCGCCGCGCCGCTTGTTCCATGTGCGCTCCGGCAGCGGCGCGGGCACCATCCGCATCGCGTGCCGCGATGGCGGCAACGATCTGCTCGTGTTCGGCGCGGACCTGCTGCGCGAACTCCGCGCGCCGCGCCTCGTTCGCTCGCGTCACCTTGACCGCGGCGCGAAGCTGCTCAGAGAACAAGCCCACGAGCTTCACCCACTGCGGATTGCCGGTCGCCTCGGCGATGCTCAGATGAAATTGAACGTCCTCATCCACACCGTCGCGCCCGGCAGCCACCGCTTTCTCGATGCGAGAGAGCGCCCGCTTGATCTCCGCCAGTCCCTTCGCACTTCGTCGCGCTGCGGCGAGCGCTGCCGTCTCCGCCTCTACGCCCCGCCGAACCTCGACAAGGTCGAGCAGCGACTGCGCCGATTCCTGCGTCAAGGCGTCAACCCGCAACCCGGCCATGGCGAGGGGTTTGCGCACGAATCCGCCGCTGCCTTGTCGGGTCTCCACCAGCCCCTCCGCCTTGAGCGATGCGATCGCCTCCCGGATCACGGTGCGGCTCACCTCGAAGTGCTGCGCCATGGCGTTCTCGGACGGCAGGCGCGTACCCACGGGCAGCACATTGCCGCGGATCTTCTGCGAGAGGATCTTGGCCACGCGCTGCGAAAGGCTGCCAGCCGTGACCGGCTCGTGAATCGTGCCCAACGCATTGCCACGGAACGGATCATTCGTGTCCATTAGTCCTTGCCCCCAGATATGCCTGCCGCGTCCGGAAAAATAGCGCGCAATATGTACTACCTGTTAGGTTATCATACAACTTCACAACCTGACAACTTGATCCGTTTTTCCGGGTGCACCATATTGAGACAGGGCGTTTGAACGTACGGCCGCAGATGTGATGGCCATCAAACCGTCCAGGCCGACAGCCGCCTCACCAGTTTCGAGCGGCGAGGTACACATAACGAAAAGCGGATGGGGCCTCGCGCTGAAGCCCCTGAGGGTGTGAACAACCCTACGCCAATTTTGCACCAAGTGAGGAGAGTAACGATGGATAAGCCGGTGAAGCACCTGCTGTTGGGCCTGATGGTCCCCGCGTTCCTGCTGGCGGGCACGGCCGCTCAGGCGGCGGACGTGAAGGATCGAAACATCAAGCTCAGCTACGTCCTGTCCAAGGATCACCCCTATGGGCTGGGGGCGACCAAGTTCGCTGATATCGTCAGTCAGAAGAGCGGCGGCAAGATGAAGGTGAAAACCTATTCTGACGGTCAGCTCGGCGGCGAAGCGCAGACGATCTCCGCAACTCAAGGTGGTGTGCAGGAGATGACGCTGGTGTCCTCCGCGCCGCTCGTGGGTATCGTCAAGGAGTACGCGCTGTTCGATTTCCCGTACCTGTTCGAAAACGAGAAAGAGGCGGACGCGGTCCTCGACGGGCCGGTCGGAAAGAAGCTCCTCGACAAGTTGAGCGACAAGAACCTGATCGGTCTCTGTTACTGGGAGAACGGATTCCGCAATGTGACCAACAGCAAGCGTCCGATCGCCAAGGCTGAGGATATCCAGGGTCTCAAGATCCGGACCATGCAGAACCCGGTCTACACCGATCTCTTCAACACGCTGGGAGCGAATGCCGTTCCGATGGCGATGACCGAGGTGTACACCGCGCTGGAAACGAAGGCGATCGATGCCCAGGAAAATCCCTACCAGATCATCTACGCGTCCAAGTTCAACGAAGTTCAGAAGTACGTGAGCGCCACCAAGCATGCGTACGCGCCGGCGGTGGTCATGGTGTCGAAGAAATTCTGGGACAAGCTCACCCCGGACGAGAGGAAGATCCTGCAGGATTCGTGCGTCGAGGCGCGCGACTATGAGCGCAAGGTCACTCGGGACGCGAACGCCAAGGTGCTGAAGGAGTTGCAGGCGAAGGGCATGGCGTTCAACGAAATCCCACCGGCGGAAATGGCGAAGATGCGGGAAAAGGTCAAGCCGGTGGTGGACAAGTATTCGAAGGAAGTCGGAGACGATTTGGTCAAGCAGACCTACGCCGAGATCGACAAGGTCAGGCAGCAGAAATAACCGTTGGGTGGGCGCCGTGTTGCTGGACTGAGCCACCGATTCAACTGCGGATCCGAAGGGAGGGGAGGCACCATGCCATACAACCTGCGCAGTCGAGAAGTCACGGAGGGGGTGAAGCGCGCCCCGAATCGCTCGATGCTCCGCGCGATGGGGTTCCGGGACGGCGATTTCGACAAGCCCATGGTCGGAATTGCCAACGGCCAAAGCACGGTCACGCCGTGCAACATGGGTCTGAACCCGCTGGCCGAACGCGCCGAAGAAGCGATCAGCGCCGCCGGTGGTATGCCGCAGATGTTCGGGACCATTACGGTCTCCGACGGCATCTCGATGGGTACTGAAGGCATGAAGGGCTCGCTCGTGTCGCGCGAGGTGATCGCCGACTCGATCGAGACCGTCTGCTTCGGTGAGAGTCTGGACGGCGTGTTGGTGATCGGCAGCTGCGACAAGAACATGCCGGGTGGAGCGATTGCCATGGCGCGGCTGAACATCCCGGCCATCTACGTCTACGGCGGCACGATCAAGCCCGGGCGCTACAAGGGGAAGGATCTCACCATCGCGAGCGCCTTCGAGTCGGTCGGAGAGTTCGTCGCGAACCGGATCAGCGCGGAGGACTTCCTCGGGATCGAGCGCAGTGCCTGTCCCGGCGCCGGTTCCTGCGGCGGTATGTACACCGCCAATACGATGTCCAGCGCGCTCGAGGTGATGGGTCTGAGCCTGCCCTATTCGTCAACTATGGCGGAGGAGGACGCGGAGAAAGCCGACAGCGCGGCGCAATCCGGCGAGGTGCTGGTTGAGGCGATCAAGAAGCAAATCCTGCCCCGCCAGCTCATCACCCGCAAGTCGCTCGAGAATGCGATTACCGTCACCATGGCGACGGGCGGCTCTACGAATGCGGTGCTCCATCTGCTGGCGATCGCCCACTCGGCGGATGTTCCGCTCACCATCGACGACTTTGAGGATATTCGCAAGCGCTCGCCGGTGCTGTGCGACCTCAAACCATCCGGCCGTTATGCGACCGTCGACCTGCACAAGGTGGGCGGCATTCCCCAGGTGATGAAGATCCTGCTCGCCAATGGGCGACTGCACGGCGACTGCTTGACCATCACCGGCCAGACCATCGAAGAGGTGTTGAAGGACGTTCCGGCCATTCCTCCGAAGACGCAGGACGTTATCCGATCGTGGGACAAGCCCATCTACGCCGAGGGTCATCTCGCGATCCTCAAAGGCAATCTGGCCACCGAGGGCGCAGTGGCGAAGACTACCGGATTGAAGAACCCGAAGATCACGGGCCCCGCCCGCGTGTTCGATTCGGAGGAGGCGTGCATCGACGCGATCCTCGGAAAGAAGATCAAGGCCGGCGACGTCGTGATCATTCGCTACGAGGGTCCGAAGGGCGGGCCTGGCATGCGCGAGATGTTGTCACCCACGTCGGCGCTGGTCGGTGAGGGGCTGGGGGACTCCGTTGGGCTGATCACGGACGGTCGCTTTTCCGGCGTGACGCGCGGTCTGGTCGTCGGCCACGTCGCTCCGGAAGCTGCGGTGGGTGGTGGCCTCGCCCTGGTGCAGGAAGGTGACTCGATCACGATGGATGCGCACCAGCTACTCCTCCAGGTGAACATATCCGAGGACGAGCTGGAGCGGCGGCGCGCGGCATGGCAGCCGCCCAAGCCCCGCTACACCCGCGGCGTGCTCGCCAAGTATGCCAAGGTCGTGTCCAGCGCGAGTATCGGCGCGGTGACCGACTGATTCAGCCAGATCGACAACTGGGAGAAGAAAGCATGAACAGCGCGACGGCTCGCTTCACCGGTCAACGGCAGGCGTTGATCGAGCGGTTCTTTCCCCAGGGCATTCCGCTGCTCTGGTGCCCTTCGCTCACCCACTACGCGAGCGACGGCTCGATCGACAAGGACAGAATGCGGGCGCATCTGAAATACATGCACCCGGCGGTGGGGGGCTTTTTGATTCCCGGCAGCACCGGCGAAGGTTGGGAGATGACTGACGGCGAGGTGCGTGAGCTTCTCGAATTCGTGGTCGACGAGATCCGGAACGTGAAGGCACACCTGCTCATCGGTATCCTGAAGACCGACATCGAGGATGTGCTGACCGCGATGAAGGACACGCTTGCCTGGCTCAAAGCCAGGACCGGAACCCAGGATGCGCTTCAGGCGCTCGAGAAGTCCTCGGTATGCGGATTCACCGTTTGCCCGCCGGCTGGAAAGGATCTGACCCAGGAGCAGATCCGGGCTGGCCTCGAATCCGTTCTTTCCCTCGGGGTGCCAGTCTCGCTCTACCAGCTGCCTCAGGTCACCCAGAACGAGATGTCACCGGACACCGTCGGCGCGCTGGCGGCCAAATTTCCCAATTTCTATCTGTTCAAGGATACGAGCGGGATGGATCGGGTCGCTGCATCGGGCTTCCGCGATGCGTTTCTCGTGCGCGGCGCAGAAGGGGACTATTCGAACCAACTGGCTGTCGCTGGCGGCAACTACGACGGTTTCCTGTTGAGCACAGCAAACTGCTTCGGTCCCAAGCTGAGCGCCATGATTGGCAATGTCCAGGGTGGAAAAAAGGTGGAAGCGGATATCTTCTCGAAGAAACTGTCGGCGATATCCGAGGAAGTGTTCGATCTGGCAGGGCAGGTCGGTTATGGAAACGCATTCACGAACGCCAACAAGGCGATGGATCATTTCTTCGCCCACGGCCCCGAAGCTGCGAAGGTCGCACCTCCGCGCCTCTATTCCCGGAGACTGCTGCCCGTCAAGTTGATCGAAGCTGCAGGCGCCGCGCTGAAGCGTCACGGTCTGTTGCCGGAAAGCGGATACCTGTGATGCCCCGCGCTACCACCGGCTTGCCCAGGAGAAGCCGATGAAGCTGCTCGTTGAAGGCATTTTTCATGTGTTGAAGGTGGCGATTGCGCTGTGTCTGGCGCTGATGGTGATTCTGGTGTTCGGCAACGTGGTGCTGCGCTACGGGTTCAATCTGGGCATCACCATCTCGG
>JBEVOI010000101.1:0-5392 GCA_040507665.1 Burkholderiales bacterium
CCGATCGAGTTCCGTGTCCGCATTGCTTTCATCCTCCACCCAGCTCAGCTTTGCCTCCCGGGCATAGGCATCGAGCCGCGACCTGGGCACTTGCAGCAGCGGGCGTAGGATGGTGAAGGGCTCATCCCTATCATGGCCGGCGACTTCTACGCGCGTGACCGGCATCGCGCCCGCGCCGCGTGGGCCGGCTCCGCGCAGTAGCTGCAGCATCAGGGTCTCGACCTGATCGTCCAGATGATGAGCGAGGGCGAGAATACCGGAGACATGCTGCCGGAACACGGCGTATCGGACGCGGCGGGCCGCCGCCTCGAGGCTTTCCCCGCGTGCGCGTTCCACGCACACCTCCACGATGCGAAGTGGAACATCGCGCGAGCAACAGAGATCGCGGCAGAATGCCGCCCAGGAATGGGCGTTCGGGCTCAGTCCGTGATTGACGTGGAGGGCTGCGAGGGTGAACGGACGCGCGGTCCGCAGGCGTGTAAGACAGTCGAGCAGGACGACGGAATCCAGGCCGCCGCTCAGGGCCGCGGTGATGGCGGCGCCAGGTTGCAAACAACGGTCGAGTCGGGCGGCGACCTCGGCTGCGAGTTCGGCCACGAAATCACTTCGGAGCGACTTCCTTGAACCGGCCATAGGCCATGATCTTGTCGGATCGGATTTCGAGCAGCTCGTCCATCGGTGTGTCCTGGATCTGCCGCAGGCCCTCCGTGAGGGCCTTCTTCATGGTGGCCATCATCGCGTCGTAATCCCGGTGGGCGCCGCCGAGCGGCTCCGGCACGATGCGATCGACAAGGCCGAGGGTCTTCAAACGGCTGGCGGTGACGCCAAGGGCCTCGGCAGCTTCCGGCGCATGCTCCGCACTCTTCCACAGGATCGACGCGCAGCCCTCGGGCGAGATCACCGAGTAGCTCGCGTACTGCAACATCTGCACGATGTCGCACACCGCAATCGCGAGCGCGCCGCCCGACCCTCCCTCTCCGATCACAGTGCAGAGGGTAGGCACCCGAAGCTGGGCCATCTCGAACAGGTTGCGGCCGATCGCCTCGGACTGGCCGCGCTCTTCCGCGCCGACACCTGGGTAGGCGCCCGGCGTGTCGATGAAGGTGAGGACCGGGAGGCCGAACTTCTCGGCGAGCTTCATCAGCCGCAGCGCCTTGCGGTACCCCTCTGGTTTGGGCATGCCGAAGTTGCGATGGATCTTCTCCTTCGTGTCCCGGCCCTTCTGATGGCCAATCACCACGACGGACTGCCCGCTGAAGCGAGCGAGTCCGCCCACGATCGCCGGGTCGTCCGCGAACGCGCGGTCGCCGTGGAGCTCTTCGAAGTCGGTGAACAGCCGCTGAATGTAGTCGAGCGTGTAGGGACGCGCGGGATGCCGTGCGACCTGCGCGATCTGCCAGGCATTCAACTTGCCGTAGATCTCCTTGGTGAGCGCGTGACTCTTCTTCTGCAGCCGCGCGATCTCTTCGGAGATGTCGAGCGCCGAGTCCTCCTGAACGTAGCGCAGCTCCTCGATCTTCGCCTCCAACTCGGCGATGGGCTGCTCGAACTCGAGAAAGGTGTTCTTCATGACGCGCGGATCGGTCCACAGCCGCGGACCCCGAATGGAACCGGCTCGGATTATACCCCCCCCAAATGCCCGCACGCCTTCAGAACCACGCCGTCTCGCCCACGAGGCCCCTGGGATCGGACGCCGCGCGGGCGTGTCCGGTCTTGCGGTCGACGTGAACCACCTGCACGTTACCCCAGCGGCGACGCGCGACTGTGACAGTGTGCCCCCGGCGCTCGAGGGCTTGGCGCCACGTCTCCGAAAATCCTTCGGGCTCGATCTCGACGCGGTCCGGAAGAAACTGGTGGTGAAAGCGCGGCGCGGCGACCATGTTGTCCAGGGTCCAGTCCGGGTTGCGCAGGTAATCGAGCGTGGCGAGCAGGACCATGCTGATGATGCGCGAGCCGCCCGGCGTGCCGAGCACGAGCACGCCGCGCTCATCCTCGACAAAGGTGGGTGACATGGACGACAGAGGTCTCTTGCCCGGCGCAATCGCGTTCGCGGCGCCGCCTACGAGTCTGTAGGCGTTGGACACACCGGGCGCGATAGCGAAGTCGTCCATCTCGTTGTTGAGCAGAACGCCGGTAGCGCCGGCGACGAAGCCGCTGCCGAAGGGCGTGTTGATGGTGAGCGTGGCGGCGACGCGGTTACCCTCCGCATCCACGATCGAAAAGTGCGTAGTGCTGGCGCCACCCGTGGTCGCAGTTCCGCGCAAATCGAGCTCGCTGCTCGGGGTCGCGCGGTCGAGGCGGATGCTTGCCGCACGCTCGGCCGCATACGCATCGGAGGCAAGCTGGTCCGAAGGCACAGCGACGAAGGCAGGGTCGCCGAGATAACGCGCTCGATCCTGGTAGCCGCGCCGCAGCGCCTCGACGATCAGATGTGCGCGTGCATCTTCATCGGCGTTCGCCATTGGCACGTGGCGCAGAATGTTGAGCGCTTGCGCGAGCGTAAGCCCGCCCGACGATGGCAGCGGTGCGGTGGTGATGGTCGCGTCGAAGTAGCGGATCTTTTGCGGCGCGCGCTCTTCGATGCGATAACGCTGCAGGTCCTCAAGGGTCCAGATGCCTCCACCGGCCTGCACCGCGCGCACCAGCTCTGCCGCCACCGGCCCGCCGTAGAAGCCGGCGTGGCCGCGATCGGCGATCGACTCGAGCGTGTTCGCAAGCGCGGGCTGGCGCAGGCGAAATCCGGGCTCGGGTGATGCCCCCTGCGCAAGAAAGATCGCGGCCGCCTCCTGCTCGCGCTTGAGCGACAAGTCACGGCTGCGGGCCATCTCGAGGTAACGCGCGTCGACGTGGAATCCATTGCGCGCATAGCGGATCGCGGGCGCGAGACAGCGCGCCAGCGGCAGCCGGCCATAGCGCGCCGCGATCCATACGAGCGCGGCGGGCGCACCGGGAATCGCGGCGGCTTTCGCCCCAACCAGCGACGCATCGGGCACCGGCTTCCCATCGGGATCGAGATACATGGTCGCAGTCGCCCGCAGCGGCGCCACCTCGCGTCCGTCCACCACCACCTCGAGGCCGTCGCTAGCGCGGTGCAGAAGCCAGAAGCCGCCGCCGCCCATGCCCGAGCTGTAGGGCTCGACCACCGCGAGTGCGGCGCTCACAGCGACCGCGGCATCGAATGCATTTCCGCCGGCCGCGAGTACTTCTTCACCAACGCCGGTTGCGAGCGGATGGGCACTCGCTACGGCGGCGGTCGCCCCCGGTCCGCGCGCAAGCGCGGAAGCCTGAGGCAACGCAAGGAGCAGCGAGAGCAGAACGAGCGGCCAAGCCCGCTGCACTGGACATAGGGTCACGGCAACGTGCCGCGCTTACCAACCCCACCAGTACGGGCCCGGAGCGTACCAGGGTCCCCAGCCCGGCCCGTACCACCAGGGTCCGCCCCAATAGGGACCGTAGTAGTAGTAATAGTAGGGGGGCGGATAGACAACGATCGGCCACAGGTAGAGGGTTTCGATGCGCAGCCGCGGGAAGCGGTACCGCGCGCCGTCGACGGTGCCATCGATCACGCCCTCCACCTTTCCGAGCACGGTCACGCTCCGGTCCTTCGTGAACACCGCAGGGTCGTAGAAGCCGTCCCCACAAGCGTGGAAGCGACCGAAGGTCACGTCGGTGAGTGTCGCGCGCGCGGAAGAATCGAGGGGGCGGCTCAGGATCGAGATGCAGGTCTCGCTCGCCGCGGGGTTCACTTCGAGTACGCTGCCGCCCCAGCGCACTCGATCGCCGACTCCCGCACCGCCACCGTCACGCACGATACTGGGCGTGACGGTGGAGAGGTTGTCGGCTCGGAGCGCCTGGGGGACGGTGGTGCAGCCCGCAAGCGAGAGGGGGAGGAGCAACGCGATCAGGACGATTCGCACGGAGACACCCACGGAAGCATGGTTTCGAGGCACCTTTAAGACCGGCCGGTAGAGCGATGGTTTAGGGAACCTCTGAATAAGTCCATCGGTTCGGCAGGAATTCTTCTCCGAGCCCTGTCTCGACGGGCAATGGAGAGTCGGGCATTCTTCCATATGTACGCTTGGTTCACGCAACCGATGAGGAGACTGAAATGGTACACACGGTAGGCAAGTCAACGGGGGTCCCATGAACATACTCATCGCCGCGGTGATCGGGCTCATCGTCGGGGCTATCGCCAAATTCCTGATGCCGGGACCCGATCCCGGCGGAATATTCATCACCATGCTGCTTGGCGTGGCGGGATCCTGGGTGGGCGGCTACATCGCAAATGCGCTCGGGTTCGCCGGCGGAACCGGTTTCATCGGTTCCGTCCTCGGTGCGATGCTCATCCTTTTCATCTATCGCCTCGTCCGGAAGAAGAGCTGACCGAGAGGTTGTCCGATTCACCTCGCGCGCACGGCGGTCAAGTTTCGTCCGCGGCCTCGATCGCAGCTTCCGCCAGTGCCGTGCGCCGCTGTCGCGAATCAGCCCGCAAGTTCCGGGCTCTGCTTCGCGAAGCCGATTGCGATGGTCCAGTGATCAGACGCAGCTGACCAGTAGCGCCCGCGCAGATCCTTCACGCCCGCGTCGTCGAGCGTCGCAAGCACGGTCGGCGGCATTCGCTCCGAGTACGACGTCAGCGGCTTCGATGCGCACAGGACTCGGTTCACCGCGGCGTGACGCTCAATGCACGCCAACCCTCGCCTCGCTGCGGAAGAAATCCTGCGACCGCCGCAACGTCTCACCGCGCTTGGCGCTGCGATTGTCCGGCGTCAAGTCGAAATCGAAGGACAGGGGCCATCGCGCGATATCGACTTTGGGAAATTGAACGAAACAAGGAGCATCCACCTGTCTCTTGAGAGGCCGGTCCAGATTCGATGCAGAAAGCGATGCGCCCGCGTACCATGTGCTGCTGACGCGCGAGCAAGCGACCTCCAAGCCGTCGAAGGGCGTGATGGAGTTCGCGGTTGCGGCTGAATCGAGCCGGGGGACCGAAGGCAACATCCGCTGGGGCAGAGCGGAATGCGCGTCGTGTTCGGGCGCTTGGCGCGCGGTAATAGCGGAGGGGGCAGGCGATGATGTGGCGAATCGCAAGCGGAGGCTTCGCGCGCCTCAGCGCGACCCTGGCTCTGATGAGCCTTGCGGGCCCAGTGCTGGCCTGGATCTACCCGGAACACCGCGACATCGCGGTCCTGGCCGTCGAAGGTCTCGATCCCGAGCGCAAGGCGGAGTTCGATCGCCTGTGGCAGGAGGCACGAGCGGGTGACGATAAGCGCCTCTGCGCCGCAGGAGCCGACACCAAACAGGGCGTCACGCCCGAGTGCATCGACTGGGCGGCGCTGTCCGGGATCGCCGGCGATCATTCGTGTTCGAGCCAGGAGATGCTCGAAACCGT
>JBEVOI010000141.1:0-5497 GCA_040507665.1 Burkholderiales bacterium
AGTCTAACTTTAGATTGCTCCGTCGCTTTTCTCTGTGTTCTCTGCGTCCTCTGTGGTGAAAGGTCCTGCCTTTGATCTCCGCCCCTCGGAGCTACAACGTCAAATTCTTGCACCACAGAGCGCACAGAGCGCACAGAGGAAGCAGTTCAGTAATTGAACGAAGACTCGAAGGTCAGGTAACCCTTCCACGTCCGGGACTGTCGCAGAGTCTAACTTTAGATTGCTCCGTCGCTTTTTCTCTGTGTTCTCTGCGTCCTTGTGGTGAAAGGTCCCGCCTTTGATCTCCACCCTTCGAAGAACGGTTCGCCGCTTTAGCACTCCTCACAACCTCGCTCCTCACACTTCACTCCTCACGCCTCTCGGCTCACGCCTCATCCAATCAGCTTCGCCGCCTCCCGGTACCACCCTGCCAGGTACGGCGGGATGTACAGGCCGAGCAGCAGCACGATCAGTAGGTGCAGGAACACCGGAAGAAGCGCGGGTGGGTGAGGCAGGCGCTTCGCCGTGGTGTCTCCGAACACCATCGGCTGCACGCGGCTGAACACCGCAGCGAAGGCGACGCCCAGCGACACGAGCAGGAAGGGCGTTGCCCACGCGTGGTCGTGCATGGCCGTCGTGAGGATGAGGAACTCGCTCGCGAACACACCGAAGGGTGGCATGCCGAGGATGGCGATGGTGCCGAGCATGAGGCCCCATCCCACCGTCGGGCTCACGCGGATCAGCCCGCGTATGTCGTCCATGATCTGCGTGCCGCTCTTCTGCACAGCGTGGCCGACGGCGAAGAAGATCGCAGACTTGGTCAGCGAGTGCACGGTCATGTGCAGCAGGCCCGCGAAGCTCGCCACCGGCCCCCCCATCCCGAACGCGAAAGTGACCAGGCCCATGTGCTCGATCGACGAATAGGCGAACAGCCGCTTGATGTCCTTCTGCCGCGAGAGGAAAAATGCGGCCACGACGACCGAGAGCAATCCGAACCCCATCATCAGGTTGCTGGCGAAGGGGGTTTGCAGCGCGCCGTCGGCGAGTACCTTGCAGCGGACGAGCGCGTACAGGGCCACGTTGAGCAGCAGCCCGGAGAGCACTGCCGACACCGGCGTGGGGCCCTCGGCGTGCGCGTCGGGCAGCCAGTTGTGCAAAGGCACCAGTCCCACCTTGGTCCCGTAGCCCACCAGCAGGAACACGAAAGCGATGGACATGATGGTCGGCTCGAGTTGCCCCTTCACCGTGGCGAGATGAGTCCAGAGCAATGCGTCCACGCCGCTGCCCAGAATCTTCTCCGCTGCCATGTAGAGCAGGATGGTCCCGAACAGCGCCTGGGCGAGGCCCACGCCGCAGAGGATGAAGTACTTCCACGCCGCCTCAAGGCTCGCGGGGGTGCGGTACAGGGAGACCAACAGCACCGTTGTCAGCGTCGCTGCCTCCGTCGCGATCCACAGTATGCCGAGGTTGTTGGTGAGAAGCACCAGCAGCATGGTGAAGACGAAGAGCTGGTACATGCTGTGGTAAAGCCGCAGGCGCCCCTCGGTGAGCTTGCCGTGCTCCTGCTCGATCAGCATGTACGGGCGGGAGAATATTGCCGTCGTCAGGGAAACCAGCGCGGTGAGCGCGACGAGAAACACGTTCAGCGAGTCGACGAAAAGCTGCTCCCCGAATGCGAGAATGGGGCCGGAGTCGATGACCTTCGCCGTCAGCGCCCCCGCGGCGAGAAAGGTGACGACGGATAACGCGATGTTGAGCTGCGACGCCCAGCGCCGATGACCGACCAGGGCGAGCAACACCCCGCCCGCGAGCGGCGTGACCAGGACGACAAGGATCTCCGTGTTCAAGCCTTCACCAAGCGATTCCATCGCCCTTCCAGTTTCCCCTTTGACCGTTCATGACTCCTGCGCAGATTCCGCGGCCCGACCGCTCACTCTTCCTTAAGCTGCTCGAGATGCCTGATATCGAGGCTGTCGAAGCGCTCGCGAATCTGGAAGAAGAACACGCCGAGGATGACCATGCCCACCAGCACATCGAGCGCGATGCCGAGCTCGATCACCATGGGCATGCCATAGGTGGCGCTGGTAGCGGCGAAGAAGAGCGCGTTCTCCATGGACAGGAACCCGATCACCTGCGGCACCGCCTTGGAACGCGTGATCATCATCAGGAAGGAGAGCAGCACGCACGCCAATGCGATGCCGAGGGTTCCCTTGGTGACCGTGGCGGCAAATTCGGAGATCGGCGTTGCGAGGTTGAAGGCGAGGATCACGAGCACGATGCCGACGAGCATCGTCGTCGGGATGTTGATGAGCGTCTCCACGTCCCACTTCACATTCAGGCGGTCGATGAGCCGGTGCAGGATCCAGGGCAGGAGCACGACCTTGAGCGCAAACGTGATCAGCCCTGACACATAAAGGTGTCCCTGGCCGGTGGCATAGGCGACGAAGAGCGTCGAGAGCGCGAGCGTCGCGCCTTGCAGCGTGAATAGATGGATCAGCGACAGGATTCGCCGCTGGGACAGCATCGCGAATGAAACCAGCAGCATCCCGGCAGCGAAGACGTTGATGATCTGACCCGAAAGCTGCGGCGTGAGCACCATCTCAGGTCTCCAGCAGGAAATGGATCAGCATCGCGAGCACGGCGAGCATGAACGCGGTGCCGAGGAACTCCGGCGCCCGGAAGATGCGCATCTTCGCGCTCACCATCTCGATGATTGCGAGCAGGAAACCGCCGACGGCGAGCTTCGCCACCAGCGCGGGAACAGCCAGCACAATTCCGAGCGCGTCCGCGCCCTCGGCGATCCCAAACGGGAAGAAGATCGCGATGCCGATGCAGGAGTAGACGAAAAGCTTCAGGCTCGCCGCCCACTCGATGAGCGCCAGGTGCCGGCCCGAGTACTCGAGCACCATGGCTTCGTGGATCATGGTGAGCTCGAGGTGGGTGGCCGGGTTGTCGACCGGGATGCGCGCGTTCTCGGCGAGCGACACCATCGTGAAAGCGACGCCTGCGAAGGCAAGGCTCGGATAGATACCGAGCTCTCCGCGCGCAAGGTGCTCGACCGTGGTGGCAAGCGAGGTGGAGTGGCTGATGAGCGAAGCCGTGAAGAGCACCATCAACAGCGCAGGCTCTGCGAGGAAGCCGATCATCATCTCGCGCCGCGCCCCCAGCGTGCCGAAGGCGGTGCCCACATCCATCCCGGCGAGCGCGATGAAGACCCGCGCCAGCGCGAAGATGCCAACCAGCGCGATCGCATCGGCCGCCGCCCCGAACGGGAGGTCGGTCCCGAGCGTGGGCACGATCGACACGGCGAGGCACATGCAGCCGAAGATGACGTAGGGCGCGATGCGGAAGAGCGGCGAAGCGCCGTGGGCAAGCACCACGTCCTTGTGCAGAAGCTTGCGTAGGGTGCGGTAAGGCTGCAGGACGCCCGGGCCGGTCTTGTTCTGCAGCCAGGCGCGGCACTGGTTCACCCAGCCGGTGAGGATCGGCGCGAGCAGCACCGCGAGCAGAAGCTCCGTAATCTGGGCGAGGGCGCCGGACCAGCTCATCGGCGGACGAAGAACAGCAGCACGAGCAGCGTGGCGAAGCTGTACATCAAATAGATCGAAATGCGCCCGCGCTGCAGGACGGCGACGATTCCGGTGAGTTTCTGAACCACCTTCGCCACCGGAAGGTAGACCCAGTACCAGAAGTTATCCTCGACCACCACCCGATATCGGGGCGCCGCGTCGAACGGGGAGGGCAGCTCGCGCGTCATGCGGAAGAAGGGTGCGAACACCTCCCGCACCGGCTGACCGAACCCTTCGGCGGTGTCCTGCATGCGGGGCGTTTGCAGCGGGTAGCCGCAGTCCCAGGCGGGTGCGCGCCGCACCCGACCGTGGTAGATCTTGCGCACCACGAACCACACAATGCCGGTGACCGCCGCAATACCGAGCAGGAAGATAAGCGGGCTGTAGCTCGCCCGGTCGGGATTGATGGGCGCGAGGAAGAGCCAGCTTCCGGCGGCCATTGCGTCCCCGAGTCCGCGGCCGTTCAAGAGCAGGGTGACCTGGTCGAGAAAACCGATCACCTGCACCGGCAGCACGCCGAGCAGCACACACCAAAGCGCGAGCCACACAAGTGCGACCCGCTCCCAGGGTCCGCAGTCGTGCGCCTGCGCGAGCCTTTCCTCGCGGGGCTGGCCGAGGAAGACCACGCCGTAGAATTTGACCATCACGTAGCCAGCGAGCGCGGCGGTCAGGGCCACCGCCGCCGCGGCGACCGGGATCAGCATGTTGAGATAGCCCTGTGGCAGCCCTGGCGTGAGCAGGAACGCCTGCAGCAGCAGCCATTCCGATACGAAGCCGTTCAGCGGCGGCAGACCCGCGATCGCGAGCGAGCCGATCAAGGCCAGCCATGCGACCCACGGCATGCGGCGAATGAGGCCGCCCAGCTTGCCCAGAGACCGCTCTTTTGTCGCATGCAGCACCGAGCCGGTGCAGAGGAAGAGCAGGCTCTTGAAGAAGCCGTGGTTGAGGCAATGGTAGAGGGCGGCGGTCAGGGCGAGCGCCGCGAGAGCGGTCATGCCGTAGGCGCGAAAGGTGATCGCGAGTCCGATGCCGACCAGGACGAAACCGATATTCTCGATCGAGGAATACGCGAGCAGGCGCTTCATGTCGTTCTGCACCGCGCTGAACACGACGCCGAAGAGCGCGGTCGCGAGACCGAGGGCCAGGGTGAGCACGCCCCACCACCAGACCTGCGTATGCAATAGATCGAAGATGACCCGCAGCAGCCCGTAGATGGCGGTCTTGAGCATGACCGCGCTCATCAGCGCCGACACCGGCGACGGCGCGGCGGGGTGCGCCTCGGGAAGCCAGACGTGCTGTGGCAGGATGCCGGCCTTCGCGCCGAAGCCGAAAAGCGCGAGCAGGAACGCGACGGTGGCCCAAAACGGCGACGGCTCCACCGCGCGCATGCCGGCGAAGGTGTAGTCACCGGTACCAGCCTGGAGCACGCCGAAGCACAGCAGGATCGCAATCGCCCCGATGTGCGCGATGAGCAGGTAGAGATAGCCGGCGCGCCGGATCTCCGGATTGCGGTGGTCGCTCGTCACGAGAAAGAACGACGACAGGGCCATCGTCTCCCAGGTGACCATGAAGGCGTAAGCGTCGTCGGCGATCAGCACCAGCGCCATGCTCGCGAGGAACACATGGTAGTACAGGGATTGCAGCCCAGGCGGCGTGCCCTCGCCCCTGCGGAGATAGCCAGCCGCGAAGACCGAGACACCTGCGCTCACCGCGCCGAGCAGGAACAGGAAGCAGGCGGAAAGTGGATCGAGGCGAAAGTGAAACGGCAGATCCGGGAGGCCCAGGAACGACACGATGAAAGTGGGGGACTGGAGGACCCCCGCCACTGCTGCGCCCGCCAACACGAGGCCGCCGGCGGCACCCGCGGGGTAGATGCCCTTTGCCACTACCGTCACGTTGCGCAGAAACGCTACCCCGACAAGGCCCAGCCCCAGCCAGTAGCAGGCAAC
>JBEVOI010000142.1:0-4544 GCA_040507665.1 Burkholderiales bacterium
CTTGATCGCGCCGCCGGTATCCTGCGCGAGCATCAGGCGCGCGAGGGCGCGATTCGAGCCCGGAAACGTGGTGACAAGAAATACCGGTGCCCCCAGCGTCACCGTGCGCGGATCGATGGCGACGCTGCGGCCCGCGGAAAGGGGCACGCCCATTGCCCCGAGGGGGCCGTCGGGGCTTGCTGGAAGCTCCCGGAAGAAGACGTAGCTCGCGTTGTAGTTCAGCACCTCCGGCAACTTGTCCGGATTCTTCTCTGCCCACGCCTTGATGCCTTGCAGCGACGCCTGTTCCACCGTCAACTCGCCGCGCTCCACCAGGAGCTTGCCGATCGACCGGTACGGGTGACCGTTCTGGTCCGCGTAGCCGATGCGGACGATCTCGCCGCTTTCGAGCAGTACCCGGCCCGACCCCTGCACCTGAAGAAAAAAGAGGTCGAGCGGGTCGTCTGCCCACAGCATCTCCTGTCCCGAAAGCGCCGCGACGCCGCGATCTATCTGGTTGCGGTCGTAGTACGGGACCACCTTGCGCCCGTCTAGTCTCCCGCGCAGCCGCATTCCCTTGAGCTGTGGATACAGCTCACTCATTTCGATCGTGAGCAGGTCGCCAGGAACGCCGTAGATGGGATAGCGGAACCTTGCCGAGGCCGCACGGCTGCCGCGGATCAGCGGCTCGTAGTAGCCGGTAATGAGGCCGGTCTCGCTCGAATCCGCATTGAGCACGCGCCACGGGACAAATTGTTGCTCGAGGAACGCGCGTACCTGGTCGCGGTTTTGCGGGCTCACCTCCGCCGCGCGGTCGCACGCCTGCTGCCAGCCTTCGCTGCTCTTCAACACACTGCAGCTCTTCAGGAGAGCGGGCCACGCTTCGTTCAGCGCGTCCGCCCGCCAGCCAGGCAGGTTCGACCAGCGATCGGGGACAAGGCGTGGCTTCGCTTCCACCCCAGGCTTCGGTTCCGGCGTCGGTATCACCGGGGGAGGCGCGAGCGGTGGTCTACTGACACAGGCGGCGAGTGTGGCTGCGAACGCAAGACTGGCGATGAACCTCATCCGCCACCGCTCGCCCGTGCGTGCTACTCTGCGCGCCATCTTCACGTTCCCGCTCCCCTGAAGGCGGTTCGCAACGATGTGGCTGGTGATCCTCGAAGCGCTTCTGGCACTGGCGATCCTGCTACTGATCGTGTGGTGGACGTGGCCCAGGAAGAAGTGACCGACCCTCAGTATCTGCCCGCCTGAGTCGGATGCGCCGGAACCATCCACCGGCAAGTGCTGCCTGGTCGGCTTCCACCGCGAGTCCCGGAACCTGTGCCAGGAGGTCCTCGAACACCACGTCGAGACGCGTGGCGATCGCCCCCGCGATCGGGGTCAGCGCCCGGCGCAACCACGCCCGTTGTCCCGGACGCAGGAACTTGTCGAGCACAAGCACCGTGCCGCCTTGGCGCACGACGCGCACTGTCTCGCGCAGGCACGCGATGGGTTCCGGTACAACGGCCAGGATGAGATGCAGCACCGCGTGGTTGAAGCTCGCATCCCGAAAGGGGAGGCGCATCGCGTCTCCTCTCACGAACTCGATGTGCCGCATCGAGGTGTCCGCCCGGGCCCGACGCAACATCGCGTCCGTGAGATCGAGGCCCACGTAGGAATGCAAATCGGGAAGATACGGCAGATCGAGTCCGGTGCCGACGCCGCTCACCAGCACACGGCCCGGCGGTGACTGCGGCAGGTCGCGCAGGCTGGCCGCGCGGGGGCGGGCCAGCGGTGCCTTCACGACCGCGTCGTAGAGGGGCGCAATAAAGGTGTAGCTGGCTTGCAGGGACATGCGATAAGACCTGCCGCGCCGGTAGGCATGACAAGGTGGCCGTGCGGAACCCTCTCGGGGTTCCTAGTGGAGAACGCGCGGGACGCTGAGCGTGAATTCGGGGATCGGCGCGTCGAAACGCACGCCGTCCTCGGCCACCATCTGGTAGGTGCCGCGCATGGTGCCGACCGGGGTGGCGATGGCGGTGCCGCTCGTGTATTCGAAGCTCTCGGTCGGGCGCAGAAAAGGCTGCTCGCCGACGACCCCGAGCCCGCGCACTTCCTGCACGCTGTTCTGCGCATCGGTGATGACCCAGTGACGGCTCACGAGCTGCGCCGGCACCGAGCCGGTGTTGGTGATCGTGACCGTGTAGGCAAAGACGTAACGGTTGTTGTCCTCGTCGGACTGGTCGGGCACGTAAGCGGTACGCGCGGAAACAGTGATTTCGTAGCGGCTTTCTGACATGAGCCTATTGCACACCATTTCCTGCCCAGTGGCAAGGCACGTGCGGCGGCTCGCGGGCGTCTGTCGCGGGCTGATGCTACCCATCACGGAGTCTGATGCCGCCGCGCCAGTGTTCCCGTAGAATTCGCGCTTCCCTACTGGATACCCACGCTGCCATGTATCGCATCGCACCCAGCATCCTGTCAGCCGACTTCGCCCGCCTCGGAGAGGAGGTGACCAGCGTGCTCGCGGCTGGCGCAGACTGGATTCATTTCGATGTGATGGACAACCACTACGTGCCCAACCTGACTGTCGGGCCATTGGTGTGCGAAGCGATCCGGCCGCTGACGGATGCCACTATCGACGTGCACCTGATGGTGAAGCCTGTCGACCGTATCGTCCCGGACTTCGCGAAAGCGGGCGCCAGCGTCATCAGCTTTCATCCGGAGGCTTCGGAGCACATCGATCGCACCATCGGGCTCATCAAGGAGCAAGGCTGCCGAGCGGGGCTCGTCTTCAATCCCGCAACGCCGCTCTACTATCTCGACCACGTGCTCGACAAGCTCGATCTCGTGCTCATCATGTCGGTGAACCCCGGCTTCGGCGGCCAGAAGTTCATCCCCGAGGCACTCCACAAGCTGCGCGCGGTCCGCAGCCGCATCCAGGCCTCCGGACGGGACATCCGGCTCGAGATCGATGGCGGTGTCAAGGTGGACAACATCGCAGAGATCGCGCGCGCCGGAGCCGACACCTTCGTCGCCGGCTCCGCCGTGTTCAGCGCAGGCAAGGCCGACGATCCGCACCGCTACGACACGGTGATCGGGGCACTGCGCGCCGAGCTCGGCAAGGCGCGGCTGGTGGAGTGCTGATGGGCATGGAGAACGCGCGCTGGCGGTTTCCGCTGCTGGCGAAGGCGATCGTCTTCGACCTCGACGGCACGCTTCTCGACACACTACCTGATCTTGCACGCGCGGCGAACCTGATGCTTGCCGAGCTTGAGCTTCCCCAGGTGGACGCCCCGCAGGTGCGCGCCTACATCGGCGACGGTGCTGTGCGCCTGGTCAAGCGCGTACTCACGGGCGACTGGGAGCGCGAGCCGGAGCAGGCCCTCTTAGATCGGGCGCTGCCAATCTTCAACCGGCATTACGCCACAGGCGTCGCGTTGGAGAGCCGCCCTTTCCCTGGAGTCGTCGAAGGGCTCGAGGCGTTCCGCGCGCGAGGCTTTCCCATGGGGTGCATCACCAACAAACCGGAGGTGTTCACGCTGCCGCTGCTGGAGCAGACCAGGCTCAAGACATACTTCGATATCATCGTCAGCGGCGATGTGCTGCCGAAGAAAAAGCCAGACCCGATGCCCGTCACCTACGCGTGCGGGTTCTTCGGCGCCAGACCGGAGCACGTGGTGGTGGTCGGCGACGCGGGCAACGACTGCGCGGCCGCGCGCGCCGCCGGCTGCCCCGCCCTCGGTGTGAGCTACGGTTACGTTCCGAGCGGCGATGTCGGATCGATTGGCTTCGATGCTATAGTAAACACGTTCGTAGAAGCTCTGGACCTCATCCGGCACTCCTAGTCATGTTCCACAGGAAGCAGAAAGCGCGGGAGTCGGCGGTTCCGCCGGCCGAGAGTTGGCGCCCCTGGCGCGCGGCTCGTCCCGGCTGGCGTGTTTGACGCGCCGGCCATCGTCGTTTTTCCGCTTGCTCGTGGAGCGCTCCGTGACTGAACAGGAATTCCATCGTTTCGCCGATCAAGGCTGCAACCGCATCCCGCTGGTCCTCGAAACCTTCTCCGATCTCGATACCCCGCTCTCGGTTTACCTCAAGCTCGCCAACGAACCCTACACGTTCCTGCTGGAATCGGTGCAGGGCGGAGAGCGGTGGGGGCGCTATTCCTTCATCGGGCTGCGCGCTGATACGCGCTTCGAGGTGAACGGGTGCTTCTGCCGGGAGTATCGAGACAGCACCCTGGTCGCGCAGGAGCAGCACGACGATCCGCTCGACTTCGTGCAAGCGGTCCACGCGCGCTACAAGCCGGCGCCGACCCCGGGCCTGCCGCGCTTTTCCGGCGGTCTCGTCGGCTGCTTCGGCTACGACACGGTGCGCTACATCGAGGAACGCCTCGCCGACGCGAGCAAACCGGACGTGCTCGGTACCCCAGACATCCTGCTGATGCTTTCCGATCGGCTGGCCGTGTTCGACAACCTTTCGGGCAAACTCTACCTCGTCGTCTATTGCGATCCCCGCGAGCCGGATGCATACAGCCAGGGGCGCGCGCAGCTAAAGACGCTGCTCGCGCGCCTGCGGCAGCCGAT
>JBEVOI010000175.1:0-2942 GCA_040507665.1 Burkholderiales bacterium
TCAGACGAGAAGAAGGGCAGCGGCGGCAAGAGCTGACCGCGCCCCAGCCGGCCGGCCGCCGGCGACCGTGCCTCCGCATTCCCCGGTGCTCGCCGTGTCCCCGAAGGTCGGCTTCGTTTCCCTTGGCTGTCCCAAGGCGCTCGTCGATTCCGAGCGTATCCTGACGCGCCTTCGCGCCGAGGGCTATCTCGTTTCACCCACGTACGAGCAGGCTGACCTGGTGGTAGTGAACACCTGCGGCTTTATCGACGCGGCGGTCGAGGAGTCCCTCGACGCCATCGGCGAGGCGCTCGCCGAAAACGGCCGCGTCATCGTTACCGGCTGTCTGGGGGCGAAGGGAAACGTGGTAAAGGAAGCGCACCCCCAGGTGCTCGCCGTCACCGGCCCACAGGCCACAGACGAGGTGATGGCCGCGGTTCACGCTCACCTGCCGCAGCCCCACGATCCGTTCACGAGCCTGGTCCCGCCCCAGGGCATCAAGCTCACCCCGAAGCACTACGCGTACATCAAGATCGCCGAAGGCTGCAATCACCGATGCACGTTCTGCATCATCCCGTCGATGCGAGGCGATCTCGTGAGCCGCCCGGTCGGCGAGGTGATGACCGAGGCGGAGAACCTCGTGCGCGCCGGCGTGAAGGAGCTCCTCGTGATCTCCCAGGACACGAGCGCCTACGGCGTCGACGTGAAGTACCGCACCGGCTTCTGGAACGGGCGCCCGCTCAGGACGCGCATGACCGACCTCGCACAGGCGATGAGCGGGCTTGGCGCGTGGGTGCGACTGCACTACGTCTACCCCTATCCGCACGTGGACGAGGTGATCCCGCTGATGGCGGAAGGCAGGCTGCTGCCTTACCTCGATGTGCCCTTTCAGCATGCGAGCCCGCGCATCCTCAAGCTCATGAAGCGACCCGCGAGCGCCGAGAGCAATCTCGCGCGCATCCGCACCTGGCGCGCGGTCTGTCCGGAGCTCACGATCCGCAGCACCTTCATCGTCGGCTTCCCCGGCGAAACCGAGGCCGAGTTCGAGGCGCTGCTCGCATTTCTCGAAGAAGCGCAGCTCGACCGTGTCGGCTGCTTCGCTTACTCCCCGGTTGAAGGCGCCAAGGCGAACGCGCTCCCCGGCCACGTACCGGACACAGTAAAAGAGGAGCGCCGTGCGCGCTTCATGGCGCTGCAGGAGCGCATCAGCGCCGAGCGGCTGAAGTCGAAGGTCGGGAAATGCGTGAACGTGCTCGTGGACGAAGTCGACGGCAGCGCGGCGGTCGCGCGCTCCGCTGCCGACGCGCCGGAGATCGACGGTCTGGTGCACGTCGCGAAGGCGCGTGGACTGAAGGTCGGTGAATTCGCGCAGGTGCGAATCGTGAAGTCTGATTCCCACGACCTGTGGGCCGAGCCGGCCGCGTGAAAATCAATCCGCGAGTGCTGCTCTGGGTGCGCCGGCTCAAGCGCAACCTGCTGGCGCTCTGGTTCGCCTATCGCCATCCGGATACGCCGCTGGTGGCGAAGATCCTCGCCGTCCTCGTCGTCGGTTATGCCTTCAGCCCGATCGATCTCATCCCCGACTTCATTCCGATCGTGGGCTACTTCGACGAGTTCATCCTGCTGCCGGGGGCGGTGTTTGTGATCTTCAAGCTGATCCCCCAGCCGGTGCTCGACGAGTGTCACGCACGCGCGGACGCGTTCCTGCACGAGCACAAGCACAAGCCACGCAACTACATCGCTGCAGCGGTCATCATCCTGGTTTGGGTGGGTCTGCTCTGGTGGGTCTGGGCCGCATTCGGCGATGCGATCGTCGACTGGATCCACCGTGCTCTGGAGTGATCGCACTCACCTCGCGATCGCCGCGGTGATCTCGACATCACCCTCGCGTGCGTACGCGAATGGCATCCGCGCAGTACGGTGAGCGACGCCTATTCCGCCGAGGCGATCGACCGCGATGAGCCCCGCTTCCGCTCCCACGCAGTCCGCCATCTCCTCCAGCACCGCCTCCACCGCCGCTTGCGCGTCGAGCCCGCGCTCGATCCAATCGCACACGCGCTTCGTCGCAAGCGTGCGCATCATCAGCTCACCGTGGCCGGTGGCCGAGGCGGCCGCGAAGGCCGTTGCATAGTTTCCGGCCCCGGGTACCGGTGTATCGCCGACGCGCCCCGGCAGCTTGAGCGTGAGCCCGCCCGTGGAAGTCGCAGCAGCGAGCCTGCCTTGCCCATCCACCGCCACCGCGCCTACGGTTCCGCCTTGGGAGTTCGCGTTGATGCCCGGCGCGCGACTCTGCGACGGATCATCGTTCAGCTCATCGCGACGTTCCCGCCAGCGTTCCCGCGCGCGCTGCGTGACCGGATCATGATCGTCGAAGCCTAACGCTCGCGCGAAGCGCAGCGCCCCCTCCCCTGCAAGCAACACGTGTCCGGTTTCCTCCATCACCTTGCGCGCGACGAGCACGGGATTGCGTATCCGCCTGATCGCCGCGACCGCGCCGGCGCGCAGATGCTGTCCGTCCATCACCTGGGCATCCATCTCCGCGTCGCCGTCCAGGTTCAGGCAGGAGCCGGTGCCCGCGTTGAACAGGGGATTGTCCTCCAGCGCCACCACCGCCGCGACGACGGAGTCCAGCGCGGCACCGCCTGTGGCGAGCACGTCCCGCGCGATAGCAGTCGCCCCGCGCACACCGGCGATGGCTGCTTCATGCCCTTCCGCTTCCCACGCCCCGGCCCCACCGTGGATGACGATCGCGTAGCCCATGCGCAGCCTCCTTCCGATGCCGCTCCGCCGGTGCAGGCGAAGCACGTATAATCCGCTCGCGTTAGGGAACCTCTGAACAAGTCCACGATGGGCGCGACGGCGACTTGTTCAGAGGTTCCTTAGCAGTTTGTTGAAATTCGACCATTCGCGCCGATTTGCGCTCTGATCTGAAGCTATCCTAGATCGCAACTCATTGATTCGTA